>CACFKF010000005.1 GCA_902566775.1 uncultured Pelagibacteraceae bacterium | reverse complement strand
GGGGTACAACAGTTATGTCAAAACAAGATGGAAAAATTGTTAAGTCGTACATGCCTTACAACTTAAGAGGATAAAATGGCAAGAGTTAAAAGAGGCGTAACAAGCCATGCGAAGCACAAAAAAGTTTTAAAAGCAGTAAAAGGGCAATGGGGTAGAAGAAAAAATACTATTAGAGTAGCTAAGCAGGCAATGGAAAAAGCAATGCAATATGCTTATAGGGACCGTAGAGCAAAAAAAAGGGAATTTAGATCTTTATGGATACAAAGAATTAATGCTGGCGTTAGAGCTGAAGGATTAACATATTCTAAATTTATTAATGGTTTAAGCAAATCTGGAATTAAATTGGACAGAAAAATTCTAGCAGAGATAGCGTATAGCAATCCCGAGGCATTTAAGGCCATAGTCAAAAAAGCTCAAGCTGCACTTAACTAATCTTCTCTATTGTTTTTCTTCAGTTAAGAAATAATCTGCAATTATGTCAGAGATTATAAAAATAAAAGAAAAATATCTTTCTAAATTAAATGAACTTTTAGATCAAAATAAACTAAATGAAATAAAAACAGAATTATTTGGAAAGAATGGAATAATAACTACAAAATTTAAGCAATTGGGTTCGATTCCTGAAGAACAAAGAAAAGATTTTGCAGCATCGTTAAATTTATTAAAAAATGAACTGCAAAAAGAAGTTTCAAAAAAAACTGAAGAAATTCAAAATCAAGAAATAAATAAAAAACTTAAGAATGATAATATAGATATAACTTTACCTGGAAGATCCTACTTTGTAGGTAAAATTCATCCTGTTTCTCAGGTTATTGATGAAGTTACTTCTATTTTTTCTGAAATTGGTTTTTCTGTTGAAGAAGGTCCAGATATAGAAAGTGAATATTATAATTTTTCTGCTCTTAATACTCCAGAAAATCATCCTGCGCGAGATATGCATGATACCTTTTATCTTGATCGTTCAAAAGATTTACTTTTAAGAACACATACATCGCCTGTCCAAATTAGAACAATGTTAAAAGGAAAGGCCCCTTTTAAAATCATTGCTCCTGGTAGAACTTATAGACATGATAGTGACCAAACACACTCACCAATGTTTCATCAATTAGAAGGGCTACATATAGACAAGAATATAAATATGGGCCATCTCAAAGGTTGTTTGTATTATTTTGTTAAGAAATTTTTTGAAGTAGAAAAAGTAAAGATTAGATTTAGACCTAGCCATTTTCCTTTTACAGAACCGTCGGCAGAAGTAGATATAGGATATAAAATACAGGATGGAAAAATTAAGATTGGCGAAGGTGATAAATGGTTAGAAATTCTTGGATGTGGAATGGTACATCCTAACGTTCTGAAAAATGCGAAAGTAAATTTCCAACAATTTCAAGGATATGCTTTCGGGGTAGGCATTGACCGACTAGCTATGTTAAAATATGGAATAAATGACCTAAGAGCTTTTTTTGAAAGTGACATAAGGTGGTTAGAATTTTATGGATTTGACCCTTTAGATATTCCAACAAATTATAGAGGTTTAAGCAGATGATAACATCATTATCATGGTTAAAAAATCATCTTGATACAAAAGCAAATATAAATCAAGTGGCAGATCGTTTAACCGAAATTGGCCTTGAGGTAGAAAATATAAAATCAACAGACGCTAATTTGGATAATTTTATTGTTTGCAAAATTGTAAAATCTCAAAAACATCCTAATGCAGACAAACTAAAGCTCTGTGATGTAGATATAGGTTCTGGAAATTTAATTAAAGTTGTATGTGGAGCTCAAAATGCTAGAGATGGATTGTTTGCGGTCTATGCTCCTGCAGGCACAATTATTCCAAAAACTAATTTAAAATTAAAAGTAGCAAAAATAAGGGGAATAGAATCTCATGGAATGCTTTGTTCGGGTTACGAACTAGATGTATCTTCAGACAGAGATGGAATAATTGAATTAAATAAAAAAGAAAAAGATATTGGTGGAAAATATTTTAATAATATAGGTGAAAAAACCATAGATATTGCTATCACGCCTAATAGGCCTGATTGCTTAGGAGTTCGAGGCATAGCGAGAGATTTGGCATCTTCAGGTTTGGGTAAATTAAAAAATCAGCCACCTATTAAAATAAATCAAAAATTTAATAATCCAATTAAAGTTTCAATAAAAAAAGAAAAAGGACAAGGATGTGGTATTTTTGGAAGTGTTTATATTAAAAATGTTCAAAACAAAGAAAGTCCTGATTGGCTCAAAAAAAGAATTATATCTCTGGGTTTGAAGCCAGTTTCTGCAATAGTTGATATTACAAATTACATCATGTTTGATTTAAATCGACCTTTGCATGCTTATGATGCAGATAAAATTGATAAAGAAATTATTGTTAGAAATTCGAAAAAGGGTGAGTCTTTTGAAGCTTTGGACAATAAAAAATACATACTAGAAAACAATATGTGTGCAATAAGTGATAAATCAGGAGTTTTAGGCCTTGGAGGTATTATCGGTGGGACTAGGTCTGGTACTGAACTTGCTACAAAAAATATTTTATTAGAATCAGCATATTTTTTTCCTACACTAATCAGAAAAACTTCGAAGGCATTAAATATTGATACTGATGCAAAATATAGATTTGAAAGAGGAATAGATCCTAATTCTATTAAATCAGGTCTTGAACTTGGAATGTGTTTGATACTTGATATATGTGGTGGTGAAGCAAGTAAATTTTCATTAGTAGGAAAAATAAAAGATGAAAGAAAAACAATCTTTTTAGAAAAGACAAAATTTTCAAAAGTAATTGGTTTTTCAATTACAAGCGCAGAAATTAAAAAAATTTTAATTTCCCTAGGATGTTTAGTGAAAATGAGTGGAAAAAAAATGAAAATATTACCACCAACTTGGAGACCAGATCTAAAAGAGGATATAGATCTTATTGAAGAATTAGCAAGAATGAAGGGTTATGACAAAGTACCTCAAATAAAACCTGAAAAAGAAAATATTAAAGATACTCTAAATAATAGACAAAAGCTTTTTCATTTTGCACAAAGATCAGTAGCATCAAAAGGTTATACCGAAGCAGTTACTTGGTCATTTACAGATTCAAAAATAGATAATCTTTTTTCAGAATTAAAAAATGAAATTAAATTATCTAATCCTATTTCAAGTGAATTAAATGTTTTAAGAACGTCTCTTTATTCTAATTTAATAATTAGTGCAAAAAAAAATATACATAGGAATTTTGAAGATTTAATGTTGTTTGAAATAGGACCAATTTTTAAAGGAAGCAAACCTGGAGAGCAATCAACAATTATTGGTGCTCTTAAAACGGGAAAGTATTCCAGAAAAAATTGGATCGAAAAAGAACGAAAATTTGATGTTTATGATATTAAAAATGATGCTTTAAGAATTTTAAATGAAATCGGGATTGATAGTGACAAGATAATTGTGAGCAAAAAAACAAAAAAATGGTATCACCCTGGAAGATCAGGTTTGTTGTCTTTGGGTTCATCTAGTGGTCCGGAGCTTGCATATTTTGGAGAAATTCATCCATATATTATTAAAAAGTTAGATTTTAAAACTGATAATGTCTTAGGTTTTGAAATCATTTTAGACAATATACCTGATTCAAGAAAAAAAATTAGAGAATCAAAACCGAACTTTACTATTTCTGATTATCAAAAAGTAGTTAGAGATTTTGCTTTTGTTATTGATGAAAAATACAGTTCAGGAGAAATTGTGAATTTGGTAAAAAAAATTGATAAAGAATTAATTAAAGATGTAAGAATTTTTGATGTTTATCAAGGGGACAATATTGAATCAGGAAAGAAATCTATTGCTTTTAATATAATTCTGGAGCCTAAAAACAAAACTTTAAGCGATAGTGAGATAGAAGAAGTTAGCAAAAAAATTATTTCAATAGTTGAAAAAACTACTGGCGCATCACTAAGATCATAATTGCAATGTCAACAATCGATCATATTAGAAATTTTGCTATTATTGCACATATTGACCATGGCAAATCTACTATTGCTGATCGAATAATTCATAAATGTGGTGGGCTTACAGACAGAGAAATGAAAGAACAAGTTTTAGATTCTATGGATATTGAACGCGAAAGAGGCATTACAATAAAAGCTCAAACTGTTAAGCTTAATTATAGATCTAAGCAGGGAAAAAATTATATACTCAATATTATTGATACTCCGGGACATGTAGATTTTAGTTATGAGGTTAGTAGATCTTTGTATGCTTGCGAGGGTTCAATTTTAATAGTTGATAGTTCACAAGGTGTAGAGGCACAAACATTGGCCAATGTTTATCAAGCTTTGGATATTAATCATGAAATAATACCCGTTCTAAATAAGATTGATTTACCAGCCTCTGATATCGAAAAAACAAAAAAACAAATTGAAGATGTTATAGGTATTGATACTAGAGATTTTGTACCATGTTCAGGCAAAACAGGAGAAGGAATTGATGAGATACTTGAAAGTATCATTAAAGTTTTGCCTCCGCCAAAAGGAAAAAAAAACGAAACATTAAAATCTTTGTTAGTAGATAGTTGGTATGATTCTTACTTAGGTGTAGTGACTTTAGTAAGGGTTATTGATGGGAAAATTTCAAAAAATATGAAGATTAAAATGATGTCAAATAAACAAGAATACTTGGTAGAAAAAGTTGGAATTTTTACTCCCAAACCAAAAGATGTGGATGAACTTAATGCTGGTGAAATAGGTTTTATTATTACCGGAATAAAAAATTTATCAGAAACAAAAGTAGGTGACACAATATGTGATGCACAAAAACCTTTAAAAGAAGCCTTACCTGGATTTAAACCAAGTAAGCCAGTTGTATTTTGTGGCCTCTTTCCAGTTGACAGCTCTGAATATCAAAAATTAAAAGATGGTTTAGGAAAATTGCAATTAAATGATGCCAGTTTTACTTTTGAACCAGAATCTTCATCAGCACTTGGATTAGGATTTAGATGTGGTTTTTTGGGGTTGTTACATTTAGAGATAATTACTCAAAGATTAGAAAGAGAGTTTGGTATAAATTTGATAACAACTACACCAGGAGTTGTCTACAAAGTTTATCTAAATAATGGTAAAATAATTGATCTACAAAATCCATCAAATTTGCCAGATCCGACACATATTAAATTTATTGAAGAGCCTTGGATTAAAGCAACTATAATAACTCCAGATCAGTATCTTGGTTCCGTAATTAAAATTTGCCAAGATAAAAGAGGTATTCAAACTAATTTATCTTATTCACAAAACAGGGCTGTATTAAATTATGAGTTACCTTTAAATGAGGTTGTTTTTGACTTTTATGATAGGTTAAAATCAATGACAAGTGGTTATGGAAGTTTTGATTATGAAATTATAGGACACAGAGAAGGAGATTTGGTTAAACTGAGCATACTTGTTAATACAGAACCAGTTGACGCATTATCAATGATGATACATAAAGATTTTGCACAAAGTCAAGGTAGAGTTGTTTGTGAAAAACTTAAAGATTTGATTCCAAGACATAATTTTATGATACCAGTTCAAGCTGCTATAGGTGGAAAAATTATAGCGCGAGAAACTATAAAAGGATTTAAAAAAGATGTATTAACTAAAATTCATGGCGGAGGCGCGTTAGATAGAAAAAGAAAATTATTAGAAAAACAAAAAAAAGGTAAAGCTAGATCAAAACAATTTGGCAGAGTAGAAATACCACAAGAAGCATTTATCGGTGTTTTAAAAATTAACAAAAATGATTAATGTTTTAATAATTTTATTAATAATAACAAATGTTGTTTTAATTTATTTGTTAAATAGAAAAAAGATTAAAAAATTTTTTTTTAAATCGAATATAAAATCAGTAAGTTTAGAAAAAGTTAATAAAATTTTTGAAACTGAAAAAATATCAGAAAATCTTTATGGTCCAAAAAAAGATGCTATAGTAAAAAGTTTTTGTGTTCCTTCGGGAAAAAAAGATATAGTTGGTAAAACTTCTGATTATGAAGCTTGGATTCTATCAAGTTTAAGTAAAATTAGTAAAAATATTTTTGAATTTGGAACATGTAGTGGAAAAACTACTACTTTAATGGCTTTAAATTCACCAAATGATTCAAAAATAATTACCTTAACTTTAAGTTCGGACCAGGCAAAAAATATAAGTTTTGATAGGAAAGATAATAAAGTTTCTATAAGAAATATAATTAATGAAAGTAATTATGATAAGTTCATTTTTTCAGGAAAAGAGTATGAAAAAAAAATATCTGTAATCTTCATGGACTCAAGACAGCTTAATACAGATGAATATTTAAACAAATTTGATTTAATATTTATAGATGGTGGACACACATATAGCATAATAGAAAATGATTCAATCAAAGCTTTTAAAATGATAAAAAAAGGAGGTATAATACTTTGGCACGATTATGTTCCTGGTAAAACTTCCGATAAAGATGTAGTAAAATTTTTAAATAAAATTTCTAGAGAAAGAAAAATTTTTCATATTGAAAACACTTCTTTGTGTTATTTTAATAATATTAAATATGAGCAATAAAACCATAATTAAATAACTAGTTTTTATAATTATTGGAGAGATGGCCGAGTGGTTTAAGGCGCACGCTTGGAAAGTGTGTGTACCCTCACAGGTACCGTGGGTTCGAATCCCACTCTCTCCGCCATTTATCAGATGTTTTTTGTAACTCTATCTATAATTTTACTTATAATAGTTTCATCATTTTCTTTATCAGTATTATAATAATTGGTGTTACCATTAATTATTTTACTTTCAGGTGGAGTGTGTATTGGAATATAAATTGAATGAACTTCTTTTCTTAAAGATGCACCCAAACATACCGGCCCAGACTCATTGCCTATGATGTGATCGCAGGAGTTTATAATTTGTATAATTTCATCAATAGTTTTTTTGTTTGTAAAAAAAATATTTTTTGAATTAATAATTTCTTTAGGCAATAAATCAATGAAATGTATTTTTGTTGGCGAAAAATTAATAAATATTTTGATGTTATATAATAATATTTTATTAATTATTTTAATATAATTTTTAATATTCCAGTTGTTTTGATCATGATGAGAATCTAAACTTATAAATATTTTTTTTTTGAAATTAATTTCTTCAATTTTTTTTAACTCAGAACTGTTTAAAAAAAAGTTATTATTTTTTACTGGAAGTCTTAAATTTTCAGTATATTTCATAATTTTTTCAGAATAAGTTAAATGCTGATATTTGTTATCTTTAGTAAAAAAAAATTTACCTCCCCCAAAAATAATTTTTTCTTTAACTTTTGATAAATAAATTGGCACCATCAGTCTACGTGGGCTTCCAGTGAGAATTAATTGATCAACTTTAAACTGATTAATTAAATTTTTAAAATCTATAGCTCCCTTTATTGTTTTAAAAAATGAAAGTCTACTATTATCAAAGTATATTATTTTTTCATAAAATTTTTCATGTTTGTATACTTTTTTAGACTGATTTACTTTATTTGAAAAAATAATTAGTTTTTCTCCATAACTTTCATATAAAGATCTTAATAAAGGCAAATGATATATTAAGTCACCCAAACCTCTAGCAGCAATTATAACTAGGCTTTTCTTCATAAAATTATTTTTTTATAAATTTAGCATTTTATCAGTTAAAAAATGATGTTTTTTCTTAAAAAGAAAAAAATAGAAAAATAAATTTAAAAACCCTGTATTAATGTTTATTATCAAGCCTTTTTTAACATTCAAATTATAGCATGTTTTATTTAATTTTCTAAAAATGATATAATTTTTTTTTCCATAAAATTAAAAAATGATAAAAAAAACAAACAATTCTTCATATCAGGCAGATTCTATTAAAGTACTCAAAGGTTTAGAGGCTGTCAGAAAAAGACCAGGTATGTATATTGGTGATACAGATGATGGCACAGGTTTGCATCATATGGTCTATGAGGTAGTAGATAACTCCATAGATGAAGCTTTAGCTGGATACTGCAAAAATATAGATATTGATATTAATTCTGATGACACAATAACCGTTAAAGATGATGGAAGAGGTATACCTGTTGATATACATAAAGGAGAAAAAAAATCTGCAGCAGAAGTCATAATGACACAATTACATTCAGGGGGTAAATTTGATCATAATTCTTATAAAGTATCTGGTGGTTTACATGGTGTTGGTGTCTCAGTTGTTAATGCATTATCTGAAAATTTAAAACTCGAAATACATAGGGATGGGAAAAAATATTTTATAGAATTTAAAAATGGAAATGCAAAATCACCACTAAGAGAAATAGGAAAATCAAAAAGCAACGGAACAATAATAAATTTTTTGCCGTCTAAAGAAATTTTTTCAGTAACAAAATTTAGTTCTAATATTATTCAAAAAAGAATGAGAGAACTTGCTTTCCTCAATAAAGGTATAAGAATCTCTGTAAATGATTTTTCTCAAAAAAAGGTAAAAAAAATAGACTTTAAATTTGAAGGTGGAATTACTGAATTTGTTAATTATTTAGATGAAAAAAGAGAAAAACTACAAAATAAGAATGGAAATGATTTGTTTAAAAAACCAATATTTATTGAAGGCAGAAAAAACGACATTTTAATTGAATGTTCTTTAAAATGGAATGCAGGATACGGAGAAGATGTAAATTCTTACACAAACAACATTTTTCAAAAAGATGGAGGTACTCACTTGTTGGGTTTTAGAAGTGCTTTAACTAGAGTTATAAATAAATATGCAACAGAAAATAATTTACTAAAAAAAAATAAGCTTTCAATTTCTGGAGATGACATAAAAGAGGGATTAACTTGCATTTTATCAATCAAAATTCCTGACCCAAAATTCTCATCTCAAACAAAAGACAAATTGGTATCTTCAGAAGTAAGACCCATAGTTGAAAATATCATAAATGAAAAACTATCCATTTGGCTTGATCAGAATCCTTCAATAACAAAAACAATTTTATCAAAAATTATTCAAGCTGCATTAGCTCGCGATGTTGCTAGAAAAGCCAGAGAAAATGTAAGAAGAAAAGGAGCATTAGAGTTAACTGGTTTGCCTGGAAAACTAGCAGACTGTCAAATTTCTAAACAAGAAGGAACAGAATTATTTATTGTAGAAGGAGATTCTGCGGGAGGTTCAGCGAAACAAGGAAGAAATAGAGAAAACCAAGCGGTTCTGCCTCTTAGAGGAAAAATATTAAATACATATGTTGATGTAAATGGTTCAAAGAGAAATGGTAATAGTTCTGATTTAAAAACAAAAGCTTTGTCAAAAATGATTTCTTCAAGCGAAATTCTTACGCTAATTAATGCACTTGGTCTTGACCCAAAAATGGAAGAAATAGATTTAAAAGATTTAAGATATGGAAAAATTATAATTATGACGGATGCTGATGTTGATGGTTCTCACATAAGAGCACTTTTATTAACTTTTTTTAATAACAAACCATTCAATAAACTTATAGAAAAAGGACATATTTATCTTGCTCAACCACCATTGTTTAAAATTAATAAGGGTTCAAAAGCCTATTACATAAAAGATGAAAAAGAGTTAGAAAAATATATTTTAAAAAATTCAAAAAACATAAAAAAATATAAAAAAGGCTCGAAAGAATTCGAAAAAACATATGAAGAAGAAAAATCAAAGTTAAGTATTCAAAGATTTAAGGGACTTGGAGAAATGAATCCTGATGAATTGTGGAATACAACCTTAAATCCAGAAACTAGAAATCTTCTTCAAGTTGAATATTCAAAGAATAAAGACGATCAAAAACTTATTCATACTTTAATGGGAAATGATGTTAGTTTGAGAAAGGATTTTATCGTTTCTAATGCAATTAATGTTTCAAATCTAGATATTTAAAAAATGAAGTTTTTAAAAACTTCAAATCTTTATTCATTAAATAAGTCCACCTATGTTTATCTTAGATGGATTGCTTATATTGGACAAATAATTGCTATTTTAATTGTTCGTTTTTTATTAGAATACAAATTTAATTATTTTGCATGTATTTCAATAATTTTTTTTAGTGTTTTAACTAATTTTTATTTGCAATTTAAAATAAAAGATAATCAATTAAATAATTTTACTTCAACAGTTTATTTAAGCTACGATATATTTCAGTTAGGAATTTTACTTTTTTTTACCGGGGGAGTTACTAATCCATTTGTATTCTTAATACTAGTGCCTGCTGTATTTTCTTCTCAATATTTGCATTTTTTAAGTTCAGTTATACTAGTAGCTTTTATAATTATAATTTTAATCGTTTTAACTTTTTTCTACTATGATTTACCACACCCCGGAGAACTGCACTTTAATGCCCCGGAATACTATTTATATGGAATACCCATATCTGTGACTATTGGTTTAATCTTTTTGGTATATTTTGGAGTTAAATTTGGAGAAGAAAGCAGAATTAGGAAAAAAGCATATGATAAAATTCAAGAATTAATGGCGAAAGAAAACGAACTTCTTTCTTTAGGAGGACAGGCCGCTGCCGCTGCACACTCACTTGGTACACCTCTTTCAACAATTTTATTGACAGTAAAAGAACTACAAAAAGAATTTGGAAATAATAATAAAATTAGTAAAGACCTAGATTTATTAGTTAGTCAAAGCAACAGATGCAGAGAAATACTTAAAAGACTATCATTAAACCCAAATATAGAGGATGGGTTTCTAGATACCAATATTTCTTTAATTGATTATGTGAATGAAATTGTTAGATCTTACCAAGAAATAAGTAGCAAAGAATTTGTTATTAACCTAGATCATTATAAAAATCCAATTAACACTCACAAATCTACGGAAATAATATATGGCCTAAGAAATTTTATTGGTAATGCAAACAAATTTAGTAAAAAAAAAATAGAAATATTTTTAAATAGTAACAAAAAAACAACAAATATAATTATTAGAGATGATGGTCCAGGTTTTCCTAAAGATTTAATTGATAAACACAGATTAGGAGAGCCTTATATTAGAACAGCCAATCAAGGCAACATTTCAAAATATGGTTTGGGACTTGGTACCTTTATTGGCAAGACTCTTTTAGAAAAAAATTTTGCTAATATAAATTTTAAAAATTCACTAGAGACTGGAGGAGCAGAAGTAATAATTAAATGGGAAAATAATGATTTAAAAAAAGTTTAATTTAGTTTTTTTTTATTTTCAAATAATCCACTTAATTCACTAATCATTACATCACCCAATTCTTGTACATCTGTTATTTTTATTGCTTTGCTGTAGTATCTAGAAACATCATGTCCTAGACCAATGGCAAGAATTTCAATGTCACTTTTTTCTTCTATGAATTTAACTATCTTTTTTAAATGTTTTTCTAAAAAGTCTCCAGAATTTACTGATAAAGTTGAATCATCAACAGGAGCTCCATCAGAGATTACCATTAGTATTTTTCTTTCTTCTTTCCTTTTTTTTAATCTACTATAAGCCCATAAGATTGCCTCACCATCAATATTCTCTTTTAGAAGACCCTCTTTAAGCATAAGACCTAAATTTTTTTTTGATCTCCTCCACTGTGTATCAGCATTTTTGTATACTACTAAACGCAAGTCGTTTAGTCTTCCAGGATTCTTTGGTTTGCCATTATTATTCCACAGTTCTCTACTTTTTCCACCTTTCCAATTTTTAGTAGTAAAACCTAATATTTCAACTTTGACAGAACACCTCTCTAAAGTTCTTGAAAGAATATCTGCACATAAAGCAGCTATTGTTATGGGTTTGCCTCTAGTGCTACCTGAATTATCTATTAGTAGAGTAACTATAGTATCTTTAAACTCTAAATCTTTTTCTTTTTTAAAAGACAATGAATTTTGTGGATCAATTATTATTCTTGGTAATTTTGAACTATCAAGCAAGCCCTCTTCTAAGTCAACCAACCAGGAACGATTTTGCAAAGAAAGCAGTTTTCTTTGAAGTTTATTTGCAAGTTTAGCTATAAGATCTTGAAAAGCAACAAGTTGTTGATCTAAGTTTTTTCTTAATTTATTTAATTCTTCTTCTGTCTCAAGTTTTTCAGCTTTTATGATTTCATCAAATTGTGTTGTGTAGATTTTATAATTTTTGTTTACCGAATCTAGATCCATTTTTTGAATCACATTTTCAGAACTTTGTTCTTCTGAATTTGTATCAACAAGTTCCTCATTCATAGAATAATCGTCGAAATCATAATCTACTTCAGATCCTGTACTATCTTCATCTTGTTTAGTTTTTTCTTTTTCATCTTCTGATTGATTTTGTTTGTTATTATTTTCATTATTTTCTTCTTTTTCTTGGTTTTTTTCTTCATTTTCAGTATCAAAAATACCCATTTCCTCTAATAATTTAGAGAATTTCGAGTTATATGCTTCCTGATTTTCAATATTTTTATTTAAGAATTTTATGTGATTATTTATTGAAGAATTAAATTCTTTTTCCCAAAAACTCAATATTTTAGAGGACATTGTATTGAGCTTTATATTTAAGAAATTTTTTAACATATATAACTCAAAAGCCTCTGCTGCACTAACATCTTCTTTGCTTTTTAACTTATCTTTACGTTTAAGATTTATTTTTTGATAATAGTTTTCGCTAAGATTTTTGGATATACCTTTCAACATTCTTGTACCAAGCAGTTCATATCTAATTTTTTCAGATATATCATACAAAGATCTGTAAGAAGAATTATTGGGCAAATTGTTTTGATAAATTTTTTTATCAGAAAACTTTTTTTTTAAAGCTTCAGAATCTGCTTCAGCTCTAAAACGTATAAAATCACGTTTAGAACTTAAATTGTCTAATTCAAAAAAATTTATATTTTTAGAACTAGCATTAGCGCTTTCTTTATTTGGTTTGTAGTCTTCTGAGATTACTTTAACAGTCGAAATTAAAGCTTGTTTAAATTTTTCTTTAAAATTATCTTCTTTGTTCATTTACATCTGAACATTAATTAGTGATTCTGGTAAGTCTTCTCCAAAACACCTCTGATAATATTCAGCGATTATATTTTTTTCTAATTCCTCACATTTATTCAAAAAGGTTACTCTAAAAGCATAACCAGTATCTTTAAATATAGAGCTATTCTCAGCCCAGTGTATAACTGTTCGTGGCGACATAACAGTTGATATATCTCCCGCAATAAAACCCTTTCTAGTTAATGATGCTACTTTAATCATATTTGCAACTTTTTCTTTTCCTTTTGCATTATTTAGATTTTTATTTTTTGCCAGGACAATTTCCATTTCTTTTTCTAAATCTAAATAATTTAATGTCGTAGTTATATTCCATCTATCTAGCTGTGCTTGGTTAATTTGTTGAGTACCAGTATAAAGTCCTGTTGTATCACCCAATCCAACTGTGTTAGCTGTTGCAAATAATCTAAAATAACTATGTGGTTTTATAACTTTATTTTTTTCTAATAAAGTTAAACCACCTTCTGCTTCAAGCACCTTAGTCATAAGGAATGCAACATCTGGTCTCATTGCATCATATTCATCAAAAATAAGTGCCACAGGATTTTGGATAGACCAAGGGAGTATTCCTTCTTGAAATTCTGTTACTTGTTTTCCATCTTTAATTATAATTGCATCTTTCCCAATCAAGTCAATCCTACTAACATGTGAATCTAGGTTAACTCTAATGCAGGGCCAATTTAATCTAGCAGCAACATTTGTTATGTGAGTGCTTTTTCCCGTTCCATGATAGCCATGGACAATTACTCTTTTATTATATTTAAATCCTGCAAGAATTGCCAAAGTTGTATCTCTATCAAATTTATAATCTTTATCAATTTCAGGAACAAATTCATTTTTTTTTGAAAAAGCTTCAACTTCCATATCACTATCTATTCCAAAAGTTTGTTTAACAGATAACTTCATATCTGGTTTTGAATTTAAATTAGGTGTCATTTTTTTCTCTATATGTATTCTTTAATTGAGTATAAGCCAATGTAATTACTTTGAGCTTATCTTCGTATTTTTTATTTCCTGCATTCATATCAGGGTGAAATTTTTTGACAAGCTTTTTGAATTTTTCTTGTATCTTCCTCCATTCTAGTCCCACTGAAACGCCAAGTATACCAAAAGCTTTGACATCGTTACTATTAAACTTAAATTTGTTCATATTGTTAAATTGACTTTTAAAACTCGACTTATCAAATTCGTCTTTTAGAGCATTATTCCATAAGACTTTAAAAAAATTATCCGAAGAACTAAAACTTTGTGTGGGTTTATGCCAGACCATATCACTTTTCAACCAATCGTAGATTTGTCTATCTGACATTCCAGAAAAGTAATTCCAATTTTTATTAAACTCTTTGACGTGATCGAGGCAGAGAAGGCGATAGTTTTTACTATTATCTTTCTCAACAGGGGCTTTGTATTCACCAATTTTAAAACAATTATTCCAATCGCAAATATTTTTCATTTTTTTTCGATAGTATATAATATCAGATAATATTTATGGATATAAATCAATTAATACTGTTAGTAAAAAATAAAATTGAAAAAAATATAGCAGTTCAAAATATTGATATAAAAGACAAAACATATTTACATATTAAACATAAGTCCCATAAACATGGAAAATTTCACTTAGAGCTTATAGTTAAATCTGAAGAACTTAGTAAATTTAGTAAAATAGAGAGAACAAAAAAAATTTATAAAATATTAGATGAAGAGATGAAAAAATATATTCATTCAATACAAATATTAATTAGTTAATTGTTGACGTAAAAATTTTCTTATTTGAAGCTCTTTAAACTGGCAATTATATCTCGATTTACCTATTCGGTTAAGCAAAACTAGGTTAATTTTATTGTTTTTATTTTTCTTATCTTTTCGCATAAATGATAAAATTTTATTTATGTCCTTTATTGAAAAAAATCTTTTTAAATCCATCGGTAAATTTAATTTTTTATAATGATTTATAATTTGTTCATAATCATTTTTCCTTAAAATTTTTTTTTTATAAGCAAAATGCATAGCACAATACATTCCAAGTAGTACTGCTTCACCATGGTTTATTTTATTTGAATATTTTATCGATGCTTCAAAAGCATGACCAAACGTATGGCCAAAGTTTAAAATTTGCCTTAAATTTTTTTCTTTTTCATCTTTTTCAACAACTGCCTTTTTAATTAAGCAACTTTGAAAAATAATCTTTTTTAACAATAGATTATCTAATTCTAAAATTTTTTTTGAATTATTGTGTAAATATGTAAAAAACTTTTTATTCATTATTAAAGAATGTTTTAATATTTCAGCGTATCCACATACAATTTCTCTTTTAGGTAATGATTTTAAAAAATTTGTATCGGATATCACTAAGTTTGGTTGGTAAAAAGTTCCAATTAAATTCTTACCGTATGTAGAGTTGATGGATGACTTGCCTCCGATACTCGAATCTACCTGTGCCAATAAAGTTGTTGGAACATTTATAAATTTCATACCTCTTTTGAAAATACTTGCACAAAAACTTGATACATCACCAGTAATTCCACCTCCCACTGATATCAAGCAATCATTCCTGTGAAAATTATTTTTTAAGAGCACATCTGTTAAAGAATTAATTGTTTTTTGACTTTTATTTTTTTCATTTGAATTAAAATAAAATGTAAAAATTTTTTTCTTTCCTAGTAAAAAAAATAATTTTTTTGAAAATTTTATTGGAACATTTTTATCTATGACTAATAAACATTTAGAAAAATGAACCGAATTGTTTTTTAAAATTTTTGAAAAATCTTTTATTAAATTATTACCAATGACAATATTATAAGATCGAGTTTTAGTTTTAACTTTTATTTTTGATTGATTCATAATTTTAGTGAATGGACAATTTTATCAATTATTTCTGTTTTTGCCATATTTTCACACTCTATCTTATAATTTGCTTTTGAATAAATTTTTGATCTATTAATTAATAAATCTTTTAATTGATTATTGCTTAAATTTGAAGCAACTGGTCTTTTATTATTTTTTTTTATTCTATCAATTAAAGTTTTTGCACTCCAATTTAACCATATAGTTACGCAGTTTTTTTGTGCTACTTTCCTAACTTTTTCATTAAAAGCTCCTCCACCAAGAGATATCACAGAGTTTTTTTTATTTAGTAGGTTTAATACAACTTTTCTCTCCAAGTTTCTAAAATAGGGTTCTCCTTTTTTATTAAATATTTCAAAAACTTTCATTTTTGTTTTTTTTTCTAAAATAAAATCCGTATCGAAAAATTTTAAATTCAATTTTTTTGCTAAAAGTCGGCCCAGGCTACTTTTACCAACGCCCATAAATCCTATTAATATTAGGTTTTTATTTAATTTCATAAGTATTATTATTGAAAAAACACAAATAAGACAAATTGTTGATCTAAGTTTTTTCTTAATTTAAAATTAGTAAGATATATAAATGGAGTTTCGAAAAAAATCAACTGTTGGTCCACTTGGTAGTTCAGCAAAGATACTTATCAAGATTGCATTTGTTGCTATCATATTATTACTAGTGGTAGTATTAGTTGATAAGATAAATTTTCCTTACCCTAATAAAAAAATAGAAAAAATTATTTCTAATGAAAATCTTAAAGTTGTTAAATAAAATAAATTTATCAATTTTAATAGGTTTTTTTTTTTTACAAAATTCTTATTCAACTGAACCAATTGATATTTGGAAAATAGATAACCAAACAATTAAAGAAAATAATGTTGAAAATAATGAAACAATAGAAAATGAAAATACAATAACAGAATCAATTTTTCAAATTACACAGGAAAAAGATAATACAATTAAAATTGATGAGGAAAAAAATTTATTATCTAAAAATATAAATATTGTTGGCATTTACGATCCTGCTGATCACGATCTTTCGATGTATATGTGGAGTTATTCAAATGGAACTAAAATTTTAGAACTTGTTGATAAAATTAATAAAATTAATTTATCACAAGATGCGAAAGAAATTTTAAATATAGCTCTTTTGACAAATTCTTATTTTCCAAAGAAAAATATAAACAAAGAACAATTTTTAAAAATAAAATCTGACTGGCTTATTCGACAGAAAGACTTGAATTTAATTGAGGCTTATTTGTCCAAAAATGATAGTTTGGAAAGTGAATCTAATTTAGTTAGATATTATCTTGATTATTATTTATCAAGATCAGATCTAGGTAAAGCTTGTGACATATTTAATAAAATTAATTTTCAAATAAATGATGATTATGTTTTAAAGTTTAAGATTTATTGTCTTATCAGTACAAATAAAAATGAAGAAGCGCAATTACTTTTTGACTTATCTAAAGAAGATGGCTTAAGTGACATTTTTTTTGAAAAAAAATTTGCTTATCTAGTTGGTTATGATGAAACTGTTGATAAAGAAATTTCAGAAAAATCATTATTAAATTTTCATTTATCACATAGAACAGATCCTAATTTTAATTTTGAGCCTAAAATTGATACTTCAAAGATGATTTGGAAATACTTATCGTATGCCAATCTATTGCAAAATATTGATCTAATTGATTTGGAAGATAAAGAAAAGTTATTAACCATAGAAATGGCTACTCATGAAAAGAATTATGAAGAGAAAGAATTGTTTGCTTTGTATGAACGTTTTAAGTTTAATATTAATCAATTATTAACAGTTGAAGAATCTTATAAATTGTTATCAGGCCCAGAATCAAGAGCATTAGTTTACCAAGGTATTTTAATTACTAAAGCAACACCAGAAAGAATCAAATTAGTCAAGCTATTAAAAGATTTGTTTAATAAAGATAAAATATCCGAAGCATTTAATTCTAAGTTAGTTGAATTTTTAGAAAGTATGGATGAGACGCAAATCCCTTTAGATTATACAGATTTTTATAACATTCATAAAAAGACAAATATAACCAAAAATAATAAGAAGATAAAATTTAATAATAAAATAATTCATCAGTCCAAAATATTAGATTATTTTATTGAAGAGTCAGATTCAAAAAGTATTGAAAAGGATTTGGCAAATTTATTTAAAAAGATAAAAAAAGATAAAAAATATTTTTTTTCGATGAAGGATTTAATTATCTTGGAATCATTAAAATCAGATGGAATTGACTTTCCAAAGAAAACTTACGAGTATGAGGTTTTAGATCCTAATATTCCTTATGATATTCAATTATTAATTAACAGAGACGAGCCAGGGCTCGCACTATTAAGATTGGTCGAGATTCTAGGAGAAGATAACGTCACCGAAGTAGGTTCAGATACAATTTATTTTATTGTAAGTGTATTAAATCAACTTAACCTTGATAAAGTAAGAAATAATATATTATTAAAAGTTCTCCCTTTAAAAGTCTAAAAATTATATTAAAATTAACTTATGGCTATTAGAAAAATAATTATAGAACCAGATCCAACTTTAAAAAAAATATCTGAACCAGTTGATAGAGTTGGAACAGAGGAACAAAAACTTATGGATGATATGTTGGAGACAATGTATTATGCAAAAGGAATTGGTTTAGCAGCAATTCAAATAGGCGTACCAAAAAGAATTGTTGTTATGGATTTGTCAAAAGATGAAAAAAAAAAAGAACCAATGTATTTTGTTAATCCAATAATTAAAAATAAAAATCAAGATTTATCTAAATTTGAAGAGGGTTGCTTAAGCGTTCCCAATCAATTTGTTGAAGTAAGTCGTCCAAGTACGTGTGAGATTGAGTATTTAGATTATAATGGAGAAAAAAGGAATCTCAAATGTGATGGTTTATTAGCTGTTTGTATACAACATGAGATTCAGCATTTAGATGGAATTACAATTTTGAGATATGTTTCAAATTTAAAAAGATCAATGATTGTAAAAAAATTATCTAAACTGAAAGCTAATGAAGACAGAGTTGTTCTTTAATTATGAGCAAAAAGATAGTTTTTATGGGAACAGATAATTTTGCTGTTCCAATTCTAAAAAATATTTACCAGAATGGATTTGAAATAGCTGCAGTATACACACAGCCTCCAAAAAAATCTGATAGAGGTCAAAAGATAACGAAGTCACCAATTCATGTAATAGCAGAAACTTTAAATCTGGAAGTAAGAACTCCAGAAAAAGTTAAAGATAATAAAGAGGAATACGAATATTTAAAAAAAAAAAATTTAAGTTTAGGTGTGATAGTCTCTTATGGTCAAATCCTAACAAAAGATATTTTAAATTTGAGTAAAAATGGTTTTATAAATTTGCACGCTTCTATATTGCCTAGTTTCAGAGGTGCAGGGCCCATTCAAAGATCAATAATGAATTTAGAAAAAGAAACAGGAATAAGTGTAATGAAAATAAATGAAAAACTAGATGCTGGAGATGTTTCAGATATATTTAAAATAAATATTTTAGAAAATGAAAATGCACAAAACTTAAACGAAAGACTTTCAATGCTAGCGGCTGAGAAGATTTCAGATGTTATTGATAATATTTTTGATGGAACCGTAAAATATAAAGAGCAAGATCATAAAAATGCTACTTATGCAAAAAAAATTGATAAATCTGAAAGTAAGATTAATTGGAATGATGATGCAAAAAAAATAATAGGTCAGATTAATGGTTTGTTTCCTTATTGCTACTTCATATTTAAGGGGGTGAGATATAGAATATTGAAAGCTCTATTATCTGCCTCTACTGGTAAGCCTGGATGTGTATTAAATGAAAACCTTGAAATAGCTTGTGGGAATAATTCCCTAAAAATTCTAGAAATTCAAAGAGAGGGCAAAAAAGCACAAAAAATAAATGAATTTATATTAGGTACAAAAATTGAAAAAGGTTCAGATTTGAATCATGCATAGGTACCAGATTTTAGTTGAATATGCTTCCTTACCAAAATTTGTAGGTTGGCAAAAACAATTAAAAGGAAAAAGTATTCAAAAAGAAATTGAAAAAAACCTTACAAAATTACTAAAGCAGAAAATTATAGTTTACGCAGCAGGACGTACTGATAAAAGTGTGGCGGCATTTGGTCAGTCCGCTCATTTCGATATTAACTTTAAAATTAAAGAAATAAAAAAGTTAGTTAACTCTTTAAATTTTTTTTTAAACCCAAAAAAAATTTCCATAATTAATCTTTATAAAAGAAGCAATAAATTTCATGCAAGACATTCAGCAAAAGAAAGAGTGTATAAATATTTTATAATTAATCGCTTAGCTACTCCTGTTATAGAAAATGAAAGGGCTTGGCATATAAGAAAGAAACTAGATATTAAATTATTAAAAGCAGGGGCTAAAAAACTAGTAGGTACACATGACTTTAGTACAATGCGAGCAAAAAATTGCTACGCTAAAAGTCCTATAAAAAAAATTAACAAAATAACTATAAAAAATGTGAATAAGAAAATTGAAATTGAATTTAGATCAAAATCTTTTTTAAGAAATCAAGTCAGATCAATGGTAGGATGTTTAAAATATTTAGCAGAAAAGAAGTGGGATATGAAAAAATTTGAAAATGCTTTTAACTCAAAAAATAGGAAGAACTGCGCTACTCCAGCACCCGCTCATGGATTGTATTTAGCAAAAGTTATTTATTAATTCTATTTGATTTTTTAAATTTTTTACTTATTCTCCATCTGGATTCTTCTCGAACAATATATCCACAGCAATTTTTTGATCCACATCTACAAATAAAATTTTCCATTTCTTCTTTAGAATACGAAAACCCATAATCATAAGATAATTCCTCACCTTTTTTAATATCTTTAATTGCGCTTATCCAAAGTTTAAGTCCTTTTCCTT
Organism: uncultured Pelagibacteraceae bacterium; assembly: GCA_902566775.1. Taxonomy (GTDB): domain Bacteria; phylum Pseudomonadota; class Alphaproteobacteria; order Pelagibacterales; family Pelagibacteraceae; genus Pelagibacter. The sequence goes on along the minus strand of CACFKF010000005.1, from coordinate 55,408 downwards.
CAACTTCACAGTTTGGATCACATGAGTGATTAATTAATCTTGCAGTGTTAAATGACCATGCCCCGTCCAGATCCCATTTTTTATTAATATTAAATAGATAAATATCTTTGCTATTATCAAATTTTGGATTCTTTTCAGCTTCTTTTTTACTGATTAGTTTTCCGACATATTCAATAATTCTTTCTCCAGTCTTTATATTTTTCGACGCATAAAGACCTCGTTTATCGATGTTTGATTTTTTTACTTTGTATAATTTCACAGGTGTTATTTATAGAAATAACTTAATAAATCAATTAAAATTCTAGAAGTGCGTTAACATGTTCGTCGGAACTTTCCTGTAACCCTTGATAACTATAACCTCCCTCAAGTAAACTCACAAATTTTCCATTGCAACATTGTTTTGTTATTTCTAATGTTCTTTTCGTAATTGTATAAAAATCCTTAGGTTGAAGTTTCATTTGCCCTATTGGATCTATATCTAGTCCATCTACACCCATCGACATTAGTACAAAATCTGGGTTAAATGATTTTAATTTACTTAAAACACGGTCATAAGCATTTAAGTACTGTTCAGAATTTGTGCCAGCTTCCATAGGTATATTAGTTATATTGTTATATTTACCTTTTTCATTTTCACTACCAGTTCCTGGGTAGAAACCACCACCCAAATGTGTAGAAGCAAAAAATATATTCTTTTTATCCCAGAGAAGGCTTTGACTGCCATCACCATGATGGACGTCTACATCTAATAATGCAACTTTTTTGTATTTATATTTGTTGATTAAATAATTTAAGGAAATACAAGCTGTGTTCAAAAGACAAAAACCTTTAGGTCCCAGCTGAGTACCACTATGATGACCAGGTGGTCTCGCTACAACGAACGAATTATTAATTTCTTTATTTTCTATGCTATCAATAGCTTGTATTGATGCTCCTACAACATCAAGTGCTGCTTTTTTAGATTTACTAACTACTGGTGTATCTTGGTCGAAAAAACCAAATCCTTCCTTAGGGAAAGAACTCAACACATCATCAGTAAATTGTTTTCCATGAGTGTCTTCTATTATTTTTAAATCAAATTTTTTTGGTTTTTTCCAAATTAAATTATTTTTCTTTAATTTTAATTTTTCAATTATTGCTGTTATCCTACCCTCATTTTCTGGGTGGCCAGGGGTTACTTGATGATCTTTATAGGTATCCGTAGTTATAATGGCAGTACTCATTTAAAATAGTTTTCTAAAATACTATAATAAATTCCAGTTAATTTTTTTAAATCAGACAAAGAGACTATTTCATCAACTTTATGCATGGTTTTTCCAACTAATCCGAACTCAACACTAGGAGCTATTTTTCTAATAAATCTAGCATCTGATATGCCACCTGTAGTGGATAATTTTGGTTTTATTTTTGTTATTTTTTTTATGACTTTCTGAATCATAAAAGTAGTTTTATTGGGATTTGTTATAAATGCTTCTCCTGACACCATGTAAGAAATTTTAAAAGAACATTTATTTTTATCACAATTTTTTTTAATAATTCTATTCAGCTTTTTTTTTAAAGAATTTGAAGAATGCTTATTATTGAATCTGATATTAAAAGTTGCTTTCATTTCAGCTGGGATAACATTATCTGCTGTATTATCTGTATTAATTTTAACTATTTCTAGATTTGAAGGCTGAAAGTTTTTTGTACCATTATCTAATTTCATACTTTCAATTTGACTAAGTATTCTTGTCATAACCGGAGCAGGGTTATTGGCATCATGCGGATATGCAACATGGCCCTGCGTTCCATATATAGTTAGATGCCCCGTCATACTTCCTCTTCTTCCTATTTTCATCATTTCGCCCAATTTGTTTTGATTTGTTGGCTCGCCAACTAGACAAAAATCAATTTTTTCTTTCTTTTTTCTTAAATATTCGACAACTTTTTTTGTACCATTAATGGCGATGCCTTCTTCGTCACCAGTAATTAATAAACTTATTGAGCCTTTAAATTTTTTTTTTTTAAACTTACTTACAGCAGAAACAAAGCAAGCAATAGAAGATTTCATATCGTTTGCACCTCTTCCAATTAAATATTTTCCTTTTACTGCTGGTTTAAATGGGTTAACTGTCCAATGATTTATATCACCAGGAGGAACCACATCGAGGTGTCCAGCAAAATTGAAATTAGGTCTAGATTTATTTAATCTAGCATATAAATTTTTAACTGGTTTAGATCCTTTTTCTTTAAATTCTAGTATTTTGCATTTAAAACCAATGGCAGTTAATTTTTTTGCTAAAAATTTCATTATTCCAGCATCTACAGGCGTAATACTTGGAAATCTTATTAGCTCTTTAGCTAATCTTAATTCATTATAATTTTTCATTCTTTTATTCTCTTAGTAGATCATTTATTGAAGTTTTTGATCTAGTTTTTTCATCAACCTGTTTAATTATCACTGCGCAATTTAGCGAAGGGGCACTTGGATTTTTTTTATCAGGTAACGAACCAGGCACAACTACTGAATATGGAGGAATTTTTCCATAGGAAATTTCTCCTGTTTTTCTATCTACAATTTTTGTTGATTGACCAATATACATGCCCATGCTTAATACCGATCCTTCTCCAACAATTATTCCTTCAACCACTTCAGACATAGCTCCTAAAAAAACATTATCTTCTATGATTGTTGGTAATGCTTGAGCTGGTTCTAAAACACCTCCAACTCCGGATCCCGCAGATATATGGCAATTTTTTCCAATTTGACAACAACTCCCTGCTCTTGAAAAAGTGTCCATCATTGTTCCCTCATCAATGTATGCTCCTATGTTTACAAAGCATGGCATTAACACAACATTTTTTCCAATATAAGATCCTTTTCTTACAGGTGAATTAGGAACCATTCTGAATCCAGCTTTTTCAAAATCTTCTTTTGTCCATCCAGCTGTTTTTCCTTTAAGTAAATGAGCTTTATCATGCCATGAACTGTATGGACCAGACAAACTTTCCATGCCATGGATTCTAAAGCTTAACATTATAGCTTTTTTTATATGTTGGTGAGTTACCCAATTACCATTTATCTTTTCCGCAACTCTTGCTTTTCCCTGGTCTAGATGTTGTATAGTTTGGTTTATTGCATCTATAATTGGCTTATCTGAATTATTACTTATTTTTTCTTTATTGTCCCACGCATCATTAATTATTTTTTCAATATTACTCATAAATATTATGCTACTTTTAATATATTAATTTCTTTAAGAAAACTAGAGAGATTTTTGATTTTTAAATCAATAAAATCTTTATCAGAATCTTTTTTCCCCCAATACTCATCATTGATTAACCACACTGTCTTCATACCTAGTTTTTTTGCTGGCTCTAAATTTTTTGCTATATCTTCAATAAAAATTGTTTCCTCAGGAATAATACCAAATTTTTTAACTAATTTTTTGTAAGGTTCTAACGAGGGTTTGGGTATCAAATTACAATCTGTAATATCAAATGTACCATCAAATAAGTCATCAATACCTATATGTTTAGTTACATTTTTTACATGATCTTTTGATCCATTTGTAAAAACAAATTTTTTAGCCTCAAGTTTTATAAGCTCTTCTCTTAAAATTAAATCTTTTTTCATGAAATCTAAATTAATGTCGTGTACATATTCAAGAAACTCCCTAGGGTTTACATTATGATGAATCATCAAACCGTTTAAGCTTGTATTATATTTATGAAAATAATTTGTTTGTAGTTCTTTTGCTTTCTTCAAATCTACATTTAGTTTTTTAGAAATATAATTAGTCATTCTTTCGCTAACTTGTCCAAATACTGCATCTAAATCTTGATATAATACTCCATCACAATCAAATATAAAATTTTTTATGTTTTTTAAATTATGCATTTCTAATTAATGTTCCTGAACCCTTATCGGAAAATAATTCAAAAAGAATAGAATGAGGCTTTCTTCCATCAATTATAACAACACCCCTAACTCCGTTATTTACAGCATCTATACAAGTATTTATTTTAGGTATCATTCCACCTTTAATAACTTCTTCATCAATCATTTTCTTAGCTAAATCAGGAGTAATTTCTGAAATTAATTTGTTATTATTATCAATTACACCTTCCATGTCCGTCATTAGCAAAAGTCTTCTTGATTTTAACTTTTTAGCTATAGCTCCAGCAGCAGTATCTGCATTAATATTAAATGTTTGATTATCTTTTAATCCCATAGGAGCTATCACAGGAATTTGTTCAGCTTTAATTATTTCATTTAAAACATTTACTTTAATTTCGGTTGGTTCTCCAACAAAACCAAGTTCTTTTCTTTCAGATTTAACTACAATTATATTATGATCTTTAGTTGTGATTGATTTTGCATTACAAGATTTTTCTTTTAGTGCATTTACAATTTCATTATTAAATTCAATTAAAACATCTTCAACTACATCTATGGTATCTTCATTTGTAACTCTTAAGCCTTTTATAAAAGTGCTTTCAATATTTAATTCTTTTAATTTATTATTAATTCTTTTTCCTCCCCCATGTACAATTGTTGGAGTTAATCCAAGTTTATTCATAATTGTTATATCAGATATAAAAAGATTAAAAAGATTAGGATCAATTAAAACACTTCCTCCACATTTTATTACAATTCTTTCTTCGTTATATTTTTCTAGATATTTTTTAACTTCTTTGATGGAAGGACCACTTGAAGGTAAAATTTTTTCTAAGTTTACTTCTTCAATTGCTGCCATTTAAGTTGTTTTAACAGTCATTTTACTTTGTATGTAATACTGCTGAATCATTGTGAAAATATTATTAAAAGTCCAATAAATTACCAGACCGGATGGAAAAGGCGCAAGTATTACTGTAAGAAAAATAGGAAAGAATGCAAAAATCTTCTGTTGTATAGGATCAGGAGGTTTAGGGTTTAATTTTTGCTGAAGCCACATACTAAGACCCATTAGGATTGGCCAAATTCCTATAATTAAAAATTCTGGTGGTGACCATGGAATTAAACCAAAAAGATTAAAAATTGTAGTACTATCCTTAGCGCTTAAATCGTGAATCCAACCATAAAATGGCATGTGTCGCATTTCAATAGTTACAAACAATACTTTGTATAGAGCAAAGAATACTGGGATCTGCACGAGTATTGGTAGACAACCACTCATAGGATTTACTTTTTCTTTTTTATAAAGCGCCATCATCTCTTGTTGCAACTTCATTTTATCATCCTTATGAAGTTCTTTTAGTCTTGTCATTTCCGGTTGAAGAAGTTTCATTTTCCCCATCGACCTGAAGGAAAAATTAGCAAGAGGGTAGAATACCAACCTAATGCAAACAGTTACTGCTATAATTGCCAAACCATAATTACCAAGTAATTTAAAGAAATAATCAATTGCAAAGAACAAGGGCTTTGTTAAAAAGTACAAGACTCCCCAGTCGATCGCAAGATCAAATTTATTAATGCTTAAGCTTTCAGCATAACCATCAATTGTTTTAACTCTTTTAGCTGCAACAATAATTTGAATTTCTTCTTCTATAGTGTCATTAGGTCCAGCTTCGGTACCTTCTGAAGATATATAATTAGCTCTAAATTTATTTTTATAATCAAAAGTTGTTTTAAATTGTTTGTTTCTAGGTGGAATAATTGAGGTAAGCCAGAATTTATCAGAATAGCCAAAAAATCCTTCCTGAGCAGTTTGTGTAAATTTCTTTTCTTGAATATCGTCGTAATCTTCCTCAATTAATTGATCATCAAGCACAGATAAAAATCCTTCATGAAGGATATAAAAACCAGATATTTCAGGAAGTTTATTTCTAATTATCTGTCCATAAGAATAAAAATTATAAGTTTTATCTGATGAATTAATTACTCTTTCTTTAACAGTAAATAAAAATTGATCGTCTAAACTTATGTGTTTTTCAAATGTAATACCTTGAGAGTTTCTCCAGTTTAATTTTATAGGATTATTATTAGTTAATTTTTTATTTCCAGAAATTTCCCATATAGTAGATGAGTCCGGCACATCTATGTTTTTGTTTGTAGTTACAAAGCCGCTTTCTATTAAATAACCATCTTCAACTTTTCTTGGGCTTAACAAAGTAACTTTTTCATTACCATTAAGTTCAACATTGTATTCTTTAAAAGTTAAGTCATCTATTGTTGCTCCTTTAAGAGAAATAGATCCAACCACATTATCATTTTCAAATTGAATTCTATCATTTTCTAACAAAGCATCTTTTCTGGTTAGTTTTGTAAAGTTTTCATTTTTATCTAAACTAGGAGTATCAGAACTTTCAACAGTTTTTGTTTTTTCAATAGGATCTTTTTTAATTTGATTTGGATCAGGAGGTTCAACAAAAAAAAGAGAATAAAGGATAATTACTGCAGCAGATAATGATATGGCGGCTATAACATTTTTTGTATCCATAATTATTTTACTTCTTTCTCTTTTTTTACAGGATCGTATCCACCATAACCAAACCAAGGATTACATCTTATGATTCTATGAATTGATTTGGTTAAACCTTTGATTAATCCATAAGTTTTTAAAGAATCAATGCAATAAGAACTACATGTAGGTTCAAATTTACACGAATTTGGAAACAAAGGACTAATTAATAATTTATATAATTTTATTATTCCAATTAATAAATAAGTAATAATTTTCATTATCTAATTTTGTTAAATTCAGAAAACATTGTTTTTTTTAAATCTTCAAAGGAATCTTTCTTTAACGCATTGTCTTTGGCTAGTATTAGATATGAATAATTAAAATTTAGTGAAATTTTTCTAACTATCTCATTAACTAGACTTTTGAAGCGCCTCTTGCAAAAGTTTCTTTTTACTGCATTACCTAATTTTTTTTTAGTCACAATGCTAATATTTAAATTATTAGATTTTTTTTTAAGTAATTTTTTATAAAACATAACAAAATATTTATTTGATAATTTATTTCCTTTTAACAATTTTTTAAAATCTTCACTATTCTTTAAAGCAACAATTTTGGTTTTCATTAATTAGGCAGAAACAGTTAGTCTCTTACGACCTTTTTTACGTCTTGCAGCCAATATGCCTTTACTTTTTTTCATGCGTGCTCGAAATCCATGACGTCGATTCCGTTTTATATTAGATGGGGAGTAAGTTCTTTTCATAATATGTGTATTGTTAGTATTATTAAAATTTTTGGTATTTATAGTGTATAAAATAGAATTATGCAAAGAATGAAAAATATTAAAATTTGGATAGGTTTGGTTTATTTAATAATTCTTTCAGTTTTTTTATATTTTTTATTTTCAAAATTTAGTATTCAAGAAATTTCTAGCTATAATTTCATTCGGACAAATAGTGAATATTTAGTCAATTTTAGAGAATCTAATTTAGCTCTAGTTTCTATTATTTTTATAGTGATAGGAGTTTTATGGATTTCAGTGCTTCTTGGATTTGGTTCGCCCCTTGTTTTAGCTTCAGGATTTCTGTTTGGGGTTTATTTTGGAACAGTAATAGCTGTGATAACTTTGTCATTAGGGGCCGGTTTAACTTATATTATTGCCAATTACTTTTTTAAGGATTTAATTAAAGAAAAATTTTCAAATAAACTTAAGTTTTTTGAAGAAAAAATAAAGTCGAATGAATTTTTTGCAATTTTTTTGTTGCGTGTAATCGGGGGCACACCTCTTCAGATACAAAATATATTACCGGTTTTTTTTAATGTTAAACTAAAAAATTATTTTTTTGGTAGCTTATTAGGATTTTTGCCTCAAGCATTTGTATTTTGTTCTCTAGGAGCGGGTTTAGAAAATCAAATTAAAAAAAATATAAAACCCCCATCTTTTTTTGAACTCATAACTTCATTTGAAATTTATGGTCCAATTATTGCTTTTTTCCTTCTATTAATTTTGGCTTTTATAGTAAGAAAATTATTTTTTAAAAATTAAATCTGGTGCCCATAACCAGAATCGAACTGATGACCTCCTCCTTACCATGGAATTGCTCTACCATCTGAGCTATATGGGCTTAAATTGATAAATATAAAAAACCTAATATATAAAACAAATTTATTCAAATTATTGCCTTAATTTTTTTAATATAATGAACTATACCTATTAAATAATAATTTTTAATTAGAAAAAACATGGGCATCCACTACACATATAAAACTCAAAAAAGCATGAAGGCTATGGAAAAAGCTGCCAAAAGAGAACGTAAACTTGCTGAAAGAAAAGCAAAAAGAGAAGCCAAGCTGGGTGATAAGAAAGAAGTAAAGCCTGTTAACAAAATTGATACCAATAAACCTATAACCTTGGATTTTATTACATCGCCAAATAAAGATAAATGATTGTTAATAAAAAAGAAAAGCCCTCCAAGCTTGCAGCAGCTTTAAAAAAAAATTTAAAAAAAAGAAAAGAATTCAAAAAAAAAACGAAAATAGGAAAAAATAAATAAAATGATAATGAGTGATAAATGGATTAAGAAAATGGCTCTTGAGCATAAAATGATTGTTCCATTTAAAGATAAACAATTTTCAGATGGAAAAATTAGTTCAGGTTTAAGTAGCTTTGGGTACGACGTGACTCTCAGCGATTCTTTTAAAATTTTTACTAATGTTCATGCAGGAATTGTTGATGTAAAAAACTTTGATGATTCCAACTTTATTGAAAAAAAAGCAAAAGAAGTTTTATTGCCTGGCAACTCATTCTTGCTTGGTTGCACAGAAGAAACATTTTCTCTTCCAAGAGATGTATTAGCAATATGTGTTGGGAAGAGCAGCTGGGCTAGGGCAGGAATCATTGTTAATGTTACACCTATTGAACCAGAGTTTTGTGGCCAAATTACCATCGAGATTTCTAATACATCTCAAAACACTTGCAAAATTTATGCACACGAAGGAATAGCGCAATTTTTATTTATAAAAGGAAATGAAGAACCAGAAATAAGTTACAAAGACCGTAATGGAAAATATCAAAACCAAAAAAATGTGGTCGGACCAAGAGTATTATCAAAAAAATAGCTTATGCTTAAATATGTTATTAAAGGTCCAACCAAAGGAGGCAATAATTCTATCACGGTAGAAGGTTCCAAAAACTGTTGTATACCCTTGCTTGCATCTACAATTTTATTTGAAGATTCTGTCACTTTAAACAATGTAAATTTATGTAATGATGTTTTATTAACTTGTAAACTTTTACAAGATTTAGGATCTAAAGTAGAAATTTCAGAAAAAAATAAATCAATAAAAGTAACCAATAGAAAAAAACATAAATTAATTATTAATTATAACTATACTTCTCGCATGAGAGGCTTGGTAACCTTTTTGGGAGCTCTTTTAAGCAGGTATCCAAAAAGTTCTATCCAAGTGGGAAAACCTGGGGGCTGTAGCTTGGGTTACCGCGGGATTGGATTTCATCTTGAAGGATTCAAAAAATTAAATGCCAATCATAGCTTGAAAGGCGGCTATGTAAAAATTTCTGCTAAAAATGGATTATTAGGCAATACATACAGATTCCCGAAACCTTCAGTAACGGGGTCTGCCAACTTAATTCTTTCTGCTGTTTTCGCAAAAAATACAACAACATTAAAAAATATCAGTATTGAGCCTGAAGTTGTATCTTTAATAGATTTTTTAAATAACAGTGCAAAATTTAAATTTATTAAATTTAAAGGCAAGAGAACAATCCAAATAAAAGGAATAAAAAAATTAATTAAAGGTTCTCATAGAGTGATTGGGGATCGTATCAATGCTTTTTCTTATTTGTGTGTTGGAGCAATTACCAGAGGCAAAGTTAAAGTTAATAATATAAATCCAAAACATTTGCCAAAAGAATTAGAAGTTTTAAAAAAAATGGGTTGTGAAATAAAAAATGATAATTTTTCAATAAGTATAAACGCTCAAAAGAAGTTAAAACCTGTAAATATTATAACTGGTCCTTGGCCTTTACTGGCGACAGACAATATGCCTATTTTGATGGCGGTATTAACAACAATAGATGGCAAAAGTACAATTAAGGAAACTATATTTTCTAATCGTTATATGGCAGCACCAGAACTTGTAAGAATGGGAGCATCCATAAATATTAAAAATAATAAAGCTACAATAATTGGAGTAAAAAATCTATTTGGTGCTCAATGTATTTCTTCAGATTTAAGAACTACTTTTGCCATTATTCTTGGTGCTATAGCTGCTAAAGGAAGTTCTACTATTTTTCGTGTGTATCACGGTCTTAGGGGATATTATCAACTATCAAACAAACTGAAAAAATTAGGAGTAAATATTAAAGTAATTTCCTAATGTTATGGGGAAAAAATATTTAGCAAAAATTATCGCAAAGGATAGTCAAGGGTTAAACTTGATATCAGCATGTTGTTTTCAAGCAAAAGTAAGCGTGTCCGAATTAAGATATTTAAAGAAAAGTCAAATTTTTTTGATTTTTTTACAAAGATTTAATAGAGAAAACAAAAAAAATAATAAGGAGAAAATTAATAGTGTTTGTAAATTTGAATTTGTGGAATCGGTCAAATCAAAAAATATTGATCAGAACGATAAAAATTTGATTTTGGAACTGCTTGCAATAGATTTAATTAAAAATAAGGATAAATTTGAAATAAACTTAATTTTTAATAATAATTGTATTATAACACTTCTTACTGAAATTGTGGAATCAACTCTTGAGGATCAACATAAAATTTAAATGATTAAAATATTATATTGTAATAATAAGAGTTATGCTTCAAAACTTAGTAAATTACTAAGAAAAAGAAAAATTGATTATAAGACTAGCAAAAGTGTAGTTTCAAAAATAATTTACGATGTAAAGAAGAATGGAGATAAAGCAATACTTAAATATGAAAAAAAATATAGCAAAAATAGCAAAATCACTATTAGTAAGAAAGAAATATCAAAAGCTATCAAGTCTTTAGATCCTAAAATAAAAAGAGCAATAGATTTTGCATTTAATAGAATACATAAATTTCATTCTAAACAAAAAATTCAGAATATATTTCATAAAGACAATTTGAATAATAAATTGTATTACAAATATAGGGCAATAGATTCAGTTTCAATTTATGTTCCCGGTGGTAACGCAAGTTTTCCTTCGACAGTTCTACACAGTGGAATTCCCGCAAAAATAGCTGGTGTAAAGAGGATCGTTATGATTAATCCAAAACTTAAAGGCAAACAAAATGCAGGAGTTTTATATGCAGCAAAAAAAATAGGTATAAATGAAATATATTGCATAGGTGGAATCCAATCAATCGCTGCACTTGCTTACGGTACAAAAAAAATTAAAAAAGTTAATAAAATTGTTGGACCGGGAAATATTTTTGTTTCTGCCGCTAAAAAAGAAGTTTTTGGCGATGTTGGAATTGATGGGGTAGCCGGACCATCAGAAATAACAGTTGTTGCAGATAAATTTTCTAATGAAAATTGGGTTGCTGCAGATTTATTAGCTCAAGCAGAACATGATATAAATTCTCAATCTATTTTAATATCTAAAGATATAAATTTTATAAACAGAGTAAAAAAATCAATTATTCGTCAACTAAAAAATTTACCAAGAAAATTTATTGCAAAAAAAAGTTTGGAATTAAATGGAATTTTGATAAGAGCTTATTCTAACAAACAAATTGTTGACATTATTAATATGATCGCTCCGGAACATTTAGAATTAAATATTCAAAATTATAATATGATTTTAAATAAAATTAATAATGCAGCATCAATTTGCTTAGGAAAATATTCTGCTATGGCTGTTACTGATTATAATGCTGGTACAAATCATATATTACCAACAAATTCTTCAGCCAAGTTTTCAAGCGGATTATCGGTTTATGATTTTTATAAAAGAATCTCTTATATAAATTTATCAAAAAAGGGTATTGAAACTCTTGGTTCTTCAGTTATAACTTTAGCAAAATTTGAAGGTTTAGAAGGACATGCTAAATCAATAGAATTAAGATTAAGGAGAAAATAAATTTGACTAAAGAAGAGGTTCTTGAATATAAAGGAAAAGTAATTAAAGCATTACCCTCAGCCACTTTTGAAATAAAATTAGAGAATGGCCATACAGTTATTGGCCATACGAGTGGGCGTTTGCGTAAAAACAGGATTCGCATATTAGAAGGAGATGAAATTTTATGTAGCATATCTCCCTACGATTTGACCAAATGCAGAATAACGTTTCGCTTTTAAAAGGCTTCGTAGCTCAGTAGTAGAGCAGTACCCTGAAAAGGTATGTGTCGTTGGTGCGATTCCAACCGAAGCCACCATCAGCCAACAAAATAGCCAAAAAAAACTTTTCATTTAACTTGCAATAAATAATAAAATCTACTAATTAGTCTCAAGCTAAAGTTTAGCTAAAGTACAACAATAAAAGAAAGAGTAATAATGAGTCTAAAAGGTAAAGTAAAATGGTTCAATGGCAAAAAAGGATACGGTTTCATTGAGCGAGAAGACAAAGAAAAAGATGTATTCGTTCATGCTTCTGCAGTAAGAGATGCTGGTTTAAAGTATTTAAATGAAGGTGACGAATTAACTTTTGAAGTTGAAGATGGAGAAAAAGGACCTGCCGCAGTAAAACTGCAAAAAACCTCTTAATTCTAATTCACATAAATTTGTATAGGGTAATTGATGCTAATAAGTAGCAGAGATTCCCTATACAAAACTTGCTTGCAATAATAAAAATAAGTGTTATTTAACTCGCAATGATAAGAAAAATTAAAGTATCAATAAACTTTCACAGACATCATTTTCATGCTGGCTGCACGCTAGCAATTTAATCATTTTATAATTTTAAAATTAACCACAATTAGTATAAAACAAAGAAAGGAGCACGGGTAGCTCAGTTGGTTAGAGCAGCGGTTTGTGGAACCGAAGGTCGACAGTTCGAATCTGTCCCCGTGTACCAAAAAATGGAAAAAGAAAAAAAGATAAAACCTTCTAAGGAATTACCCTCAGGTTTTGAAGATAGACAAGAAAAAGAACTATTAATCAGAGATTTTGTAATTTCTAATATTAAAGAGGTGATGATCAAGTATGGCTTTCAATATCTCGAAACTCCAAGTTTTGAGTATACGGAGAGTATTGGAAAATTTTTACCCGATAAAGATAGACCAGGCGAAGGAGTCTTTTCATTTAAAGATGAGAATAAATGGTTATCACTTCGATACGATTTGACAGCCCCCTTAGCAAGATATGTTGCAAAAAATTTCAATGAAATTCCAAAACCTTTTAAGCGTTATCAACTAGGAACTGTTTGGAGAAATGAAAAGCCTGGACCTGGAAGATATAGAGAATTTCTTCAATTTGATGCAGATTATGTCGGAACAAAAAATTTACAAGCTGATGCTGAGCTTTGCATATTAATATCTGAAATATTAGAAAAGTGTGGACTTGGCAAAGCTGATTATATCGTAAAAATTTCTTCAAGAAAATTTACAGATAAACTATTTGAGCAATTAAAAATCAAATCGAAAGATCAAATATCAATTATTCTACGTGCTCTTGACAAAATTGATAGACTTGGCTGGAGTGAGGCCCAAAAACTTTTAGGTGAAGGTAGAAAAGATAAATCAGGAGATTATACAAAAGGTGCAAACCTTAAAAACGAACAGATTAAAATAATAGAAAATGCTTTAAAGAGCGATGTTCCTGATAGCGAAGATGTCTTAGAAATTATAAAAATATTTGAAGCATATAACTTTAAAAATTATAAATTTGATCCATCGGTTATACGGGGTTTAGAATATTACACAGGACCAATTTTTGAGGTCAATTTAAACTTTGATGTAAAAAATTTAAAAGGACAAACAATACAATTTGGCTCGATAGGTGGCGGAGGAAGGTATGACAATCTTGTGAGTAATTTTGGAAATCTTGACTGTCCAGCAACAGGAATATCGATTGGTCTTGATAGGCTTGTTTTTGCTTTAATGCAAAAAAAAGATTTCAAAATAAAGTCTACACGACCGGTGGTCATATGTGTTTTTGATCAAAACAAAACTAAACAATATATTGATATATTAAATAAACTTAGATCGACCAACATCAGTTCAGAAATTTATCCTGGAGAAGGTAAATTAAAAAAACAAATGGAATATGCAAATAAAATAGAGTCTCCATGTGCAATCTTCTATGGTGAAGATGAAATAAAAAAAGCTGAAGTAAAATTAAGAAATCTTAAAACAGGCGAAGAATTATCTGTAAAAGTTGAAAATTTAATCGATGAAATCAAAAAAATTATCTGAAAAAATCCTTAGATCAATTAAATCTAAAGGTTTTAATAATATTATTTTAGATCCAGTTCTTGAGACTAAATACATTCTTCAAAGATCTGGAGAAAATTTCAAGAGATTCTTATTTTCATTTTATGATTTAAATGGGAAAGAACTTTGTTTAAGACCAGATCTAACAATTTCTTCAGTAATAAGATTTATTCAAAACAAAAAGAATAAAAGAGAAAAAGTTTTTTACAGTGGCGAAGCATTTAGAAAAACTTACCAAAAAAAAGACAGTATTATAAAAAATCAAATTGGTTATGAAATTCTAGGCTCTGAGAATAAACAGAAAGATGACAAAGAAATAATTGATACGTCTTTAAAAATTTTAAAAAGTAGTGGTTTTAAAAAGTCAGTTTTAAAAATTGGGAATGTTGAATTATTTAACTTATTAATTAACAAACTAGACATTCCAAGAAGATGGAGAAATAGACTTAAAAGGCATTATTGGAATGAAAATTATTTTAACGAACTATTAAAAAGATTAGAAACCAATCTAGATATAGATTCAGTATTTGTCGAAACAGATAAGTTAAGATACCAAAAAAATGAGGAAAGAAAATCAAAATAAAATTATTGCAGGCCGAACTTATAAAGAAATATTAGATAGATTTAATATGAAAATTGAAGATCCAAGAAAATCTTCAACTGGAAAAAAAAATAAAAATATCATTAAAAAATTTTTAAAAATTAAATGTCCATTAGAAAAAGCACCTAAAATCTTAAATACTTTTTTTAAAAAAAACAAAATTAATATAATTGTTGGTAAAGGTTTTTTTCCTCTAAGTAAAAAAAATAATAAAAATTTAAAAATAGAGTTTTCTGCTTCTAATGGTAAAGAAGTTGAATTATATAGCTCAATGATCTTTTCTATTGAAGTGAAAATAAAATCAAAATTTAAAAATTTCATATCAGGTGGAAGATATGATCAACTAACTAGCAACTTAGGATTTAGAAAAATCCCAGCAGTAGGTGCAGCTGTAAATATGAATTTATATGACTAAAAATATTATTAACATAGGACTTCCGTCCAAAGGAAGGTTAAAGCATGATACAATTAATATTTTTAAAAAGAATAAATTACATATTAATTCTGAAAGAGGTGAAAGAGATTTATTTGGATATATTAAAAAAATTCCAAATACCAAAATAATTTATTTGCATGCTAGGGAATGTATAGAGCAGTTGTCATTGGGAAATATTGATATAGGTTTTTCAGGATATGATTTACTTAAAGAGAGTGAAATAAATATACAAAATAATATTTTAATAAGTAAAAAGTATAATTTTGGTAATGCAAATTTAGTTTTAGCCATTCCAGACTTGTGGCTAGATGTTCAGACACTATTAGATTTAGATGAAGTGGCTGATGAATTTAAAAAGAAAAAAAAAAGACTTTTAAGAGTTGCAACAAAATATCCAAATTTAACAAGAAAATTTTTATACTCTAAAGGAGTGACACAATTTCAATTAGTTAATAGTTTGGGAAGCACAGAAGTTGCACCATTTACTGGTACTGCAGAAATTATATCAGATATAACTAGTACAGGAGCAACATTAAAAGCTAACAATTTAAGAATTTTAAAGGATGGACATATCCTAAAATCCCAGGCTTGCTTGATGCAATCTAAGCTATCAACAAAAAAAACTGGAATTAAAAAAATAATCAATTTATTATAAAAATTAAGAATCATGGATAGTTTATTAATAATATTAGTTGGTGTTTTAATAGGAATTAGCCTGGTTATTTTATACTTTCAGCTTAAAGCTAAACCTAAGCAAGAGGACAATCCTACTGAAAAAATCCAGGAAGAAATAAATAACCTAAAAGATTCATTTAATCAGTCGTTCGGATCTATGTCCAAAGATATTGCTAGAGATTTTAGCGCTTCTTTTGGAACCATGACCAAAGAAATAGCAAAAGACATGTCGGGTGCCTTAACTAAAGTTGATGAAAAAGTTTTAAATTTCAATCAACAGGTAGAGATTTTAAATAAAAGCCAGGAAGGGATTACTAAGATTTTAGCAGGAGTTAAAAAATATGGGACCCTTGCGGAGTTTAGTTTGGCCTCTTTAATAAAAGATTTGTTGCCGGCTTCTCAATTCATATCAAACGTTAAGATGAAAGAAGATACATCTGAAAATGTAGAATTTGCAATCAAGCTTCAAGGAGATGTATTGGTTCCGGTAGATAGTCATTTTCCAGTAGAAAGATTTAAAGCAATAGATGATGCCCATCAAGCAGATGATAAAAAAGCAATGGCAGATGCCAGAACTAAATTAGCAAAAGCTTTTAAAGATAAAGCTAAAAGTGTGAATGAAAAATATATTGTTCCACCAAAAACTACAGATTTTGGAATAGTGTATGCACCAACTGAGAGTTTATATAAAGAATTAACTGACTACCAAGATCCTAGTACTAAAGAACTATTAACGCAAGAATTAATGAAAAAATATAAAATTGTAATCATGGGACCAAATACTCTTTCAGCTTATTTGCAGTCTCTACATATGGGCTTTCAATCATTAAAGGTACAAAAGGGTGCAACAGAAATTTATAATCATTTAAAAACGATTAGCACAAGATTTGCAAAACATTTTGATAATGTAATTGTACTTCGAAAAAAATTAGAAGAAGCTATGAAGGTTGTAGATACATTTGGCACAGATGCTAGATCAATTACTAGAACTTTAGAAAATATAAAAGATCCCGAGCAAGTTGAAAAAGCTGTTAAAACTGAAAACGTAGAAAAATTTGTCGACCACTCAAAACAACTTAAAAATTAATTTTATTTTAAAATCAAATACAATTATAAGTGACGCTATGAAGTGGAATAATAAATTTAATTATCCAAAATCATCAAGATCTATTGAAGATGGTCTCAGAAAATATTTATTTGATGACGAGAAATTGCCAAGCGTTACATCTGTACTAAAAAGTACAATGAGCGAAGAAGATAAAGCATCTTTAGAATTATGGAAGGAAAGAGTGGGTCATGCTCAAGCAAATAAAATTAAAAATGAAGCTTCAACCAGAGGTACATCAATGCATTCTTATATTGAAGATTTTCTAAGAGGTAGAATTAATGAAAGTTTTTTTGAAAATAATGAGCAATATAAAAATATGGCAAAAGAAATAATTGAAAAAGGAATTAAGGGCAAATTAGATGAAATATATGGAATGGAGACTACACTACATTATCCAGAAAAATATGCCGGAACAGCAGACCTTGTTGGTGTTTATCAAGGACAAGAAGCAATTATAGACTTTAAACAAGCAAATAAACCAAAAAAAATTGATTATATTCAGGATTATTTTTTACAATTAGGCGCATACACTTTGGCGCACAACGTTGTTTATAAAACAAATATTACTTCAGGAGTAATATTATTATGCACTGTTGATAATTTATTTCAGGATTTTAAAATTGAAGGCCCTGAATTACTCATGTATCAAAATTTATTTCTAGGAAGATTAAAAAAATTTAATGAAATGAAAAATTTAAGTTGACTTTTATTAATAAATTCTTAGAAGAGATATTACTAACTAGAAGCTACTTGTTTAGATGCAAATGGTTTAGTTCTCAAGAAATACAATCTAAACATCCATCAAAACATAGCTTAAAGAAAAGTTTTTAAACATATGAATTTAGCTATTTGGGATATTGAATCATCAAGTGCCATAACCGATTTTGGAAGCATTATTGAAATTGGAGGCTTATTAGTTGATGAAAATTTTAAAGAAAAAGACAGGTTTAATTTAAGGTGTAGATTGCCAGAAGGTGAGATCCCCCAAGCAATGGCTTTAATTGTTAACAAGACAAGTATTGATCAGTTAACTAAAGTTAATTTAAGTCATTATCAGATGTTAGGGGAGATTGAAAAAATTTTTAAAAAGTGGAGTCCTGCTATTTTTCTTGGATGGTCCAATATAGGTTTTGATGATGAAATGCTTAGGAAAGAGTTTTTTAAAGGAATTAGATACCCTTATATTACGAATGCGTCGCCTAACAAAAGACATGACGGCATAAATATTGCAAGAGCAGCTTATGCCATAGACCCTAGCATACTTGAGACAGAGATTAATGAAAAAGGTAACGCTGTATTTAAATTAGAATCTTTAAGTCGTATGAATGGGTTTGACTCTAGTGATGCTCATTCAGCTTTATTTGATGCAACATTAACGATGAAAATATTGGGTTTAATTAAAAAAAAACAACCTAATACTTGGGATACTTTTCTTAAAACTTCAAACAAATCAGATACAGAAACGATTTTTAAAAAAGAAAATATAATTACTTTAAATGAATATTTTTATGGAAAGTCTCGATTGTATTTATGCGCTCCTTTACATCATAAGCATTGTATTCATCCTGTTTACCAATGGGGTCAAGCTGTAGATCTTAGAGTTGATGTTGAGCCTTTACTAAAAATGTCAATCAATGAAATAAAAATAGAAATGAAAAAAACACCAAAGTTTTTGAGAACAATTAGATCTAATAAAGCGCCAATAATTCTTGGTCCTGAATATGGAATGAAAGAAGAACCATATAATGCAATAGATTCTAGTTTGATAAAAAAAAGAGCTCAATTAGTAAAAAATAATGAAAAATTTTCTCAAAATATTCTTACAGCATTAAGAGAAATAGCAGAAGAAAAAGAACAATCAAAATCTCAAGAAGATATTTATCCTGAAGAAAGTATTTATATTAAATTTACATCAAACAAAGATACCGCACTTTTCCCAGCTTGGCATTCAGCCTCATGGAAAGATAAATTAAAATTATTAGATAAATTTGACGATAAGCGATTGGTAGATTTTGGAAAAAAAATAATTTATCAAGAAGCTCCAGAAGTATTACCGTCAGACATGTTTAAATCAATTAAAAAAAGAATAGCCAAAAGAATTCTTAGTGAAAAAAGAGAAAAATGGTGGACAGTTTCAATGTGTTTTACAGAAATTGACAATCTAAGAGATAAATATTCGGACGAAAACGACGAAGAAAAACTGAAATTTTTAGATGAACTTAATACTCATATAATGTCAATACAACAAAAATATGAAAATGCTTAATAATTTTTATCAACTGTTAAAAAGCTATTAAGTCTTTTGCTCTTTCATTATCTAAATAATAACATTCAGAAATTTTATTATTACCAAAATTTATAAACAAAGGATTTCCTGTTGGAATTTCTAATTTGGGTATTTTATCTTCACTTAGGTTAAACAAGAATTTACATATAGCTCTTAAAGAATTACCATGCGCAGATATAAGTATATTTTTATTTGTTAGTTTGCCTTGAATTTCTTCTGTAAAATATGGCAATACTCTTTCATAAGTATCCTTTAGAGATTCAGTGTCAGGTATATTTTTTAATGGTATATCTTTATAGGCTTCGATATTTACTGGGTGATAAGGGTTATTTTTACTTAATGGTTCTGGAGGAACATTCCAAGATCTTCTAAATTCATGCACTTTCTTCTCTCCCAATTGTTTTTTCATTTCGTCTTTGTTGAGTCCTGTTAGGGATCCATAATGTCTTTCGTTTAACTGCCAAGCTTTGATGATATGGGCATCCTTAATTCTCAAAGTGTTAAGTATTAATTTTAGAGTATTAATTGCTCTTTTTTGGTAAGAAGTAAAAAAATAGTCAAACTTAATTTTTTTTTCCTTTATTAGTTCTCCTGCTTTGCAGGCTTCCAGTTTTCCTTTTGGGGCTAGATCAACATCAACCCATCCTGTAAATCTATTTTCTAGATTCCATTCACTTTGACCATGCCTTACTAATATCAGATTGCTCATTGGTTTTTATTATAAATACTAATATAAGAGATGAAAGTGAATAATAATAGTAAGTTTGTAGGAACAAAAATTGTAAGCATTGCAAAGTATTTATTTCATATAAGCAATATCTGTTTAATTGTTTTTTATCTGTATCCAGGAAGTATTTTTGGCTGTTTTATTTATAATGATTGTAAAACACAGCCGCAATTAACTAGTGATTTTTTTGTTTCTTCCAATCACGTATATGCCTTTATTATTATTTCTTTATTAGGTTTTATTTCTTATCCAAAAAAATCAGCGTTTATAAGAATTGTTACTTACCTTTTTTTTATATCAATTTTTTTAGAATTATTGCATCTAGTTATTCCAGAACGTGGTTTTGAAATAAAAGATCTTGCTGGAAATATTGTTGGAGTGGCTATATCATTGATCATAATTTTAATATTTAAATTAAGGAAAAAAAATGAGCAGTTTTGATGATAGAGAGAAAAGTTTTGAAAAAAAATTTGCACATGATGAAGAATTGCAATTTAAAATAAGTGCCCGAAAAAATAAATATTTGGGCCAGTGGGTTTCACAAATTTTAGGTTACGACCAAGAGAAAGAAAAGGAATATATCCAAGCAGTTATAAAAGCTGATTTTGAAGAAGCAGGGGATGAAGATGTTTTTAGAAAAATTAAGGGAGATTTAAAAAATCACAATATATCCGATGAAGAAATTAGAGAAAAGATGAATGAATTTAACGAAAAAGCAAAATCTGAGTTTAAGTAGTTCTTTAATAATTTAATGAAAAAAATTTTTTTTCTAATTTTTTTTTTAATTTTAACATCTTGTTCTTCAATCCCCAAAAAAGGTACAGCAGACGCTTGTTCAATATTTTCAGAAAGATATCTTTGGTATAAACATGCTAAAAAAACTGAACAAAAATGGGGAACGCCAATTTATATTCAGCTTGCGTTTATTAAAATGGAGTCCAATTTTGATTGGTTAGCAAAGCCGGAAAGGCAAAAAATTTTTAAAGTTATTCCCTACAAAAGACCCTCAAGTTCTTTTGGATATTCTCAAGCTGTAAAAGGAACTTGGGAGCAGTATAAGAAAGAAACAAACAATAAGCTTGCAACAAGAACAAGATTTAAAGATAGTGTGGATTTCATTGGTTGGTATACAAATAAAACTAAAGAAATTTTAAAAATTTCACTAAAAGATCCTTATCGACAATATCTTGCTTATCATGAAGGATGGGGAAATTACAAAAATTATAAAAATAATCAAAAGGTAATTATTCTTGCAAAAAAAGTTGCAGTACAAGCTAATAAGTATAGGAAACAATTAAACGTTTGTAAGAAAAAACTTAATAAAAATAAATATATAATTTTTTAACGTAACTGTTTTTTTAGTTCTATATCAACAGCATCTATTCTTTTTGTATTTTTTGCTAAAGATAAATACATTGTTGGAGTTACATACAGTGTAAAGAATGTAGAAATTATCATTCCTCCCAAAATTGTAGCGCCAACCGCTAATCTAGAGCCTTCACCTGCTCCTGGGCCAATATTTCCAATTACTAAGGGCATCATTGCGATCATAGTACTTAGAGACGTCATGATAATTGGTCTGAACCTTATATTACAAGCTTCTTTAACAGCTGTTTCAATATTTTTTCCAGTTGTTCTAATTTGATTAGCATAATCAACTATTAAAATACTATTTTTAGTGGATATACCAATAAGTATAACTAATGCAATTTGTGAGAAGATATTTACTGAACTATTTAGAAATAAAATAAAAACTAATCCACCAAAAATTGCTAAAGGAACAGTGAGAATAATTATAAATGGATGGATAAATGAATTAAATGTTGCTGCCATAACCAGATATGCCGTTAATAATGCTAAAGCAAATATTATAAAAAGTTCATTGCTTGTTTCTTTAATTTCTTCTGATTTACCTTTCCAAGTAATTTGGCTTTTAGGTGAAACTTCAGCCATTATATTTTCTAAATATTTAATTGCTTCTGAAAGAGTATAATTTTCTGAAATATTAGATGAAATAGTGACTGCTCTTTGCCTATTATATCTAGACAATTCTTTTGCTGTTCCTTCTTCTTTAAAATTTACCAAGTTTGTTAGTGATATTAGTTTTCCTGTTGTATCTGATCTTACAAAAATTTTTGATATTCCTTCTTTATTTCTTCTATCTGATAAATATTGCTGTAATATTATTGGATATTCTTTTCCTAACTTATTAAATGTTGTAACTCTTTTACCTCCATAGAGTGTTTCTAAACTTTTACCAACTGTTTCAGTAGAAACACCCAAATCTTTTGCTTTATTTTTATTAATTATAAGTTTTACTTCAGGTTTATTTCTAGAATAGTCTGACTCTATTCTTGATAAATTTCTATTTCTTCTTAATTTTCCAATTACTTCATTTTGAATACTTTCCAATTCTTCATAAGTACTTCCATAAATAACCATTTGAACAGGTTTGTTATAACTCGAAACTCTTATTGATTGTGGAGATATTGGGAAAGCTACTGCCTGGGGTACCGTAACAATTTTACCAATGGCTTGCCTCATTACTGTTTGAGAATCTTGTTTTCTATTTTTCCAATGATCTAGCAAAGCAATGATTATAAAACTGTTGTATGAAGTGGCAGAGCTTCCAAAACCAGGCACTCTCATAATAAAACGCGAATAAGGACTATTTTCAGCTTGCAATAATGGAATGAGTCTTTTTTCAATAACTTGTGCTTTTTCTTGTGTGTATTCAAAAGAACTTCCTTCATCAGTAAAACCAATGACCAGATAAGCCCCTCTATCTTCCATTGGCAATAATTCTTTTTTTGAAAAATTAAATAGTAACACAGAAGCTATAATTATAAATATAATAAAAATCGAAATGGTTTTTGTCTTTTTAACTAAAACTTCCAATGTTTCTTGATAAAATTTTGAAAAACCTAAGAAAATTTTTTCAAATTTTCGTATTACAAAGTTTTTATTATTTTTTTTATTTAGAAATTTACTTGCAAGCATTGGAGATAAAGTTAAAGCAACAAAAGATGAGACAACAATAGAGAATGATAATGCAATAGCAGTTTCTCTGAATAGAGTCCCAGATATACCCTCAATAAATATTAGTGGCAAAAAGACAGCAATAAGAATTAATGTAGTTGCAATAATTGCAAATGTAATTTGTCTAGATCCTTTATATGCTGCAACCAGAGGATTTTCTCCATTTTCTATTCTTCTGTAAATAGCATCTGTCATAATTACAGAGTCATCAGTAATTATACCAATCGCCAATATAAAACTTAAAAGGACAAAAATATTTATTGATAATCCAAATATATAAATTCCAAGAAAAGAAGCTATTAAACTAACTGGTAAAGCTATAGCTGGAACGATTACAGCTTTTAAGTTACCTAAAAATAAATAAATAATTATTATAACTAAAACAAAAGCAATTATAAGAGTTTTGTAAACCTCATTAATTGCTGCTCCAATATAAGTTGCTCTATTAAATGCTATTTCTATTTTTAGCCCCTCAGGTAAAGATTTATTTACTTCAGTAATTTTTTTTTTGATTTCCTTAGAAAGTTCTACAGTTGATGCCCCACTTCTTGCATAAATTCCAATTCCAACAGTCTTTAAATTTAATTGGTCTTTTTTTTGGGCTTTAAATAAAGTTTTTTCAGAAACTGGACCAAACTCTATATTTGCGACATCTGATAAAACCACGACTTTTTTATTAGTTTTTTTAATTGGAAGTTGTTTAATCGTTTCTATGCTATTGTAGGATTTATCTAAACTTAAGGTTAAATCGATATTATTTGCTTCAAGAGTACCTGCGGGCAATCTAATATTTTCTCCTCTTAAAGCTCTTTCAACTTCCTGAACAGTTAAATCATTTGCTGCTAGTTTTATAGGATCTACCCATACCCTAATACTTAGTTCTCTAAGTCCTCCAACTAAAATTCTACCTACATTTTTTACACTCGAAAAAGTATCTACTAAATATCTTTCAGCATAATCGCCAAGCTCTAAATCACTCCAAGTAGAGGATGAAAGTGCTAACCACATTGTTGTAGTAAATCCTGCTGCTTGTTTAAGTATTTCTGGTGGGTCTGACTCTGAAGGCAAGTTGTCAACAACTCTTGCAACTCTTTCTCTTATATCATTAGCTGCATTATCCAAATCAATACTTGTATCGAATTCAACTTTAATTGTGCTTCTTCCATTTGAAGATTTTGAGTCAATATTTTTAATTCCTTCTGCACCACCAATCACATCTTCCAAAACTTGTGTTACTTCTTGATCAATTATAGGAGCAGACGCGGACGCATAATCAACTTGCACCTGTACTACTGGAGGCTGAAGGCCAGATGGAAGTTCTCTTACTGGTAATTTCCAAAAAACAAAAAGTCCAAATACAATTAAAATTAGAGACATTACCCATGAAACAACGGGTCTTCTGATGCTTAATTCAGTTATCAACATTTAATTAATTATTTTTTTTCCAATCAGACTCACTATTTTTTGAGCCTTTTTCAATAGGTTTGATTTTACTTCTTGGGTAGACTTTTTTTAATCCCTCAGCAACAATTATGTCTCCAATATTTAATCCAGATAAAACTTCAATATTGCTTTCTTGTCTCGTACCAATTTTTATTTCTATTTTATTTGCTATATTATCTTTTGATACTTTATATACGTAAGCTTTTTCACCTTCCATCATTACACTAGTATCAGGTATGCTAAGAGAATTTCTTAAATTAAACTTTACACTTACCTCTAACAAAGAGCCTGATATCAATTTTAAATTTGTATTAGCAATTTTAATCCTTGTTAATAAACTTCTAGTTTCAGCATTTATTCTACTTGAGATGAAATCAACTTCTCCTGTAAAAATTTTATTTTCATAACTAGAAACTTTAGCTTCTATTGGAAGCCCTTTTTTAACAACTGAAGAATAGTTTTCAGGAATTTTAATATCTGAATAGATTATTGAATTATCATCCAAAGTTATAACAAATGTGCTATCAGTAACAAATATGTCTTCAGTTAAACCAGTATACCCTACTACACCATTAAACGGAGCTATAATATTTCCACTTTTTAACTTAATAATTGCATTACCTTTTTTGACATAGTTGTTTAATTTTAAATCTCCAATTAAATCATCTTTTTTTATTCTGAAAGATTTAGTTTTATTTGATACAGCGGTTCCAAATGTTTCAATTTTTTCTGAAAATTCTTTTTTTACTACCTCAGTTACTATAATTCCCGGAGGAGGTCTTTTGCTGAATTTTTTTTGAAAATGATTACCAATCATTGTTCGTGCTGTAATTACAGAAGCTATAATTAGAAAAAAAACTATGACTATTGAAGTAATTTTTGTTGATCTTTTCATTTTTTTTATTTTATCTTACCATATTCGGCCCAAGAACCATCGTAAACAGTAGGCAAATATTTATCATTAATCATGGAATATGCTAGACTTAAAACTGACGCTGTGATTCCTGATCCGCAAGAAAATACTACATTATTTTCATCAATAATTCCTATTTTAGCAAATTTTTCTTTTATTATTTTTTTTTCTGAAAAAGTTTTGTCTTTTTGATTTATAATTTCTCCAAAAGGTAAATTGTATGAATTTTTGATTGAGCCACTTCTAATTCCTGCCCTAGGTTCTTTTTCTAAACCTAAAAATCTACTTTTGCTTCTTGCATCAACCACTTTAAATTTTTTTTCAACTATATTTGCTTCTATTTCGTCTTTGGATTTAACTAAGCTATCTTTTTTTTTAGATATATATTGCTTTTTTTCACTAACATATAATTCATTAGTAGTTTCCCTATTCTCCTTTTTCCATTTCGATAAACCACCATTTAAAATTGAAATCAGTTTTGGATCATGTCCAAAAAAAATAAATGTATACCAGCATCTACAAGAACTTATTACATCAGAATTATCATAAACAATTATTTGATCATCATTTGAAATTCCTAGGCTAGAAACAATTTTTTCCCATTCACTGCTATCTGGTAGCATGTGTGGAAGATTATTTTTTTTGTTAGAAAATTTATCTATATCAAAAAAAATAGAATTTTTTATATGATCTTTTTTATATTCTTCATAACCATTTCTTTGAGTATTAGGCATATGCCAAGAAGCATCAAGAATTTTAACTTCATTTATATTTTTTTCTAACCAATCTGTTGAAACTAAAGACATACTATCTTTTTTCTAAATATTTTTGGTGATATTCTTCTGCTTTACAATAATTTTTTATTAGTGAAATTTTTGTAACGGTTTTACCAGATAATTGATCATTTTTTTTTTTTAAAACTTTTTCAGCAATATTTTTTTGTTCATCGTTGAAATAAAATATTTCACTTCTATACTGAGTGCCAAAATCCGGGCCTTGATAATTTAATGTTGTTGGGTCATGAATTTCAAAAAAAGTATCTAAAATTTTTTCATAAGATATTATTTTATTATTAAAATTTATTTTAACCACCTCGGCATGATTTGTATTGCCATTGCAAACTTCTTCATATGTTGTATTTTTAGTATTCCCGCCGCAGTATCCAACTTCAGTTCTGATAACTCCTTCAAGCTTACTGAATTTAATTTCAGGTCCCCAAAAACATCCACAAGCTAAAACTGCTATTTCCATTGATAATTTTTTTAATTGTTCTAAAGTTATTATTATGCTTTCCAAAAATCAATTAGGCTTTTTGTACATGTTTATATCTGTATGTGCATTTTCTATAATGGATTTAATAGTTAAATGGTCAGAGAACTATCCTGTTGGAGAAGTTCTTTTTTTTAGGGGTTTTTTTGGATTAATTCCTTTATTTTTTTTAATTCCAAAAGAAAGGTATTTTAATTTTTATAAAACAAACCGACCCTTTCTGCATTTTAAAAGATGTGCCGCAGGATTGTTTGCTATAGTTGCAATTTTTATAGCTTTAAGAGAACTTCCTTTAGCTACAGTTGTAAGCATCACATTTGCTTCACCAATTTTTACTACAATATTTTCAATTTTTTTGTTAAGTGAAAAAGTAGGTTTATATAGATGGTTGGCAGTACTTGTTGGCTTTATAGGAATAATAGTTATTTCAGAACCTGGATTTAGTTCAATGAATATATATTATTTTTATCCAATAATTTTTTGTCTAGGGTTATCTTACGTAGCAATAGCTATAAAGCAGCTGTCAGCATCAGAGCCAGTTTGGTTAATAAGTTTTTATTTTTCAATATCTATAATGATACTTAGTTTTTTTACCATCCCGCAGGGATGGTTGTTACCATCACTAAAAGATTTATTTTTATTATCTCTTTTAGGAATTTTAGGAGGCTTAGCGAACTTGTGGCTTACACAATCATACAAGTTTTCAGATGTTTCTCTTGTTACACCTTTAAAATATTTAGCTTTAGTTTTTGCTATTATTTTTGGATATCTTATATGGGATGAAATTCCAACTTTAAGAACATTAATTGGGTCTTTATTAGTAATTATTTCTTCAGTAATTATATTCAGAAGAGAAATTTATCATAAAAAACAAGTTTCTATTTCTAGACATGAATAGACCTCCAAAATATTGGCATAAAGCCAAAAAAATTCTTTCTAGAAGGGATCCAGTATTAAGACGAATAATAAAAAAATATAACAAAGGTTTTTTGACCACTAGAAATAAGCCCTTTTTTTCACTTTGTAGAACTATAGTAGGACAACAAATATCAGTAAAAGCGGCAGATTCCATTTGGAAAAAATTTGAAATTAAATGTAAAAAAAAAATTACACCTAAAGTAGTTATAAATTTACACTCTAGAAGTTTAAAAAGTGCTGGATTGTCTCGTCAAAAAATATCTTACTTAAAAAATATTGCTAAAAATTTTCAAAATAAATCATTTAATGTTTATGATTTACAAAAAATAGATGATGAAAAAGCTATTGAATACATTACTAGACTAAAAGGGCTGGGTGTTTGGAGTGCACAAATGTTTTTGATGTTTAATTTAAATAGACCAGACATCTTTCCTATTAAAGATATAGGTTTAATTAGAGCGATTTCCAAAAATTACAAAGTTTCGTATCCACCAAGTAAAAGATTTTTAGAAAAAATTTCCAAGGTGCATTTGGGCTATAGAACAGTATTTACTTGGTACATGTGGAGAAGCATAGATCCAACAGATGTTGAATATTAAGTTTATTATTTTTTTGTTTTATTAATAATAATTTTTAATCCAGTGTTTTGCGATATCTATTCTTTTGCAAATCCAAACATCATCAAATTTTAAAACATAATCTAAAAATTTTTTTAACGATTGTATTCTACCAGGTCTACCAATTAATCTACAATGTAAACCTACAGACATCATTTTAGGAGAAACTTTTCCTTCTTCATATAGAACATCAAAGCTATCTTTAAGATAAGTATAAAATTGTTCTCCACTATTAAAACCTTGATTAGTGGCAAATCTCATATCATTATTGTCTAAAGTATATGGAATAATTAATTGTTTTTTATTTCCTCTCTTTTCCCAATAAGGTAGATCATCACTATAAGAGTCGCTACAATAAAGAAATCCACCTTCTTCCATAACTAATCGCAGGGTATTTGGGCTACACCTTCCGGTATACCAACCCAAAGGTCTCTCTCCAAAAATTTTCTTTATTGATTGTATTGCCAGATTCATATGTTCTTTTTCTTTAGATTTTGAAAAATTTTGGTAATCAATCCATCTCCATCCGTGTGAAGCAATTTCATAGCCAGCTTTTTTCATTGCATTACATACATCTTGATTTCTTTCTAATGCCATACCAACGCCAAAAATTGTTAAAGGAATTTTTTTTTCTTGGAATAATTCATACAGTCTCCAAAAACCTCTTCTGGATCCATATTCATAAAAAGATTCCATATTCATATGTCGACCTTTGACTGGTTGTGCGCCTATAATTTCTGATAAGAAAACTTCGGAATTTTTATCTCCATGCAGCACACAATTCTCTGCTCCTTCTTCATAATTTAGAACTATTTGAAGTGCTATTCTTGCATTGTTAGGCCATTTTACTCGAAATTTTTTTGAACCATAACCAACCATATCTCTTAGGTATTTTTTATTTGAGTTTGAGCGAAATTTTTTCATTTTTAAATTTATAAATTACTAAGTTATTGCCTATTCCTTTTCTATCTATTACTAGGAAATGCATGTTTTTTGTTGATATTAAAGGGAAATGCCATATTCCAGGCTTATAGTTAATTCCAGTTTGTTTTGGTACAATAAAAGACTTTATTTTTTTAGTATCTGGTTTTTTGCCCTTTGGAGCAACAAATACTAAAAATTTAGTTTCGTTCATTGGAACAAATGCTTGACTTCCAAGAGGATGCTTTTCCATCATATCAATCTTCATCGGAAATTTTCTTTTCTTTGCAGAAAAAATACTCATTATTGTATTTCCTTTTTTTGAAGAAGTATTAATTCTACATAAGTTATCAAATCTTTTTGCGTAACCATTATTTATATTTATTGGTTTTCTTTTTTTTGTAGATATTAAGTCACCGAATTTTTTAAAATTTTTTTTAGTTATTTTTTTTGGTTTTATAATAATTTTCATTTGACAACTTTTCCAAAAACCCTAACTCTTGAAATTCCTCCATCAGGGTAAATGTTAATTTTAATAAAATTAATTTTATTTTTTTTCATTATTTTATTATTAAAACCATGTTTTTTATTAGCATTAAGTTTAACTTTATTTAAAATAGACTTCCATCTAGTAGATTTTTTTACTACAGAATAATTTGATATTTTTTTAGGTATATATGCAACTTGTAAAGAACACTTGTCTGGATAATTTCCTTTAAAGTGGTGAGTATCTATTTCAACTTTATTAATTGTACCTGTACGTCCTAATTTAATTATAAGCCAATCAAAGTTTTTTCCTCTACTTCTTCTTGTTTCCCATCCATCACCCATATTTTTACCTTTGCCAGGCGCTAGAACATTTTCAGCTCTACCAAAATGTTCATTATTACAACCTACTATAGATGCTCCATTTAAGACTGATGTTAGATTAATTAATTTATTTCCAAAATTAATTTTATTAATTTCAACTTCTCCATAAATTCTAAGTCTTGCCACTCCTCCATCAGGAAAAATATTTAACTTAACATGATTAAAAACTAATTTATTTTTAATTTTAAAATTATGATTTTTATTTGGTCTAAGTTTTTTGTTATTTAAAATTTTAATCCATCTTGTTTTTTTATTTGGTTTTTTATTTGTGTAGCAAGCTTCCAAAGAAGCATGTGTTGGTTGGTTACCATTAAAATGAGATGTATCAATATCAACATTAAAAATTTTTCCTGGTTTCCCAAGTTTTACAATTAAATAATCAAAACCTTTTCTTCTTTTTCTTCTTGTTTCCCATCCATCCATCCATTTGCCATGTGAATCAAAAAGTCCATCCTTGAAAACAGGTGGTTCTGGTTTAATAATTCTTTTTGCAGATGCAAAAAAATCATCAGTTTTAAAAATTACTTTTGAACCAAGTCTTGGCTCTGCCAAATTAATCATCTTACCATTAATAAATTTTTTCATATTATTTATTTAGTTATTTCACTTAGACGTAAGCTTGCTATTTTTTTTACTTGTTTTTTAGCTTCTTCAAATTCAGAATTTATATTATTTGTTATTCTTTGTCTAAAATTATTCAATATTTCTTCTTTATTTTTGCCCTTAACAGCAATAATAAAAGGAAAGCCAAATTTTTTTTTATATTCTTCATTCAATTTTTTAAATTCAATAAATTCTTTATTGGTACATTCATTTAAACTTGCATTTTTTTGTTCATTTTTTGAATCATCAGTTAATTTTTTTTCAACAGCTAAATCTGGATGAGAATTTAAAATTTCAAGATGTTTATTTTTTTCAGCTCTTTCATACACTTCCAACATTCTTGAAACTAATTCATTAAAATTACTATAAGGTTTTGAATCATAGCATTTTTCGGCAATCCATTCTGTTTTTTCAAAAATATTTCCAAAAGTAGATATAAATTCAGATCTGCTTAATTTATTAAATTTATCCATTAAATCCATATATGATTTTTTACTTGTTTGTTTTAATATTTTAATTATGCATTAATTGTATATTATATACATAACTATATGACAAAATTAACTACACATGTTTTAGACGTTTATTCAGGGAAGCCAGGCAAAGGTATTAAAGTTGATTTATATTACGTTCAAAATAACAAGAGAGAAAAGTTAAATAGTGTAATTTTAAATAATGATGGTCGTACAAACCAACCCTTAATAGAAGGATCAAATTTTAAAGAAGGAAAATACGAACTTACTTTTTTTGTAGGCGATTATTTTAAAAAAATAGCAGAAATACCAAAAATTCCATTTTTAGATGATGTAGTTGTAAAATTTGGAATTTCTAATTCTAAGGAGCATTATCATGTACCTTTACTTGTTTCACCATGGAGTTATTCTACTTACAGAGGAAGTTAGATGTCTTCCAATAAAATAAAGTTTGTATGGGAAAACAAAATTTGCTCGGTTAGCAATCCAGATCCTAACGAGACTATACTTAATTATGTTCGTCTTAAATTAAAAAAGACAGGAACAAAAGAAGGTTGTGCCGAGGGAGGCTGTGGTGCATGCACTATTGTTTTGGGAGAATTAAAAAACAATACTATTATTTATAAAGCAATTAATTCCTGTATTAGCTTCGTTCCTAGTTTAGAAGGAAAACAACTTATACTTGTTGAAGATTTAGTTTCAAAAAATGGAACTTTGCATCCAGTGCAAGATGCAATGATTAAATATCATGGTTCTCAATGTGGTTTTTGTACACCTGGATTTGTTATGTCACTTTTTGCAATGTACAAAAATTTTTCTTCTTATGGTAATGAAAATATTAAAGATTCAATTTCTGGAAATTTATGTCGTTGCACAGGGTATAGACCAATTATAGATGCTGCAAAAAGTTTAAATAAGGTTACTGGATCAGATGAATTTTATAAAAATAAGAAAAAAACTTTACATTTATTAAAAAAAATAGGCATAGAAAATTTAAGCTTAAAAAATGGAAATAAAAAATATTTTTCTCCAAAAAGCATCAATGAGTTAAAAAAAATAATTCAAAATAATTCAAACTCAATATTTTTAAGTGGTGCTACTGATCTTTCATTAATTGTTACAAAAGAAAGAAAAGAAATTAATAATATTATTTCTCTAAATTCAATTAAAGAACTTAAATTTATTAAAGAAAGAAACAGCAATATAGAAGTTGGTGCAGCGACTTCTTTAATAGAATTTGAATTATTTATAAAAAAGTATTATCCAGATTTTAATTCAATTCTAAAAAGATATGGTTCTGTGCAAATTAGAAACCTTGCTACCATGGCAGGCAATATAGCTACAGCTTCACCAATTGGCGACACCCTGCCATTATTATTGTCTTTGGACGCCAAGTTAGTTTTACAGAAAAAATCAAATAAAACAGTTTTACCATTAAAAAATTTTTTTATCAGCTATAGAAAAACTAGATTAAAAAAAGGACAATTTATTCATTCAATAATTATTCCCATATTTAAAAAGAATATTTTTAAAGCGTATAAAATATCCAAAAGAATTGACGATGATATTTCTTCAGTATGTGCATCATTTAATTTAGAAATAATTAATAAAAAAATAAAAAATGTAAAAATTGCATATGGAGGAATGGCGCCAATCCCAAAAAGGGCTACTAACTGTGAGAAAATACTCATTAACTCAATTTTTTCAGAAGAAACCTTTAAAAAGGCAGAAAAAAAACTAGAAAAAGATTTTGCACCAATTGATGATATGAGAGCATCCAAAGGTTATCGCATGGAGATAGCAAAAAATTTATTAACAAAATGTTTTATAGAAATAAAAAAACAAAAATTAATTAGATTAAATTAAATAATGAGTGAAAATATTTTTATTAATGAAAAAAGACCACATGACAGTGCTTCTAAACATGTCAGTGGATATGCTATTTATACCGATGATATAAAAGAACCATTTGGAACTTTACATGGTGCAATTGGCTGGAGTAAAAAAGCACATGCTATTATTAAAAAAATTGATTTATCAGAAGTATGGAAGAGCGAAGGTGTTGTTTCAGTGGTTGAATATAACGATATTCCAGGAAGAAATGATGTAGGGCCAGTATTTGATGGAGATCCAATATTCCCCAAGAAAAAAGTTGAATATTACGGGCAACCTTTGTTTGCAGTAGCAGCCACTTCTACTGAATTTGCAAGAAGAGCAGTATTAAAAGCTAGGATTAGTTATAAAGATTTAAAGCCTATTATAACTATTAAAGAAGCTTTAAATAAAAAAAAACTTCTTTTTAAAAAAAAAACAATTAAAAGAGGGAATCCTTCTGAAAAAATTTTAAAATCAAAAAATAATCTTAAAGGAAATTTTACAACAGGAAGTCAGGAACATTTTTACTTAGAAGGACAAGTAGCATTTGTTATACCAAAAGAAGATAATGATTTTTTGGTTTACAGCTCCACTCAACATCCTTCAGAAACGCAACAAATAATAGCAAAGATGTTAAATCAAAAAAGTAATACGATAAATGTTGTAGTTAGAAGAATAGGAGGAGGTTTTGGCGGAAAAGAAACAAATTTTTTAACATCTAGTATTTGTGCATTATTGGCTAACAAAACAAAAAAACCTATAAAGCTTAGACTTGATCGGGACGATGATATTATTATTACTGGCAAGAGACATGATTTTTATTCAGAATACGAAGTTGGTTTTAACAAACTAGGAGTTATTGAAGGATTAAAGATTAAACTAGCATCAAGATGCGGAATGTCGCCTGATTTGTCCCATGCAATAAACGAAAGAGCTTTGCTTCATATAGACAATGCATATTATCTTTCTAATATTGAAGTGCAAAACTATCTTTGTAAAACAAATACAGCAACCTCCACAGCATTTAGAGGTTTTGGTGGCAACCAAGGCATGATGGCAATAGAAAATATCATAGATAACATTTCAAGGTTTTTGAAAAAAGATCCTTGTGACATAAGAAAAAGAAATTTTTATCAAAAAAATAATAATAATATTACACATTATGGAATGAAAATTGAAGACAATGTAATTAATGAAATTTTTACCAGATTGATAAAAAAATCAAATTATAAAAACAGATATTCTAATATAAAAAAATTCAATTCAAAAAACAAATATTTAAAAAAAGGACTTGCAATTACGCCTGTAAAATTTGGTATTTCGTTTACAACAATTCATCTCAATCAAGCCGGAGCACTTGTCCATATTTATACAGATGGAAGTGTATATTTAAATCATGGTGGAATAGAAATGGGACAGGGTACAAATACAAAAATTGCACAACTTGTTGCAAATGAATTTGGTTTACCATTCGAAAAAGTAAAGATTTCTTCAACAAATACCTCAAAAGTACCAAATACTTCGGCAAGCGCTGCATCTTCTACTACTGATTTAAATGGAGCAGCTGCTCTCAATGCTGTTTCAAAAATAAAGAAAAATTTAGAAAATTTTATTAAGTTAAAATATAAAGTTAGTTCAAATAAAGTATTTTATAAAAAAGGATTAATTAAAATTAAAAATAAGTCTTTTAATTTTAAGAAAATCATTAATGAAGCATATTTAAATAGAATTTCACTATCATCATCTGGTTTTTATTCAACACCAAAAATAAAATTTAATAAAAAAACTTTTTTAGGAAGACCTTTTTTATATTTTTGTTATGGAGCAGCAGTAACTGAAGTTACTGTAGATACGTTGACTGGCGAAAACGTAGTTGATCGTGTTGATATAATTCATGATGTTGGAAAAGCAATTAATCCAGCTTTAGAAATGGGTCAAATTGAAGGAGGTTTTGTTCAAGGACAAGGATGGTTAACTATGGAAGAAGTAAATTGGAATTCTAATGGAAAAATAACTACTTTTTCTCCTTCAACTTACAAAATACCAGCGGTAAGCGATATGCCAAAAAAATTTAATGTTGAAATTTTTAAACAGGGCAAGAATAAAGAAAAAGTAGTAAATAAATCAAAAACTACGGGCGAACCACCTCTTATGTTAGCAATGAGTGTATTTTATGCAATAAAAGATGCTATAGCTTCTGTAGGGAAAAATAAAATAATACCAATTCTTGATGCACCTGCGACACCAGAAAAAGTTTTAATGAGTATTAGAAACTTAAAAAATAAAATTAATCATAATAAAAATTAAATGGAATCAAAAAATAAATTTATGTTAAGAGCAATTGAGCTTTCTATAAAAAGTGCGAGCGGAATTGGAGGACCTTTCGGTTGTGTAGTTGTTAAGGATAATATGATTGTTGCAGAAGGTTCTAATAAAGTTACTTTTTCAAATGATCCAACCGCCCATGCAGAAATCGTTGCTATAAGAGATGCCTGCAAAAAACTAAATACGTTTAACCTTTCAGGCTGCGATATATATGCAAGTTGTGAACCATGTCCAATGTGTTTATCTGCAATATATTGGTCACATATCGATAATATTTATTATGCAAATACTAGGGATGATGCGAAAAAAATAAATTTTGACGACTCAATGATTTATTCTGAATTTTCTAAAAAAATCGAAGATAGAAGAATTCCAATAAAACAAATGTTGAGAGAAGAAGCTTTAAAAGCTTTTGATATTTGGGATAAAAAAACTGATAAGGTAGAATATTAATCTATGGAATATTTACCTTATACATTAAAATGGTTAGAACTTGTCTTGAGGTGGGGACATGTATTATTTGCAATTCTTTGGGTAGGAAATAGTTTTTTATTCAATTATTTAGATAACAAATTAAACAAAAATATTTCGAGCGATGATATTGATGGGGAAGGATATTTGATGCATTCTGGATTTTATTACAAATTAACAAGATTAAAAAAATCTCCCCCATTAGAATATCTGAACAGACTAGTAATATTTAAATGGCAAAGTTATCTAACCTTTGTTACTGGAATTTTGTTATTAGCAGTAGTTTATTATTATAACTCCGGCATATTAATGGTAGATAAAAGAGTTTTAGAAATTTCATCTTTTAATGCAATTCTTATATCACTATCTTCAATTATAGTTTCTTGGTTTATATATGATCTATTATGTAGATCTAATTTGATAAAGAATAATTTTTTATTTATTTCAATAATTCTAATATTATTAGTTCTAATTTCATTTGGTTTAACAAAATTATTTGGACCAAAATTTGCATTTTTAAGTGTTGGTTTAATTATTGGAACAAATATGTTTGGTAATGTATTTACAGTAATTATTCCAAACCAAATGAATATTATAAATAGCAGTAGAAAAAATGAAAAATTTGACATTAGCTTGTCTTTAGCCGCCAAACAAAGATCCATACACAATAATTATTCAACTTTTTTAGTTTTGTTTATAATGCTATCAGGTCACTACAGCTTTATAGTTTATCATAAATATAATTGGTTAATTTTAATTGCTATTGCAGTAATCTCTGTCTTAGTCAGACATTATTTCAACTTAAGAGGCAGAAACATTCACAGGTTGTATATTTTAATAACATCAATTGTACTTTTAATTTTACTTGCAGTTTTAATATTAATTTTTAAGAATTAATATTATATAGAGAGATATGTCAGAAAAATTAATTGTAAGCTGGGATCAATATCATGAAACTGTAGAAAAGCTTGCAATTCAAATAGACGAAAGTGGATACAAGCCATCAATTTTAATTGGCATTATGCGAGGAGGCGCACCAATGATAGATGTTTTAAGTAGAGTATTTAAATTGAAATGTGCTTACCTTGCCGTTGAGTCTTATAGTGGCAAAGGAGTAGAGGATGAACAAGGCGACATAGTATTTTCTAGAGAAATGAGTTCAATAGCTCCAAACATGGGTGGTAAAATTTTACTTTGTGATGATTTATCTGATACAGGAATTACTTTTAACAAAAGTGTAGACTGGCTAAGGGCTTATGAACCAATTAAGGGAAAAATTGAAGATATTAAAACTGCTACACTTTGGAAAAAGAAAAAATCAACTTTTCAGCCTGATTTTTGTGCAGTAAAATTGGAAGCTAATCCTTGGATAGTTCAACCATTTGAAGTTTACGAAGAAATAAGAATTGAAGATATAAAAAAAAAACACCGTAAATAAAAAGGGCGATCCGAAGACCGCCCAATTTAAAAGTATTTTTAAATGTTTATGCTACTGCAAAACTGACAACACTTAGTATTGCTATAACCCAAATTGCTGGGCTAGTAGAATCGATTTTTCCAGTACATATCTTAATGGCTGCATAAGAAATGAATGCCAAAGCTATTCCATGAGATATAGAATAAGTGAATGGCATTGCAATCATTGCAAGTACAGCAGGGCCCGCTTCAGCAGCGTCTTCCCACTCAATATCTGTTATATTTCGAACAAATAGAGTTGCAATATAAATTAATGCTGCACCATCAATTTCTTTAGGAAGTGATGTTGCAAGTGGACTGAAGAATAAACATGCTAAGAACAAAACTCCAATTGTAAGTGAAGTCATTCCAGTTCTTCCTCCAGCTTTTACACCAGCGGCCGACTCAACATATGTTGTTACCGTTGAAGTACCCATGATAGAACCAGCAACAGTAGACACACTGTCTGACAACATCGCTTTATCAATGTCTTTTATTTTACCATCACTTCCAACTTTTCCAGCTACGTTTGCAACACTAGTTAGCGTTCCAGCAGTATCAAAAAAGTCTATGAAGAAAAGAGTAAAAACAACCGTAACCATTGATGCGCTTAGAGCAGCACCTAAATCAAAAGTCATTAAGTGAGTCATTGGTGGCGGAGCAGAATAAACACCATTGAATTGGCCCAAGCCTGTAATCCAAGCTATTATACTAAAAGCTAAAATTCCAATAATTATATTTCCTTTAATTTTCATTTTTTCCATTACGATCATTGAAACAAATGCTCCAGCTCCTAAAAGAAGAAGTGGATTAGAGACATCACCAAGTTGAACAAGTGTTACTGGGTTATCTGCAGTTAATCCCATAATTTCAAAACCAATGATAGCTAAGAAAAGACCAATACCTGCTCCAATTCCAAGTTTTAAACTTTTTGGAATAGAGTTTATTAGCCAAGCTCTAATCGGTGTTAATGAAACTATTAAGAACACTACTCCGGCAACTAATACAGCGCCAAGTGCTTCGGCTGGTGTATAGTTCATACCTAAACAAACACCATAAGCAATAAATGCATTTATTCCCATTCCTGGTGCTAAGCCTACTGGCCAAGTTTTAGCGTAAAACGCACAAATAAAACATGCTAATGCAGTTGCAAGAGCAGTTGCTGTGAAAACTCCGCCAAAGTCAAACCCACCGTCGGCAAGTATGACTGGATTTAAGAACATAATATATGCCATTGTAAGAAATGTACTTACTCCAGCCATAACCTCTGTTTTAAAATCCGTTTTATGTTTTCTATAATCAAAATATTTATCCATCATTTTGACCTCCAAGTTTAAGTTTGTTAATTAGTTGCAATTTATTTCATTCGATAATTAAAATCTTCATTTATTTCGAAAAAAAACAGAGTTATTCCTTGATTTGCCAATTTAATACAACTTTTAGGTTAATTTATTACCTATAATTAGAATAGTTTATAGTAACTATTAAATGTTAAAATAACCTAAATAAAATGAAAAATTTATTGTTAGCTAAATTAATTTTTTTACTAGTTTTTATTTCAGCATGCGAAACTGTAAAAAAAAAATCGAATGAAGCAGTTGAAAAGGAAAATAAAAAATTAAGTAAGTTTATTGGTCAACCAGAATCAGAATTAAAGATAGTCATGGGAAATCCTACTGAAGAAAGTAAGAATGAAAAGGGCTCTAGAATCTTAGTTTATAAAAACAAAAAATATGGAATTCTTTGTGAAAGACAATTTGAAATAAATGAGTTTGATATGGTTATTGGTTTTAATAGCAAAGGGTGCTTTTAATAATAATTGATTATTTATAGGTTTTTTTGCATGTTTTTGTCAAATTTTTTGATTTTATCCTTTTAATTAAAAAAAATTTCAAATAGGCTTATTTAAATAATTTTAAATAGGAGGGTAAATGGCTCGTAAAAAAACTAAAACTTCCGGAGCTGTTAACAAGAAACTACCGTTGAATCAATCAATACCATTGGGAATTCAACATGTTTTTGCAATGTTTGCAGGGAACATTACCGTTCCATTAATTGTTGCGGGTGTTTTTGGAGTAACAACTGGGGAAAAGATTTTTTTAATTCAAATGGCCTTGTTTGCTGCTGGAGTAGCAACAATAATTCAAACTGTAGGCTATAAAAATATAGGTGCAAGACTTCCAATAATACAAGGTACAAGTTTTGCTTTCATTCCAATAATGCTACCTTTTAAAGCCTTTGGTTTAGGAGCAATCTTTACAGCTGCATTTATAGGAGGAATTTTTCAAATATGGATTGGTAAAATGTTAAAACCAATTCGACATATGTTTCCTCCATTAGTGACAGGAATAGTTGTTTTAATGATTGGAATCAGTCTTCTTAAAGTAGGGTTTAAGTATGCTGGTGGTGGAGTGTGGTTAATGAACAATAAGCCAGAAATTTTTGCAAATTGGCACCACTTAACTATAGCTGGTACAGTTTTAATAGTTGCGCTCTTAACTAATTTAAGAGGAAAAGGAATGGTCTCAGCAGCTTCCATACTAATTGGAATAATAGCAGGGTTTATAGTAGCAGCCTTACTAGGAGAAGTAAGATGGGCAAAAATAGCAGCTGCAGGTTGGTTTGCATTTCCAATGCCACTGCAATATGGAATTGATTTTGTTTGGGGCGCTGTAATACTGATGTTGTTCATGTCCATAGTTACAACTATTGAAACTATTGGAGATATTAGTGCTACGACAATGGGTGGAGCAAACAGAGAAGCTACTGATAAAGAACTTTCGGGCGGTATAATGGCGGATGGAGTTGGAACAGCCTTTGCATCAATTTTTAATGCTATGCCAAACACTTCTTATTCACAAAATGCAGGTCTTGTTGCTTTTACAGGAGTGATTAGTAGGCACGTAGGAACAGTTGCTGGTATAATTTTAATTTTATTAGGTTTGTTTCCAAAATTAGGTGGAATTATTGCAGCAATGCCAGACTCTGTAATTGGCGGAGCAGCGATTATTATGTTTGGATTAATTGCAGGAGCAGGAATCAAGCTAATTTCAAAAACAGAAATGAGTCAAAGAAATATTTTAATATTAGCTTTATCACTTTCTTTTGGAATTGGATTATATGCTTTTCCTGAGTTTGTTGCTCACATGCCTGATTTAGGAATTAAATTAAGATTGTTGTTAACTACTGGTTTAATACCTGCTGGATTATTAGCATTTATTTTAAACGCAACATTACCAAAAAAATAATACGAATTAGAAACTTGTGGGGATTTAGGTCCCCACAAGTAAGTTTAGCACTTATTTAATTTCAATAAGTTTTTTCTTCTTATATTCTGGCACAATTCTTTCGCAAGCTATTGTCAAAAGGCCATCTTTTAGTTCTGCGATACCTACTTTTACATCATCTGCAATTGTAAATGATCTTGCAAATTGCCTTTGAGAAATACCCTTATGAAGAATTTCACCATCTTCATTTTTACTTTCAGATTTATTAACCTGTTTAGTTCTAACTGTTAATAAATTGTCTTCAAACTCAACTTCAACATCTTTCTTATTAAAACCAGCAAGAGCAACTTCAATCGAGTATTTGTCCTTCCCAGTTTTTCTTATGTTGTATGGCGGATAGTTTGATTGCATACTTAAACTTCCATTGCCCAACATGCTTTCGAATTGGTCAAACATATCGTCAAAACCAATAGAAAAAGGTCTTAGTGAGTTGAATATAGATAGATCCTTACTTGTCATATATATCCTCCTTTTTTAGCAAGGTTATTTTTTAAAAGTCCCATTAGGCGACTTTAAAACTTATATGGGAGTAAAAATTACAATTTCAATATAATGAACTAATTTTTTTTGCAAATTTTGAGCGCAAAAGCATAATCAATAGCTATCTCTTCAATAGCACCATCTCTTCCAGATTTCCCACCATGGCCGGCATTCATTTCTGTTTTTAAAAGTAGAAGATTATTATCTGTTTTGTGCTCTCTTAATTTTGCAGTAAATTTTGCAGGTTCGTCGAATAAAACACGATTATCACTTAAACTGGTTGTAATAAAAATGTGAGGATAATCCATTTTTTTAATATTATTATAAGGAGCATAAGAAAGAATATATTCAAAATGTTCTTTG
This sequence comes from uncultured Pelagibacteraceae bacterium, assembly GCA_902566775.1. GTDB lineage: Bacteria > Pseudomonadota > Alphaproteobacteria > Pelagibacterales > Pelagibacteraceae > Pelagibacter. The sequence continues at coordinate 13,995 of CACFKF010000005.1, read as the reverse complement.
TTTTCTTTAGCATTTCCAAACTCATCAAATTCTCCAACAGTGAGCGGCAATGAATGATCTAGATTAGTGGTTAATGAATCTACAAATGGAACTGCCATAATAATTCCTAAAAATAATTCTGGAGCTTGGTTTGCAACCCCCCCCATAAGTAGTCCCCCCGCAGAACCACCCATCCCGATGATTTTTTTTTCTGACGTATATTTTTTTTCAATTAAAAATTTTGCAACTGCAATATAATCTTCAAAAGTGTTTTTTTTGTTTAATAATTTTCCTTCTTTCCACCATTTCATGCCCCTTTCCAATCCACCTCTTATGTGAGCTGTTACCCAAATTATATCTCTATTAATCAAACTTAATCTAGTAGATGAAAAACTAGGACTCATAGAACTTCCATAAGAACCGTAGCCATATAGTAATAAATTTGCCGATCCATCAATTTTAGTTTTTTTATGCCTAGTAATCGTTATTGGCACTAGTCTTCCATCATGTGACTTACATTCTAACCTTTCTACAATATAATCCTCAGAATTATGTCCTGAGGGTATTTCTTGTTCTTTAACAAGTTTTTTTTCCTTGTTTTTTAAATTATACAAATAAGTTCTAGATTGGGTTTTTGGAGATGAATAACTTAGGTACAATTGATCGGTACTTCTTTCTCTTTGAATTAAAGAAATTCCAGGAACAATTACTTTTTCATCAGCAAATATAATTTCTTCTTCTACATTGGTTTTTAAATTTTTTGCAAATATTTTTCCAAGTGCGTTGGAAGTTTCAGATCTAATTATCCAATTATTTAAAAAAACTAACCCGCCTATTAAAACTTCATCTTTAGCAGCAATATAAGTTTTCCACTCTTGATTAGATAAATCTTCGCATTTTTCAATTTTAAAATCTTCAGCATCTTCATTTGTATGATTATAAAAACAACCATTCCAGGAACTTACAGAATAAAGTATGCCTTTTTTTCTTTTTTTAATTAATTTTGGCTTAGGGCTTTCTTCATTTACTGAAAAATAATATTGTTCAGAAGTATTATGGTCTGAGCTTACTATAAAATAATATTTTTCATCAGAACTTAAACCAATACCAACAGTAAAAGCTTCACTTTTTTCCTCAAAAATTAAAACATCTTCTTTAACAGAACTACCTATCTTATGTCTAAATATTTTTCTTGGTCTATGATGTTCATCTAATTTTGAATAAAAAATAAATTTGTTATCCAAGCTAAAAGTAATTCCACCACTTGTTTCTTCAATCTTCTCAGTTACCAACTTTCCTGACTCAATATCTCTTACATAAATAGTATAATATTCAGATCCCTTTAAATCCAGTGAGTAGCCTAAATATTTGTCATTCCAGCTTACTTCTAAATCGCCAACACCAAAATATTCTGTATTTAACTTTTCTTTTTCTTTATCACCATTCCATATTTCTTCTATTTTATTTGAACCAATTTTTTTTCTTAGTTTAATGGTGTAATTTCCTTTAGTAGTTGTTTTTATCCAATATTCATAATCATAGTCTTTAAAAGGTAGCGATTCATCATCAAGCTTAATTCTTCCTTTAATTTCTTTAAAAAGTTTTTTTTGCAATTCTTTTGTGTCTTTTAAATTATATTCTGTAAAAGCGTTTTCTTCTTCTAAGTATTTTTTTACTTCAGGTAGAAGTTTTGAACTATCTCTTAGCACTTCAAGGATATTTTTTTGGTGTATCCAGCTATAATTATCCTGCCACTTTTTGTCATGACATGATTTTATCTCCGGTTTTTTTTCTAGTTTTGGTGTTTTCATATGAATATAATCTAATACATGAATATTTTTTTTGTTACACTTATTATTTTTGTCCTAATTTATTTCTTACTTAATTGGTTTGCCAAAACATCAAGTAAAAAAATTTCTAAAATTGTTAGATCTACTACCATAATTTTAGCTGCAATTTTAGCTCTTACAATGGTATATGCCGGAAGATTTATATTTTCTCTTCCATTTGTTTTAATGATATTGCCATTAATAAAAACAAAAGCAGGATTATCCTTATTTCAACTCCTGAGAATTTGGAATTTATTAAGAGTGTTAAAAAATTCTGGAAGATTTAACTTTAATAATATAAATCAAAATTTTAACAAGCAAAGCATTTCGGTTGAAGAAGCATATAGAATTTTAAATTTAGACCCAAACAAAAAATATACTAAAAATGAAGTTTTAAATTCTTATAAAAAAATAATGAAAAAAATACATCCGGATATAAGTCCCGAACTCTCAAGGCTTGCTGCAATTGTTAATGAAGCCAAAGAGGTAGTTTTAAAAAATTTAATTTAAGTTTAAGATGTTTTTTACTTTATTAAAAATTTTTTCAGGATTAATTTTATCTTTTCCTAGAGTGTCATGAGTTACAATTTTTTCTCCGTCTGGTAAAATTGGATGCATTCTAGGGCTGTAGCTGCCGTAAAGAAGAGGAGTGTCTGTCATTAGCACAATAGTTTCCACCCCTAGTGCAGCAGATAAATGACTAAAACTAGTATCGTTGCAAATAGAAATATTGCAATTTTTAATTATTGGTAGAGTTTCAGAAATTCTTAATTTATTAAGCGTTATGCATTTATCTTTATGTTCAGAGTTCAATATTGTGTTAACTATTTTTTCTTCCTTTTCGTTTGAACCTGCTGCTATAAAAAATTTACATTTAAATTTATTAGAACAAAGTTTCATTAATTGAATAAATTTTTCTGGAGCAACTCTTTTAGTGGGACCAGATCCACCAACTCCTAAAACTATATTTATTTCATCATCTAATATTTCAAATTTTTTTTTTGCATTTTTAACTATCTCGGAATTTAATGATATTGTCGGATTGCTATCAACTTCAACATTAAGACTTTTTTTTAAAAAAGTTTTAGCAGTTTCAATTATATTTTGATTTTTTTTACTGAACAATTTGTATTGATAAACATTTTTTATTTTGGCTAATTTAGCAACAACTTTGTACCTAAATGATGAATTGAAGATAAAAATTTTATCAAAATTATGTTTTTTTATTTCAAGAGCTAAATTAAATATGCCTTTAAGTCCGTAATGTTTGCCAATTTTTTTTTTATCATCTCTATCTAGTATAATTATATTATCTATATTAGGATTATTTGATAAATATTCTAAACATTTGGTATTTTCTTTAACAAGCAAGCTTACACGTGTACTATAATATTTAGATATTGCTTCGATATAGGGTAGAAAAATAACCATATCACCAATTCCCATCCGATTTTGAATAACTAAAACTTTCATTTTAAAAATAATTATATTACTTTTATTATAAATAAAATTTTTATCATGGACCAAATTAAAGGTATTTTTGCAGCCTCTATGTCAATTTTTAATGAAAACTTAACTTTAAATTCAAACAAAACCATAATTCATGCAGAAAATTTGATTAACCAAGGATGTCATGGAGTTGCAATTTTTGGAAGTACCGGTCAAGCACAACTAATACCAATAAGTGAAAAAATAAATTTGTTAAACGAATTATCCACAAGCAAGTACAAAGATAAGTATTTAATAGGCAGTGGGTTAAACTCATTAGGTGAAACAATAAATTTAATGAGAATTTCCAACTCATTAGGTTTTAATAAATTTTTAATTATGCCACCAGCTTATTATAAATATGGAGACAAAGAAGCAATAAATTTTTATTCAAAAATTATAGAAAAAATCCCGGAGGCAAAAATAATTCTTTATAATTTTGAAAAACTATGTGGATACAAGTTTAGCATAGAATGTGTTGAAGAATTAGTTAAAAAATTTCCAAAACAAATAGTAGGGGTTAAAGATAGTTCTTATAATTTATATGAAAATTTAAAAATTGAAAATTTTTCGGTTCTGCCTGGTTCTGAATTGAAATTACTAAAAGGTTTGGAGTTAGGATGTTCAGGAATAATAACTGCCACTTGTAATGCTACCGCAAGTTTAGCAAGAAAAGTATATGATGATTTTTTTGCAAAAAAAGAACAAAAATATAACGAAAAGCTTTGTAATGTGAGAAAAGTTTTTGATCAATTTAACTTGATTTCTGCCTTACATTCTTTTTTTATAAATGAAAATGAAATTTATGAAAATATTTTACCACCATTAAGCCTTTTAAATAGCAGTGATAGAAAAAAATTATTTGAAGATTTAAAAGAATTAAATTTTAATTTAAAGGAAACCAAGGCGGCTTAAAATGCAACTAGTTAGTTTTTTAAATAAATTATTTAAAGAAGATGGGTTTATTTTAATAGATGCAGACTCAAAAAAATATATTATTGGAAATCCAAAAAAAAAGGAACCTATTACACTAAGATTAATAGATAAAAAACTTCATTTTAAACTATTATTCTATCCTGATTTATATTTTGGGGAAGCTTACACAGATGGGACTCTTGAAATTAAAAATGGATCATTAACAGATTTTTTGGAAATAGCCATGAAGAATATAGGAAGAAATGAAATTAATATTTTTGGAAGAATATTAAATAAAATCAGAGGCACTTATAGATATTTAACTAACTTTAATTTAGCAAAAAAATCAAAATATAATGTGGCTCATCATTATGATATTTCTGAAGATCTTTACAATCTATTTCTTGATCCAAAGAGACAATATTCTTGTGCATATTTTAAAAATGAAAATGAAAGTTTGGAAACTGCACAAAATAATAAAATTGATCATATAATTAAAAAATTAAATCTTCAACCTAACCAAAAAGTACTAGATATTGGAAGTGGTTGGGGCTCGCTTGCGATTGATATTGCAAAAAAAACTAAATGTGAAGTTACTGGTATCACATTATCCGAGAATCAATATAAATATAGTTTAAATAAGGCGAAAGAAAATAATTTAGAAAATCAAGTCCAGTTTAAACTTGCTGATTACAGAAATATAAATGAAAAATTTGATAGGGTAGTTAGTGTGGGAATGTTTGAACATGTAGGTAGAAAATATTATAAAACTTTTTTTAGACAAGTTAATAGTTTGCTTAACGATGAAGGATTGGCCTTAATTCATACAATAGGATCAGTCGCAGGTCCAAGAGACCCTCAGCCCTGGATCACGAAATATATTTTTCCAGGAGGGTATACTCCTAGTATGAGCGAAGTTGCAGGACCAATTGAAAAGTCAGGACTTATTATAAGTGATCTAGAAGTTTTAAGGAATCATTATAGCCTTACTTTAAAAAATTGGAAAGAAAGGTGTATAAGCAACAAATCTAAAATTTTAGAAATGTTTGATGAAAAATTTTTCAGAATGTGGGAATTTTATTTAGCGTCATGTGAATTAGCATTTAAGTGGGGAGATCAGGTTGTATTTCAAATTCAATTAACAAAAAACCAAACTACCGCACCTATTACAAGAGACTATATTTATTAATATTTTCTTGGTAAGTCTAGATTGGTTAGTTTTTTATGAAAAAAAAGGCAAAAAAAAAAAAATTAAAAAGAAAAAAAATAATAGTAAAAAGAAAGCATAAAAGAAGAAAATCTACAAAAAAAAAAATTCAAAAAAGAAGATTTAAAAGAAAAATTAAAAAAAGAAGATTTAAAAAAAAAATTAAAATAAAAAAGTTAAAAAAAACATTTTTAAAATTTTCAAGTAAAATTCATAATAAAAAACCAATAAAAATTAAAAATAGCTCTAAAAGACTGATTTTAAAGATTATTAGGTTTGAGGAAAAATTAAAACTAAAATTTAAATTTAAGATTAAATTTAGTCTTCAAAAATTTATTCAAAACTTTTTTCAAAAATTTTCTGAAAAAATATATGAGTATAAGTTTATTAAAGAAGAAGAAAAAAGAAGAAAGCAAATAGAAGAAAATAAAAGAATGTATCAAGAAAAAATAGCTTCTGAAAAAGAATATAGACTTCAAGAAAAACAAAAACTTGAAGATAAAAAAAAAGAGCTTCAAGAAGAAAAAAGAATGGAAAAAGAAAGAGCAAAAGACATAAAATTATTTCTTAGAAAAGAGCAAGCCATTATCAGAAAAGAACAAGCAGAAAGGCAAAAAAAGTTCCTTGAAGAGCTTAAAATTGATAGACAAATTGAAAAATTTAGAATTCGAGAAATCAAAGAGTTAGAAAAATTAGAAAAAATTTCACTAAAAGAACAAAGAGAAGATTATGCAGGCCTACAAGAAAGAATAGATAGATTAAAAGCAAAATATAGAGTTATCAGAGATCAAAAAATTAGGGAAAGAGTTGAGGCTTTAGGAGTTCATGTCCAGGAAGGAGATGACAGGGAAAGCCTTTTGCAAAAAGAAAGAGAGTATTTATTAGAGAGACAAAAAATAGAAAGCTGTCTTGAAAGTTTTTATAGAAGCGCAAGTAGCTTAGTATTTCAGCTTAATAAACGACATATAACTAGACATATGTCAATTTTTAGATGTGTAGATAGAAGATTTGAAACTGGAGAAATATTTATTAAGTGGGACGAAACTATTGATGATGAATGGTTGTTATTAATTTACATAAAAAATAATTCTCCAGATGAAGGAGTAATTATAGAAGACAAAAGCAATCCTGAAAAAAATACTACACATGAACTAAAAACTAATGAAATATTTAAAGCTTCTGATTTAATGGTAGATTCTTTAACACAACTTTTGGCGAGAGAGCGAGAAAAAAATAAAAAAAATTGATAATTTTTTTACTCAGTAACATATACTGAGACTCCCCTCGAATTTATATCTACATCAAATTTTTTATGAAGAGGTGGAAAGGCTCTTTGAGAACAATTTAGTCGATCACATGTTCGACAAGAAACTCCTATAGGCATTTCTATTTTTTTGTCATTAACATTTAAATTTTCAGTGTATATAAAATCTTTAGCATATTTTGCTTCACATCCTAGACCAATGGACAACATGCTTTTTGACTTGCCATACCTTCCAACTCCTTTTTCTACAGTTTTTGCAATACAAACATATTTTTCTCCATTAGACATTTTGCTTACTGCTGCATGAATTTTTCCAGGAGTTGTGAACGCAGAATAAATGTTCCACCTTGGACAAGCACCACCATATCTTGGGATCTCTATGCCAGAAAGAGAAAATCTTTTTGAAATATTTCCAGCAATATCAACTCTTAACATATGAAAAGGAATTCCAGGGAGTTTTGGATCTTGTAAACATGTAACTCTATGAGCCACCTGTTCAAAGGATGTGGCAAAACTATTTTGCAAAAGCTCAAGATCATATTTTTGTTTTTTTACATTCTTGATGGAATAATTTATAAGGCATTAAAATAGCAGCTCCACAATAGTTTAATAATGCAACTTTTGTTAGTTTTTTTGATTCCTCAGAAGGAAAAGAAAATTTTGATAAATATTCATTTATTTCATCCATAGCACCCTCTTGGGCAATTTGTGCAGCAGCAAATAATTTTTTTGTTTCTAAAGAAACAAAATCACTTAACAAAAGTTCTTTTTTATCCTTATTATATACTTTGGAAAAAGGTTTTCCTTCCTCTGGAATGACATCTTTAACTGTTATAGAATATTCATTTTTTAGGAATTCACATATTGACATGTATCTTGTTCGATTGTTAGTTTGAATTTTTTCAAAAATTATGTTTGCAAAATTTTCTAGTTTAGGAAAGTAATTTTTATTTTCTTGAATAAAATCTGAAACAACCTCTCCAGGAAAAGAATTTTTTCTATTATCTATCATTTTGCCGGATAAATTTTCCACCTTGTTAATTAACTCATGATCTTTTTGTTTGTAATTATCTCCTAGCTTTATTAGAGCTCTTGCCATTTTAGGATTTGTATTTACCAAATCTTTAATTTCGGGGCCCAATATATCTAAATCTTCAAACAATTTATCATCTAATAATTCTGAAATATCGTTTGATAAGTTAATGTCAGATTTTGTTGTTAGGTCGGATAATTCTATTTTTAGCTCTTCGCAGACTTTGAGCAATAGATCTCCATCAATTTTTCTTTTTCCACCTTCAATTAATGCAAGGTAACTTGGAGAAATGTTTAATTGTTCAGCCAGTTTATTTGCTTGAATGCCCAATTGCCTCCTAAAACCTTTAATTTTTGGACCAATTTTTAGATCTGTTTGACTCATATTTTCTATTTGTAAATTTTGTAAATAATAATTTACATAAAATTATCATATTTTACAAGCATTATTGATATTATTGTAGAAATTGTAAATTTTGTAAATTATAAGATCCATATGAACAACAAAAACAACAGCAAAGCACCAGAGAGCAAGCATCAGGTAACTCAAAATGAGGACTTGTACCAGTATAGCGAGACAGGTGTTTATCTTAGAGATGACCATTGTGATTGGGGCTCAAGTGGAATGAACGAGTTCACTAATGAATATAGTGAAAATAAGTAAGACCCATATCTAATTTACAAACTATAACGAGGAAATATTTTTAATGAGTTCAGAGGCAAAAGTTTCATATGATTTGAAAAGATTTACGGGAATAAAAAGAGATTATACACCAGAAGAAGTAGAAAGATTAAGAGGCTCAATCAAAATTGAGCACTCTATGTGCAAGCATCAATCAAAAAAACTTTGGGAACTTTTGAATACAGAACCTTATATAAATACACTTGGATCATTGTCAGGAAACCATGCTGTTCAACACGCCAAAGCAGGTTTAAAGGCAATTTATTTGAGCGGATGGCAAGTAGCGGCAGACGCAAATAGCGCTGGAGAAATGTATCCGGATCAATCATTATATCCATTTGATAGCGCTCCAAAGTTAGTTGATGCGATGAATAATGCACTAATCAGAGCTGATCAAATCCAACATATGGAAATCAAAGATGGTGACATGAAAACAAAAGATAGAGTAGATTATATGTTGCCAATTATTGCTGATGGTGAAGCAGGATTTGGCGGACCACTAAATGTTTTTGAATTAACAAAAAAATTTATTAGATCTGGAGCTGCAGGTGTTCATTTTGAGGATCAGCTTGCCAGCGAAAAAAAATGTGGGCATATGGGAGGAAAAGTATTAGTTCCTACTGGCACAATGATAAAAAATTTGAAAGCAGCTAGGCTTGCAGCTGATATTGCTGATGTACCACTAATTATTTTAGCAAGGACAGATGCAAACGCTGCTAAATTAATTACAAATGATCACGATGAAAATGATAAACCCTTTTTGACCGGTAAAAGATCACCAGAAGGTTTCTTTTATGTTAAACATGGAATTGAGCAAGCAATCTCTAGAGGTTTAGCTTATGCTCCTTATTCAGATTTAATATGGTGCGAAACTGCAACACCTAATATAGAAGAAGCTAAAAAATTTGCAGATGCAATTCATGCCAAGTTTCCTGGAAAGCTACTTGCGTATAATTGTTCTCCATCATTTAATTGGAAAAAACATTTATCTGATGAAGAGATTGCTTCCTTTCAGGTGAAAATTGCAGAAATGGGCTACAAGTTTCAATTTATTACTCTTGCTGGTTTTCATACACAAAATATAGCAATATTTGAACTGGCAGAAAAATATAAGTCTCAAGGTATGACAGCTTACTCAAAAATTCAGCAACAAGAATTCGCAAGAGAAAAAGATGGTTATACAAGCGTTAAACACCAAAGAGAAGTGGGAACATCTTATTTTGATGCTGTATCAAATACTATAAGTTCAGGCAAAAGTTCTACTACTGCCATGAAAGATTCAACAGAATCTGAACAGTTTTAATTAGATTTAAGTTTTTGAATTTGATCCCAAGCTAAATTTATTGCTCTCATTTTTTTTTTACTTTCCACAATTACTTCCTTAGGAACACCTTTATTCATTAACAAATCAGGATGATGTTCTTTGCTTAATTTTAGATATTTTTTTCTTATAGTTTGAAGGTCATCTTCTGGTTTGCTTTCTAGTACAATATATGGATTTAATTTGTCTGAACTTTTTCTACTTTCCTTAATAGAATTAAATTGGGATTGGTTTAAGTTAAAAATTTGAGCTATGTGCTGAATCATATTCAATTCTGATTGACTTACATTTCCATCTGATTCAGCAATATAAAACAAGATATTAATTACTTCTTCCAATACATTTGGATTATTTTTATAAATTTGAGCTATTTGTTTTGCATAAGGTTCATATCCAGTGCTTTCCTCTTTAGCCTTATTAAATATTTTTCCAACATTCTCTATTTCATTTTCTGGAATTTTTAACTTATCTCTTACAGCTACAAGTTCTTCTTTGCTAACCTGGCCATCTGCTTTACTAAGCTTTGCAGATAAAACTATTAAAGATAGAGCAAAAATTTGTTGAGGTTGTGCAAATGTACCAAAACTTCCAGCTGCACTAGATCTTGCTCTTGAAATTCGTCCGCCAATTAGTGAACCTAATAACATTCCAAAAGGTCCACCTAATGACAAACCAACCATTCCACCAATTAAACTTCCCCAAATAGACATAAATTAAAATGAATATAGTTTAGATTTCAAAAGTTACAATTTGTTTACTGAAAACTTTTTAATCTATATTCCCAATCCCCCATTCTTTTGTATGCAACTTTTATAATTAAGTTACTTTTTTTATCTAACCATATATCAAAATCTAATTTTTTATCTTTTGGTAAGTTGTCGTCTTTAGATCTTAATTTGTAATGAGCTGTAGAGTAATTTTTTCCATATATAGTAATATCTTCATTACCAACAAATGTAACTAATTGATCTTTTATACTACCTGATAAAGGACTAATTTGTTGATTTGCATTTAGTAATTTGTGATTCCACCAATTGCCAATAACACAATCCATACTTGCTTCTCCTTTGTATGAAGATCCATTTATGATAAATTTTTTTTTGGTTTTATCGTAAATTAAATTAACATACTTTTCTTTATCATTTTGAAATGTGATTGATTTAAAATAAATTAATTTATTTTCTTTATATTTTTCTATGGCCTCACTGGATATAGAAAATATGGTTGCACCAAACAATTTAACTTTAAATTGGGTATAGTTTTTGACAGTCATGTCATTATCTATGTGTTCAAAAAAATAATTGCTATAACCAATTGCTTCATTATTTCTAAATACTTCCATTTCAATTTTTATTATACCTTTGTAATGTGATGTATGTGCTTGAGCATAAGAGGATAAAAAAATTAAAAAGAGAATAAAAATGTATTTTTTCATAAAATTATAAATAGAAAAGTTAGATTAATTATACTAATAATGAAACATGTTTCTTTCTATAAAAAATGTACCTAAAGTTTCCTGGAGTTCTAAAAAACCTTTAAACTTTAAACCAAAGCTACCCACCTTTTTATTTTTATGTTTTGGATTAACTCTATTTGGATTAGGAGAGGGTTTGTTGCTTGTATCACTTACTGGCGCTTCACCATGGAGTGTATTAGCTCAGGGAATATCTTTACACATTGATTTATCAATAGGATTGATAACTTTTTTTATAAGTTTGTTCGTTATTTTTCTCTGGATCTTCTTAGATCAAAAACCTGGCATAGGTACAATATTGAATGCAATTATAATTGCTTTCATGATTGATGTATCTATTGCGTTTGTTGGGACACCAAGTAATTATTTTTCTCAATTGTTAATGGCAGTTATTTCTGTTTTGTTAGTAGGCTTGGGCAGTGGTTTTTATTTAATTGCAAACTTGGGGCCAGGCCCAAGAGATGGATTAATGACAGGTTTGCAGAAGAAAACCAAACTTCCAATTGCTTTAGTTAGAGCTTTTCTTGAAATTACGGTTGTAATTACCGGATGGTATTTAGGTGGAACGGTTGGCATAGGAACTTTGTTGTTTGCGTTTGGAGTGGGACCTGCTGTCGCTCTAGGCCTTTACATTGTAGATAAAATTTTTAATTCCAATTAAAACAATACTATTGCCAAATGTTTAAATATATATTTGCATTAATATTTTTTTTAAATACTTTTAATACAATGGCTCAATCTATAGAAAAACCTTACCACCATATTTACAAGGACGGAAAGCTATTTGCTTTTAGAAATCCAGAAGGTGGCCCTCAAAGAAATCCAAATTTTAAGTGGAAATGGAAAGTTTTTAGCGAAGAAAAAAAGAAACTTAAAATAAACTATCCCCCTGAACACGTAATTGATAAACAAGATGTTTTAAAAAATCTTGAAAGACATAAGTCAGGCTCATATGTTATGTGGCTTGATCACGCGAGCTTTATTATTAAACTTGGAGACACTACGATTATTACTGATCCAGTTTTTGAAAAAAATTATGGACCTTTGTGGTTTGGTCCTAAAAAATATGTCGAGTCCCCTCTAACTCTGAAAGAACTTCCCGAAATAAATTTATTTTTGCTCACACATAACCACTATGACCACATGAGCATTAGAACTATAAAAAATTTTCCTTACAAAAATGCTGAAGTACTTGTTCCTTTGAAACTTGGAAAATATTTTACAAGAAATGGATACAAAAAAGATAAGGTAAAAGAAATGGATTGGTTTGATACAATTAAGATAAATAATGACATAAAAGTTACAATGATTCCGGCTCAACATTGGAGCAAGCGTTGGATTTGGGGAGATGGAAATACAGATAGAAGTCTTTGGGGAAGTTTTTTAATCGAATACAAAGGTAAAAAGATATTTTTTGCCTGTGATACAGGGCCTGCGCCCTTTTATAAAGATCTAGGTGAAAAATTTGGACCCATTGACTTAGGATTTGGAAATATTGGTGCTTACAATTTTTTTCCCATTATTAATGTGAAAGATAAATCCGTGTTTCATGCAAACCCTGAAGAGCTTTTATCATTAATGCAAGACTTAAAAGTTAAAAAAGTAATCGGAATGCATTGGGGTACATCAATCTTAAGTTTGGAACCGATTTGGGAACCTCCGGTTAGATTTAAAGCAAATGCCGAAAAATTTGGATATAACAAAAAAGATGCAATTATATTTAAAATTGGAGAAGTAAGAGAATTAGAAACATTGTTAAGTGATTAGTTTTATCGAAAAAAAAAGGCGAGTAAAAACTCGCCTTTTTGAATTTTGATTTGGGTTGGAACGATTACATTCCCATACCACCCATACCACCCATGCCACCCATACCGCCCATTCCGCCTCCAGGCATTCCAGCAGGACCAGCATCTTTTTCTTCTGGTTTGTCAGCAATCATAGCTTCTGTAGTTACAAGTAAACCAGCGATAGAAGCTGCGTCTTGTAAAGCAGTTCTTACAACTTTTACAGGGTCAATAATTCCTTTTTCAAACATATCGCAATACTCTTCATTTTGAGCATCAAATCCTTGAGAAGGTTTATTTTTTTCTAATAGTTTTCCAACTACCACAGAACCATCTACTCCAGCATTTTTTGTAATTTGTCTAATAGGAGTTTCTAAAGCTTTTTTAACCAAATCAACGCCAGCTTTTTGGTCGTCACCTTTAGTTTTAACTTTACCTAGATCTTGAGCAGCATAAAGAAGAGCACACCCACCACCAACCACTATTCCTTCTTCAACAGCAGCTCTTGTCGCATTTAAAGCATCTTCCACTCTATCTTTCTTTTCTTTTACTTCTACTTCAGTTGCGCCACCTACTTTTATCACGGCAACACCGCCAGCAAGTTTAGCCAATCTTTCTTGAAGTTTTTCTTTATCATAATCAGAAGTGGTCTCGTCAGCTTGTTGTCTTATTTGAGTACATCTTGCCTCGATATCAGATTTTTTACCAGATCCACTTATAATTGTAGTATTTTCTTTGTCCACTTTAGTTCTTTTGCAAGAACCAAGATCAGTAAGTTTAACATTTTCTAATTTTACACCAAGATCTTCAGAAATTACCGTTCCACCAGTTAATATTGCAATATCTTCAAGCATTGCTTTTCTTCTATCTCCAAATCCAGGGGCTTTTACAGCAACAACTTTTAAACCGCCTCTTAGTTTATTCACAACTAAGGTTGCCAAAGCTTCTCCTTCAACATCTTCTGAGATTATCATTAAAGGTCTTCCAGCTTGAACAACCGCCTCTAACAAAGGCACCATT
>CACFKF010000004.1 GCA_902566775.1 uncultured Pelagibacteraceae bacterium | reverse complement strand
CGGCCGAACTACATCGGGTAATTTTTCTTTTAATTACAATAAGAATATCGCATTTGGATATGTGAACTCTGAACTTTCAAAAGAAGAACTCTCTAAAGAAAACTTTTTTATTGAAGTAGAAAAAAGAAAGTATCCAGCTACAGCAATACTTAAACCCTTAAATAGCAAAAATATTCGTTCTATCTAACTAAAGAAATTTTTTGTTTCTTTATTTTAGTTAAAAAGATTTCACCTCACAATATTAAATCATTTTAATTTTCCCAAAATGGACTATTTAAAAATTGTCATATTTTATTTATGTGGTTTAATACAACCCAGGAGATATCATGAGTGGAGAACAACTAGCGTCAGAAGAAATAAATAGAAATTCAAAGACACACACTTATACAAAATCAAAAAAATTAAAAGTTAACATTAACGATCTCCTTGAAAAAGTTAGAGAAGAAAAATCTAAAGAGAGAAAAGAAAACTATATGTTTCTTGGTCTAGTAGTTGGCTTACTTGCGGTTACTGGAATTATAGCTTCACTTTAATAATCATATAAATTGTAGAAAAAGACATAATAACAAATTTGTGTCTTAATAGCTTTTCTTATAATATTTTGTTAAGTTTTCTCAAATGTCCAAAGTAATTAGATTAGGAATTGCAAAAAATAATAATCAAAAAATTCAAGAAGTTGAAAAAATAGAACTCTTATCTGGAAAGGGAGTTGTTGGAGACAGACATTTTGATGAAAATAATGATGTTAGAAATCAAGTAACATTAATTGAAAGTGAAAATATTGATTACTATAACAATAAATTCAATACTGATTATTCTTATTTAGATTTTAGAAGAAATGTAGTTACAAAGGGAATTCAATTGAATGATTTAGTTGGTAAAAAATTATTAATAGGAAGCGTTAAAATTCAAGGACATGATTTATGTAGACCTTGTAAACATTTAGAAGAAACTCTTAAAGGTCAAGGCATTATTAAAGAATTTTTAAGAAGAGGAGGCCTTAGATGCGAAATTCTAAATTCAGGAATTGTTAATATTGAAGATGAAATTAAAGTTATTTAGTTTGCAACACTATCTATCCATTTAATAAATTTTTTATCTGAAAAATCGACAGCTCCTAAAACTCTAGCAATTTCCTTTCTATCTTTATTCAAAATAATAGTTGTAGGAATACCTCTTAATCTAAATAAATTAACTAAATTATTTTCAATATCAAAATAAATTGATAGATTTTTTATTTCTAGGCTTTTGAAAAATATTTCTGTTTTAGATTTGTTGTTTTTTTCAATATTAATAGGAAAAATTTTAATTCCATTTACATTTTGCAAATTATCTAAATAAGGCATTTCTTCTTTACATGGAAGACACCAAGTAGCCCAAAAATTTAACATATAAATTTTGCTTTTTTGGTCTTTTAAATTTATCGTATTCCCTTCATAATCTTTAAATGAAATCTCTTTGTACTCTATAGGATGTTTGCTAATTGACATGTTTTTAAATGGTGGATTAATCTCTGAATTGCTAAAGTTTGTTACAATTGCACTAAACAACAAAGCAAGAAACACGATCCCTAAAATTTTTTTCATTTCTGTACGTTAGTATAAATCTTGACTCACTAAAAAGACATATGTTCTTGACTCATCATATGACACAATAAAAAGTAATATTAGACAATTCTTGATTGCGTGAAAAATAAAAAGTAGTATATATCAATACGAATAAGATGGCGGGGTAGCTCAGTTGGTTAGAGCGCGGGACTCATAAGCCCGAGGTCAGTGGTTCGATCCCACTTCCCGCTACCATTCTAGAAGGTTTCCGAATTATTGCTCCACTGGTGCTCCAATGATAAAGTACTTTTATGCGTAAGCTAATTATATTTTTGATTGCGGGAATGCTTTGGAACATGCCAGCAAACAGTGAAATATTTTCAACGGGTTATTCTGTTAATTCATATCTTGAAGATGATAAATATAAATTACATTCGACTAATGTAGATGAAAAAAGTGTAAATATAATTTACCATTTAAGAGGACATAAAAAAAATACAATGAGACTTATAACTTGCATATATTCATTGATAGAAAAAAAAACGGTTTGTGTTAAACCGTGAAAAAACTTTTGGGGATCGTGGTTCTGGGTTTGTTGTTAACTTCATGCGATTTAATAAGCGAAAGATGGGACGGTTACGTTTATCCGGATAAATCTAACTTATCAAATTTTAGATCGGCAGGAAATGGATTTGGTTCTCTCGAGGAATGTAGAGCGGCATGTATTAGTATGATAAGATCAAATAACTGGCAAAATGCAGATTATGAATGCGGCTTAAATTGTAAATATAAAGATGGTATGAATATTTGCAAAAAAACTGAACGTTAATTATGAAAAAAATTTTAGGAATCGTAGTTCTGGCTTTGTTATTTTGTGGAAGTGCTTATGCTTTTTTTAAGAAAGATGTGAAAGGATATTTATGCAACTATCAAGAAGGAATTTTTAACAATCCAGATCTTGGAAAAACAGGAGATCCATGTTTAGAAGGTGGTACTAGCAAATATAAATTTTATATAGGTGGAAAATTTAAAGCTAAGGAAGAAGATGAGTGTATGGATTTCATTCAAGAATATACGGATACAGCAGAAATGTTAAGACAATATCCCACAGATGCATGGATGATAGGATGTGACGATAAATGGTGATGAAAAAACTTTTGGGGATCGTGGTTCTGGGTTTGTTGTTAAGCAGTAATGCTTATGCAGGATACAAAGTAAAGCTGAAAGATAAAAATAAATACGGAACAGTGTTTAGAATAAGCTTGCCACTTTTGATTGATAATGTAGGTAAATGGGACAAAGCATTTCAAAAAACGATAGACATTGCAAATAAACATTGCAAGACATTCAATAAAAAGACTTTTACATTTTGGAGTGAGCGTAAAGGGGCGTACGCAAGAGACGCGAATGGAAGGTTAATACCAAAATATTTAGCTGATCATGATGGTTGGGGAATCATTCAGGACTTGGAGCCAATGTTTAAGGTTAAAGTTAGATACTTTTGTGCAGAAAACATAGATAAAGCTTATGAAACTTTAAAAAATTACTCCAAATATTTTGAATATCCATTTTCATCTACAATTTTTTCGGGAACTATTAAATATTCAGAAACTAGCAAAGATCCATTTAAATTTAAAAACTTCGTAAAAGTTTCAGAAAAACCTAAAAAAACAGAACCTAAAGATGAAAAACCTAAAAAGAAAAAACCTAAACAAACTCCTGATGACGAAAAAGTTGTTGCAGCAGCATCAGGATCAGGTTTCTTTGTATCAAACAACGGAGAGATAATAACTAATCATCATGTTATTGATCAGTGCAAAACAGTTAAAGTTAATTTTAAAGGTAGCGCTGTAGAAGCCAAAACACTTGCAATTGATAAAGTTAATGACATTGCAATTCTTAAAGCAAATATTAAACCAGACAAAGTTTATTCAGTTTCAAATGAAGATGTTTCATTGTTAGAAGATGTCATTGTTGCAGGTTATCCATTAGGTAAAAAAGTTAGTTCTGCTATTAAAACTCACAAAGGAGTAGTAACTTCACTTGCAGGAGCAGGAGACAATTATTCAAACTTTCAAACTGATGCAACAATAAATCAAGGCAACAGTGGTGGACCAATAATGAATCAAAAAGGAAATATTGTAGGTATTGCTGTAGCAACTTGGGTTGAGGAGGGAGTGCAGGGAGTTCACTTTGGAATTAAATCTTCAACATTAAAAACTTTTGCAAACGCAAATGGTTTAAGATTTTTACCACCAAACAATAGAGATTTATCAAATAAACAATTAGGACAATTAATAACTAGCGGAACAGTTTATCTAGAATGCCATATGACTATTGCAAAAATTAAAAAGATGATTGCAGAAGCAAATAATCGTAAAGCATTCTTTAGTGAGTATCGATAACCCACGGGACTTCTCCAAAGCATTCCCGCGGAATCTTCAAATCTTGCTCCACATATGCTCCAACGACTTAGCAAAAATTAAAAATATTAGATTGAAAAGTTAAGCAATTACTTATAAAAAATAATTGGTACGGGACTCATAAGCCCGAGGTCAGTGGTTCGATCCCACTTCCCGCTACCAAAAACCGCGACTTATTTAAGGTCGCAATCTTTTTTCCTAAATCGGCGCCACTAACGCGCCAAATGAAAGGAAGAAATGGCAAGTATCAGAAAAAGAAATGGCAAGTGGGAATTACGAATAAGAAGATTAAATAATTCTCATTTAGGAAAACATTTTAAAGATAAAACAGACGCAGTGAAGTGGGCGCGGGAATACGAGTCTAAGTTAGAGAAAGGTTTGTATGAAGATTTAAGTCATGCAAACTCAATATGAAAATTATCTAAACGGTGGAGGTACTTTAAACTACCACCAGTTTATGCAGCAACAATTAAACAATAAAGTTTCACAAGAAATTAATAGAAGAGTTAAGGACAAATTAAGAACCGAAGGAATCACTCAAATTCTATCACTACCTTTTGACAAAATTTAAGGGGTTGTTCTTGGTGCCCAACACTTCATACTGCTCATTGCAGTTATCGCAGCGAATCAAGATATTCAATAGATTTTTTAATGTCTTACAAATAATGTTTACTTAATTTTAGAAAGTTTTATTTGTATTAAACCAATTGTGTTTCTAATTATTATTTCTGGTAGTTTTTTTATACTGTACCCTGCAGTTCCTTTTTTTCTTTCAAAATGTTCAATTGATACTTCGTTAAACTCAATTTCCATTTTTTTACATGTTGCAACAAATCCCCACCAAAACCCTTCTCTCATTTTAAGTAAAAGATTTTTGGGCAGTTTTTCAAATTCCTCCTTTTTACCTATTACAAAAGGACAACTTGGATCTTTAAGTTTTGAATTGAATAATATGTTATGAAAGATTTTAAATAATTTACTATATAAAATTCTATTTAATGAATCTTTTCTAGGATTTCTATAACCAATTAAAAAATGATTTTCTAGTGGAAGATTATTAATATTATCAATCAAAGATTTAACTTTTATTTGATTGTCACTATCTGTACATAAAATATAACTTCCATTACAAGCCGCGATACCATCTAATACTGCCTTAGTATAACCTCTTCTTTTATCAGAACTTAAATTTATAACTGGATATTTTTGTTCTAATTTATTTATTAAATCTTTAGTTCCATCAGTACTTCCATCTTCAACCAATATAAATTCATAGGAAAAATTAGATAACCTATTTAGTTCTAAATTCCATTCTTTTAATAGCAGCTCTAAATTTTCGTATTCATTGTACACAGGAAACACAATTGAAATTTTCATTTATTTTCTTGTAGGAAGCATTTATCTAAAATAAATCCAATTTTATATTAAAATATCTTATATACATTAGATTAATTAGTCTAATATATCTTTTTAATTTAATTTGACTTTTATTATCTATAAAGTGATAAATTATAATAACGATATTTTTTATGGATAAATTTTTACAGGTGAAAGTAAATTTAATCTTTTATTCTTTTATATGTTTTTTTTTATTACTCATAATAACTTTTAATATATTTAACCTTTACAATACAATTCCTGGTAATGGATGGGCATATAACGAACTATTTGTAAACTATTCTGAAGGTTTTATTAGAAGAGGCTTGCTTGGTGAAATTTTTCAAATATCATATGAATATTTTGAAATAGATCCAAAAAAATTTTTTACAGTTTTTTTAAGCATAATACATTTTCTTAACGCAATTATTTTTTTAAACCTTCTTAAACAATACCGTGACTCAAAATTATTTTTATTATTAATTGCATTTTCTCCAGCGTTATTATTATTTTCTATTTATGATATTAATGTTTTTTTAGCTAAGGACGTTTTTACAAATTTTGCTATATTGTTACATGCATTTGTTGCTTGTAAAACAATAAGAAATAAAAATAATTTAAGATTATATGGTAGATTATTAAAATATCTAATTATACCAATATTATTTTTCAATTTGTTAAATCATGAAAACCAGTTTTTTTTTCTTACTGTACATTTTTTGATTGCTTTACTAGTTTATGAAGTTAAAAATTTTAATGGCTTAAAAATATTGTTTCCATTTGCAATTTTATTAATACCAATAGTATTAGTTATTAATTTTAGCCAACTTAGTGAATTATCTATAATTAATTTAAATGAAAATTTGTATAATAATTATGGCGTTAAAGTTGATACAGAAATATCAGGAAATATTAATTTAAAAATTGGCGCTTTTTTAAAGCAACATTTTGCATACAATAATATTAATAATTTTTTAAATTTCTTTTTTTGTTTTCTTCTTTCAATTTTTTTTATTTTTATTATTTTTCAATACTTTCTTGAAAAAAAAATTATAAATTTTAACTCTTGCTTAAAAAAATATCATTTATTATTTTTTTTACCTTGTTTAGGATTGTTTATTCAAATTGATCATGGAAGAACTCTAAATATATTTTCTTTTCATTTAATTTCACTATTTTTTTGTTTAAAGATAAATAATTTTGAATTAAAAAAAATTTTTATTTTTAATTTTTTACAGAAAAGTATTGCTTCTATTTTAATATTTATTTATATTTTTTTATGGTTTATCCCTCAAGGTGGTGGTTACCACGGAATAGGAAATTTTACTGAAAAATGTTCAATTAAGAAAAATACACTTTTGTTAGAAGTTTCAAGAATTTTTATTTTTACATACGATTTTATTGACGATAAATTTATTAAGTTGCCCTATGTGATAGATCCAAATTTTAAAGGAAAGTTTGATAAATCAAAACCTTGCTGATTATATTTAAAAGTTGAATTATATTTTAGTAAACTAAATTAACGACTGGAAACAAAAGAGTCTGAAATAGTTCCTAAAATAGTTAAAGACAAAATTACCATTGATACAGAAAGACAGTTATTATCATTTATAACTTGGTGGTCAGTGGTTCGATCCCACTTCCCGCTACCATTATTCAACGAATGTTTCGTTATATTGATTAGATACTCTAACAAAAGTAGTACACTTGCTTAATTGTTTTAACGATGGTGCGCCTACGTAAGTACAACTACTTCTTACTCCACCTAATATATTTAAAATAGTATCTCTTATTTTGCCTCTATATTTTATTCGAACAGTTCTACCCTCGCTGCTTCTATAATCTGACAAACCACCATAGTGTTTTTTATTTGCGACATCGGAACTTGAACCGTAAAACTCTATATATTTTTTTCCATTTGATTTAATTAATTTGCCTTTTCCTTCATCGTGTCCAGCAAACATTCCACCCAACATTACAAAGTCTGCACCTCCACCAAATCCTTTTGCAACATCCCCGGGACATGTACAACCACCATCCGCAATTATGTGAGCTCCCAGTCCATGTGCAGCATCTGCACATTCAATTACCGCGCTTAACTGAGGGTACCCAACACCAGTTTGAATTCTTGTTGTGCATACACTACCTGGTCCAATTCCTACTTTTACAATGTCAGCACCTGAAAGAATTAATTCTTGAGTCATATCCGCAGTAACAACATTTCCAGCTATAATTGTTTTAGTAGGGTATTTATCTCTTACGGACTTAACAAATTTACTAAAATGTTCCGAATAACCATTTGCAACATCTATACAAATAAACTTTATAAAACTAAATTCTTTAAGAACTTCATTTAAATTTTCAAAATCTTCCTTTTTAATACCTGCGCTTAGAGATATATGAGAGAATATTTTTTTAATATTTTTACATTTTTTTATTTTTTTAATATCATGTTGTTTTGTTAAACAAGTTATCATTTCAAACTCAGCTAAATTTTCAGCAATATCTAGCTCACCTACGCCATCCATATTTGCCGCCATTATAGGAATTCCCGACCATTCGTTTTTGCTATACTTAAATTTGTAGGTTCTTTTTAAATTGACGTCTTTTCTGCTCTGCAAAGTACTTCGTTTTGGTCTAAACAGAACATCAGAATAGTCTAGTTTTATGTCTTCTTCTAATCTCACAACTGAAGGAACATATTAATATTTATAGTAATTGCAATTTAATTAATTAGTTGTGGATAATTAAAAGTTAGCTAGTGCCCAGGAAATTCAATAAGATTTTCAACTTTATGACCTTTTTTAACCAAATTGTTATTTCCACCAAGATCAAACAAATTAATTACAAAAATAAAACCAGCAACTTTGCCCTTTGAAATTTCAATTAATTTTGCCGCAGCTTCTGCTGTCCCTCCAGTTGCAATTAAATCATCGATTAGCAAAACTGAGTCATTTTCTTCAATAGCATCTTTATGAATTTCCATTGTAGCTTTTCCATATTCTAACTCAAATTCAACTGAGTGAGTTTCAGCAGGAAGTTTATTTTGCTTTCTTAAAAGAATAAAAGGTTTTTTTAACAGATAAGAAACTGCAGAAGCAAAAACAAAACCTCTAGATTCAATTGCAGCAATTTTATCAAATTTAAATTTTTTAGTTCTATCAACTATTTCATCAATACATTTATTAAAAGCTTTTTCATTCTTTATTAAAGTAGTGATATCTCTAAATAATATCCCTTTTTTTGGGTAATCTTTTATTGAACGTATGTAGTCTTTTAGGTTCATTTTTATATGTAATAATATATAAAATCTTAGATATTTTTGAACATATGGCAAATAATAAATTAGCAATTATTGGAGGAAGTGGTCTTTATGATGTGGAAGAATTTAAGGAAAGAGAATTAATTAAAATAGATACCCCATGGGGAAAACCTTCCGATTCTATTTTAAAAACCAAATTTAATAATAAAGAGGTTTATTTCCTTCCAAGACATGGAAGAGGACACTTTATATCTCCTTCAAAAATTAATTTTAGAGCTAATATTGATTCTTTAAAACAACTAGGGGTTACAGATATAGTATCTGTTTCAGCTGTTGGTTCGTTAAAAGAAAATTTGTCACCAGGAAAATTTGTAATAGTAGATCAATTTATTGATAGAACTTTTGCAAGAAATAAAACTTTTTTTGATGATGAAATTGTAGCACATGTTTCAATGGCTCATCCTACATCAAATGGATTAATGAATGCATGTGAAGATGCGATTAAAAAAGAAAAAATTGAATATCAAAGAGGTGGAACTTATGTTGTTATGGAAGGGCCTCAATTTTCAACTTTAGCAGAATCAAACCTTTACAGGTCTTGGAAGGCAGACGTTATTGGCATGACCAACATGCCTGAAGCAAAGTTGGCGAGAGAAGCCGAAATTAGATACGCTTCAGTTTCAATGGTAACAGATTATGATTGTTGGCATCCAGATCATGAAAATGTAGATGTACAACAAGTAATTAAAGTTCTTTTAAGCAATGCTGCTAAAGCAAAAAATATGATAAAAAATTTGATTGATAATTTTGAAAATCACATTGATCCAAAAGATCCTGCTAATAATTGTTTAGATGTAGCAATTATTACAGCTCCAGAAAAAAGAACACAAAAAACTAAAGATAAGTTAAAAACAGTTGCAGGAAGAGTTTTAAATAAATGAAAAAAATATTTTTATTAATCTTATTATTAATATTTTCTACAACAGCTAATTCTGAAGAATATCCTAATTCTTGGAAATTGGACATTCATTGCAAACAAGGAAAGTGGGAATGGCATGAATCTGCTTTTGTTGTAAATGTTGAAAACAATGAGTTTTCACTAGGACCTTTTAATAGATGGAACAAAAAAAATTTTGTATTTAAGGGAAAAATTGAAAATAATAAAATAAATATTACTGAAAAATTAACTTTTAGTGATGGCTATAAAGGAACAATTAAATATTCGGGTGAATTTATTAGTGATAAAGAAGCAACTTTAAAAGGTAAGTTCAAATCTGAGCCAGATTGGGAATGCAAAGGAAGATTTTTTAAAGTAGATCGCCCGCCACACTTTACTCCTTTCAAATATTTAAGCGAAGCAACTGAAGAGATAATAAAATTTACAAGCTATAATCCAGGTATACCATTAACAATTATAAATGGATCTTACGTAAATTCTCCTGTTGAAGTTTCAGGAAAATTAATACTTCCCAAAGAAGGTGATAACTTGCCAGTAGTCGTTACAGTTCATAGTAGTGGAGGTCCAAGTGAGTTTACCAGTGTAACTCAATCATGGCGCAATGATTTTAAAAATCAATTATTAAAAAACAATATTGGTATTTTTGAAATAGATAATTTTACAAGTAGAGGTGCTAAAGAAACTGCAACCAATCAAGGTAAAGTTTCTATTAATGCAGGGGAGCTAGATGCTTTAGTTGCATATAAAATATTAGATAAACATCCAAGAGTTAATGCTAAAAAGTTGGGTATTACGGGTTTATCAAGAGGCGGAAGCGCTTCCAGCATGGCTGTTGAAAAAAAATTTTCTGATGTTGTGCTTGGAGAAGAAAATTATTATTTAGCTTCGCTCCCAATGGCTCCAGATTGTTATAATGTGGGATTTGAAAATCCGACACCAACACCAGCAAAAATATTATTTTTACTTGGAGGTGCCGATGATTACACTCCAGCAAAATTTTGTGTTAAGTACGCAGAAAAAATGAAAAAAGCTGGAGGTGATGTTGAAGTTATTGTTAAAGAAGGTTGGCATCACGATTTTTATTCAGAT
The DNA here is from genome assembly GCA_902566775.1 of uncultured Pelagibacteraceae bacterium. Lineage (GTDB taxonomy): Bacteria > Pseudomonadota > Alphaproteobacteria > Pelagibacterales > Pelagibacteraceae > Pelagibacter. The sequence continues at coordinate 73,550 of CACFKF010000004.1, read as the reverse complement.
ACACCAACAGAAAATTGCAAAGGATGTATACATATGAATAAATGCGAAATAAATTTTCCTGATGGCTGGCTTATAGATGATAAAGGATTTATTACAGAAAATTTACAAGAACCTATGGCTAAATTCTTTAAAATGGATTTAGAAAAATGGAGGAAAAAATTTATCAAAGCTGGTGATAAACCAGGAGCTAGTAATAAATTATATAGAAAACTATACATAAAGATTTACAAAAAATGTGGAGATAAAGGAACAACAGTTGGCGGTGACCACGGACAAGAAACTGTTGGTATAGCCGTGCCATTTTTTGTTAATGCGTTAAAATCATAAAATTAAATGAAAATAGAAGGCAAAGAATATCGTACAATCTGGTTTGAAAATAATGTTGTAAAAATTATTGATCAAACAAAACTCCCACATCAATTTATAATTAAGGATCTTAAAACAGTAAAAGATGCAATTAATGCGATCAAAACAATGGAAGTAAGAGGGGCACCTCTTATTGGAGCAACAGCTGCGTATGGATTAGTTTTAGCAATTATAGAAAATAATGATCAATCCTTTTTAAAAAAATCAAGTCAAGATCTTATTAACTCTAGACCTACAGCAATTAATCTTAAGTGGGCAGTAGATAGAATGATGAAAAAACTTTCAAGAGTTAATAGTGATCAAATTTTTACAATTGCTTTAAATGAAGCAAAAGAAATATGTGAAGAAGATATTAAGTTTTGTGAAAATATTGGTTTAAACGGTTTAAAAATAATTGAAGAAATCTATAACAAAAAAAAAGATACAGTAAATGTTTTAACTCATTGCAATGCAGGTTGGCTTGCTACAATAAACTGGGGTACAGCAACTTCTCCAATTTATCATGCACATAAAAAAGGTATACCTGTTCATGTCTGGGTAGATGAAACTAGACCAAGAAATCAAGGAGCTAATTTAACTTCTTACGAACTAAATGAAGAAGAAGTACCAAACACTATTATTGCAGACAATACAGGAGGAATATTAATGCAAAGAGGAGAGGTTGATATGTGTATTGTTGGAACTGATAGAACACTTTCAACAGGAGATGTTGCAAACAAAATTGGTACCTATCTTAAAGCATTAGCAGCAAAAGATAACAATGTTCCTTTCTATGTAGCGTTACCAAGTTCAACTATAGATTGGGATATAAAAGATTTTAAGGATATTCCTATTGAAGAAAGAAACTCAGAAGAATTATCCCATGTTGAGGGATTAGATGAAAATAATGATATAAAAAAAATTTTAATTTATCCTAAAAAAAGCAAATCAATGAATTTAGCTTTTGACATTACACCAGCAAAATATGTAACTGGATTGATAACTGAAAAGGGAATTTGTGAAGCTTCAACAGATGGACTAAAGAAATTGTTTAAATGAAAACTATTAAAATGGTTGAGGTCGCTAGAAGTGGCGAAGTAGAAAGTTTTCATCATGGTGTAGCTATACTAATTAATTCTTCAGGGGAAATTTTGAAAGAATGGGGCGATTCAGATTTGTCTATATATCCTAGATCTGCATTAAAGCCGATTCAATCTTTAAATCTTTATAAAGGTGGAGTTGCAGAAGCTTTGAATTTATCAGATCAACTAATTGCAATAACTACTGCATCTCATCATTCTGAAAATTTTCATCAAGAGCTAATTTCTAATTGGCTAGATAAAATGAATTTAAATGAAGAAAATCTTTCATGTGGACATGATTGGCCTTGGAATTTAGAAGATAAATTTAAGACTTTTTTGAAATATAAAAAAAAGAGAAGAATTTTTCATAATTGTTCTGGAAAACACTGTGGTCATTTAGCGGTATGTAAACATAAAAATTTCCCAATTAAAAATTATCAAAAAAAAGAACATCCAATCCAAAAAGATTTAATTAACCTAATTCAAGACTTATCAGAGTATAAAATACAAAATATAGGGGTGGACGGGTGTACTTTACCAAATCCATTAATTCCTTTAAAAAATTTTGCTTTAGCAGCTGCAAAAATTTCTGATTTTAAAAGTTTGAACGAAAATTCAAATATTGCAAAAAGAATTTTTGATTCATGTATAAAATTTCCAGAAATAACAGGAGGAACTAATAGTGTTAACTGTATATTAACGAAACTTTCCAAAGGAAGAATTTTTTTTAAAAATGGCGCAGAAGGAGTTTTTGTTGCTTTAATACCAGAAAAAAAATCTGCATTAGCTGTTAAAATTATTGATGGTGCAGCTAGAGCTGCAGAAGTTGCTATTGCAGGACTAATATCGAATTTAAAAATTATAGATGAAAATGAACTTAAAAAAATTATCGAAAAACCAATTAAAAACTCAGCCAATCAAGATATAGGGGTAATGAATTTTTTATTATAATTTATCTTAAAGAAGCAGCTATATTTCCCCCATCAACCGTAAGGACAGCCCCAGTAGTTTTTTTTGAAATAGCTAAATGAAAAAAAGCTTTTGCAACATCAGTAGCTTTAACTTCATTTAATAATAAATTTCCTTTCATATAATCATTGGTAGTTACAGCTCTAGCTTTAGCTCTACTTTTAATCATTTTTTCGGTCATCAAACCACTTTTTATTCTATCAGCATTAACACCATTTGATCTAATTCCATGAGAACCATAATCTACCGCGTATTGTTTGCACAAACTCAGCAAGGCAGATTTTGGCAATCCATAAGGACCAAAATTTTTTCCAGGGTTTACCGATTGTTTTGATATATTAAAAAGTAAGCAGCCATTTATATTTTGCTTTTTCATTATTTTAACAGCTTCGGATGCACAATTTTGATGGGAAAAAAAATTAATTTCAAAACTTTTTCTTAATACATCGTCACTCACTTCACCTATAGTACCACTTGGTGCATTTCCGGCATTAGAAATTAGAATATCTATTCCGCCAAATTTCTCACATATTTTTTTAAAAGCATTTTCAACACTTTTTTTGTCAGTCACATCACAATATATGCAAGTGTCTTTAATTTTAGACTGTAGTTCTTTAATTTTTTTATGATCAAAATCAAGAAGAATAACTTCAGCTCCATAACTTTTAAAAATTTTGTATGTTTCAAAACCTATTGTTCCAGTGCTACCTGTTATAACGACTACATTTCCTTCTAAGAGTTTTTTTGCTTTTTTTATTTTTGCTTGTTCTAATGACCAATACTCTACATCAAACAAGTCTTTCTCAGGTATAAATTTATAAGTAGATGTTTCTTCAACTGTTGAAATCACTTTAGCATTTGTTTCAGTAAGATCACCAGCAATTATTGCAGATTTTAAATCTTTACCAACACTAAATAAACCAACATTTTGTACTAAAACTACTCTTGGCGAAGTATCAAGCATAGTTTTTTTTCCTTTAACTTTTTTTCTGTTGGTGTTGAAATATTTTATGTATTTTTTTCTGTAATTATCGAATGCTTTTTTTGCAATTATTCTAAATTCTTCAATAGTTGAATTTTTTTTAGGAGTTATTATTAACGGGAAAGGCTTAACTCTAATCACATGATCTGGTGTTGCAGTTCCTTTTGAAGAATAAGTTTTTATATTTTTGCCATTAATAAAATATTTTAATTTTTTGTTTAGCCTATAATTAATTATGAATTTTTGATCTTTGCTTTCTGATAAAAGACCCCTTATTATTGGAGCGATTTCATATGGACTAAATTTTATTGGATAATTTTTTATTTGTTTTATTTTTTTTGATTTGAGTCTTTTTATAGCTCTTTCTGCTTGTGAGACATATTTAATCATTAAGTCATAAGATTCTTTCGCATTATCTGCAAATGTAAATATTCCATGATTTAATAATATTAAGCAGTTGATATTTGGATTTTTTGAATAAACTTCATTTATTTTTTTTGCCAAATCAAATCCAGGCATTACATATGGGACTATGCTTACTTTATTTCCAAATATTTTTTTACAAAAATTTAAACCATTTGATCTATTAGTTACATTCATGATCGCATCAGAATGAGTGTGATCTACAAACTTAAAAGGTAAAAATGCATGTAAAAATGTTTCAACCGAAGGGTTCGGAGATTTAATATTAATTAGATTTCTTTTTTGGTAACTGACCATATCTTCATCAGATAAATGTTTTTTATTTTTTATTGATAGCAGAGGTTGTAATTTAACTGCAGGAAGACCTTCTGGTTCAATTTCAGCCATATCCCATCCGCTACCTTTAACGCAAAGAACATCATATTTTTTTCCGTCAATGTCTCTAATTGAGGTTTTTACAGAGGTATTACCCCCTCCATGTAAAACTAATTCGTTATTTCTCCCTAATAATCTGGTCGTGTACACACGAAGAGCCATATCTTTAGAATGACCAAGATTATTATATTTTCTAATATACTTTTTTGCTTCTGAGTTTGACCAATTATTTTTCAAAATTTTCTTCCTTGTGGATAAAGTTTTACAGTAGTTTTTTATTTGAAAGAAGTAAAAAAATTTGTTTAGTTATAATTAATAAGGAATCGGGAGAACTTGTAATGGCAAAAAAGGTAGGAGAGCATATTACTTTAGATATCATTGGTATGAAGAAAGAGTATACGCCTTCTTTTTTTGAGAAATTGGTATATAGAATAGCAAAAAAAGCAAAAGTTACAGTCTTAGATATATCAAAGCATAAATTTGAACCACAAGGTTTTACATTGGTAGCTTTACTAGCGGAAAGCCATATTAGTTTTCATACTTTTCCAGAAAAAGGAATTATAAGTTTCGATTTTTTTACTTGTGGAAAAGTTTCTCCTTCGGTTGCAATAGATATAATTAAAAAAGAGATTGAACATAAAAGAATTGTTAAAAAAGAATTTAATAGAGATACAGTTATTCTTTATGATGATATTTATAGTTCTCCAGGATTAAAAAAATATTATATTGTTAATAATGTATTAGAGGATTTTACTTCGAAAGTAGGACAGCATATTGAAATACTGGATCTGGAGCAGTTTGGCAAATCACTGTTTATAGACAATGAGCTACAAGTAGCTACTAACGATGAACATTTATATAGTTCAACTTTTGTAAATTCTGGTTTAAAATTAAATAAAGCAAAAGACAAAGCAGCTATTATTGGCGGTGGTGATGGAGGTGTTGCAAGAGAATGTATTTCGAAAAATTTTAATTTTATTGATTGGTTTGAATTAGATCCAGAAGTTGTTGAAGTATGCAGTAAATATTTAAGCAAAGTTGGAAATAACGCCACCAAAAAAAACTCTGTAAAATGTATATGGGGTGACGCTTTTGAAAGTATTAAATCTGTAGAAGATAATAGATATGATAAAATATTTGTAGATTTAAATGATGATCAATACTGTATAGATCTTGCTGCCAAAAATATGAAATCTCTTAAAAGAATACTTAAACCGAATGGCGTTATAACTGCCCAAGTTGGCAGTCAAGACAAAAAACCAAAACAGGTAAACAGCTGGCTAAAAGTTTTTAATAAAAGCTTTGGAAATACAACTTTAGATAGGGTTTATATACCTAGTTTTGATTGTTCTTGGAATTTTGCCTCATCCGTGAATCATTCTGGATAAAAATATCTTTTTAATTTCATAAAATTGTGAAATACTTGTCTCATATTTTTTGGAGGTAATAATGAATATATTTAAAAAAACAATATTAACTATTTTTGCTTCTCTATTTTTGACAGTAAGTGTATCTGCTGATTCAATAAGAATAGGAACAGAAGGTGCGTACCCTCCGTGGAATGCAAAAGATGAGTCTGGAAAATTAATTGGCTTTGAAGTTGAGCTTGCGAATTGGCTTTGCATTTACATGGGTAAAGAATGCACAATAGTTGAACAAGACTGGGATGGTATGATTCCAGGACTAATAATGAGAAAGTATGATGCTATCATGGCTGGAATGTCTATTACTGATGAGAGAATGAAAACAATTAATTTTTCTCAAGGTTATGCAGACGAAGTAGCACAATTGGCAGTTATGAAAGGATCTAGTTTAGAAGGCATGGATACGCCATCAGGTATAAATTTATCTTTAGGCGGATCAGATGTTAAGAGTGCATTAAAAACTTTAACAGGTGCTCTAGCTGGAAAAACTGTCTGTGTTCAAACAGCAACTATTCATCAAAACTTTTTAGAGTCTGGTGATGTAGGAAGTGTAAGTATTAGAACTTATAAAACTCAGGACGAAGTTAACTTAGATTTAACAGCAGGTAGATGTGATGCCGCTTTAGCAGCAGCAGTTGCTTTTACTGATTATGCTGAAAAATCTGGCAAAGATGTAGTTCTTGTTGGACCAACTTTTTCTGGAGGAGCGTTTGGAAATGGGGTTGGAGTAGGTATTAGAAAAGATGATACCGATCTTTTAAAAAGTTTTAACAAAGCTATAGACACTGCTAGAAAGCAAGGAAAAATTAGCGAACTAGCTATCAAGTGGTTTGGCTTTGACGCTTCTATGTAATAATTTAATTTTTAAGGCGATAGTTTAATTCTATCGCCTTAAAATATATGGGACTTTTAGCTTACGGAGATACTGGCTGGGGAGACGAGCTTTTTTTTGCAACTCTAATGACTATTGCAGTTGCAGCAGCAGCTATTTTTATTGGCTTTTTTTTAGCAGCAATTTTTGCATCTTTTAAATTATCAAAATCTAAAACATTAAATTTAATTGGAAGTTTTTACACAACTGTCTTTAGAGGTGTTCCTGAACTTTTAGTAATATATTTATTTTTTTTTGGTAGTAGCGGCGCAGTTATGTATGTAGCTAGAATCTTTGGATATGATGGATATATCGAAGTTAATGCATTTTTAACTGGAGCGTTATCTATAGGAATTATATCTGGTGCATATTCAACTGAAGTTTTTAGAGGAGCAATTCAATCTATTAACAAAGGTCAATTTGAAGCTTCTCAAGTTTTAGGTTTTAAAAAAAAAATATATTATTACAAAATAATTATCCCACAAATGTTGAGATTGGCTTTACCTAATATAAGTAATGTTTGGCAAATTACCCTAAAAGATACATCTTTAATATCAGTTACTGGATTAGTAGAAATTATGAGAATGTCATATGTGGCTGCGGGATCAACAAGAGATCCTTTATTCTTCTATTCTTTTGCAGCCGTTTTGTATCTGTTTTTGACTTTTTTGAGCTTGAAATTATTTAACAAATTAGAAAACCATTATAGCAAAGGATATTAAATGGATTTAATGATAGAAAGCTTGCCAAGACTGTTAAATGCAACAAAAGTAACAATTGAATTAACTTTGTTATCATTATTATTTGGTATTTTTGTTGGTGTTTTTTTTGCATTATTGAGGACAAGTAAAAACAGAGTCTTTTATTTTATATCGTATTATTATTCATACATTTTCAGAGGCACTCCTTTATTAGTTCAAATTTTTATAATTTATTTTGGCCTTGGCCAAGTAGAGTGGATAAGAGAATCTTTTCTTTGGATTTTATTAAAAGAACCTTATTCTTGCGCAATTCTTGCTTTTACTTTAAATACCGGAGCTTATTCTTCAGAAATTTTTAGATCAGCTTTCGAAACGATTAATAAAGGAGTTTTAGAAGCTGCTAAAGGTCTAGGATTCAATAAACTACATATTTTTTTTAAAATTAAGCTACCAATTGCTATAAGACAATCATTGCCAGCTTATGGAAATGAAATGATATTAATGTTAAAAGGAACCTCTTTAGCCAGCACTGTTACTTTGCTTGATCTTACTGGAGTGGCCAAACATATTATTTCTACTACTTTTAGACCTGTGGAAGTTTTTATTGTTGCTGGAAGTATTTATTTAATAATGACTTTTATAATCCACAATTTTATAAAATATTTAGAGAAGAAATATAGTTACGAATAATTCTAAGTGTAAGTTAATAGCTAGTATATTCTTTTATTTCTTTTATTTTGGAACCAGTGTGATTATTGATATTTAATTTAATTTTTGCTCTGTCATCATTTAAAAAATGTACATCTCTTGAAAGTTTAATAAATTTTTCACCATAATCTGAATTCTTTTCGCATAATCTTTTGTCATCTTCAATAATCCATAGTTTGGCATTTATTTTCTTTAAAGATTGAAAAAGTTTGTCTAACTTTTCATCAGATTTAACATTTTTATTTAATTGATCCTTTAGAATGCCATATTCTTCATTGATAAATTTAAGTTTTTCAGGATCTTTAATTTTTTCTTTTTTGATCTCTAAGATGGAAATTTTATCTAAAAGTTCTCCCACAGATACTTCGACTAAAATTTTATTCATAAAAACTTATAGTGTGATAAGTTGTTAAAAATATGTCTAATATATTAATAATTAAACATGGCTCTTTAGGAGATATAGCCCAAGCAAGTGGTGCTATTCAAGATATTTCTGACAACCATAAAAATGATAAATTGTACTTGTTAACCACAGAACCATACATAGATCTTTTTAAAAAAAACCCTTTTATTCAAGATGTAATCTTAGACAAGAGGTTGTCTAGATTTAACTTAATTTATTTATATTCTTTAATGAGAAATATTAAAAAATTAGATATTCAAAGAGTTTATGATCTCCAAAATTCTTCTCGCACAAAATTTTATCAAAGAGTTCTTTATCCAAATTCTGGTTTAAATAAATGGTCAAGTTCTGAAACAACCTTGCCAAACGATAAAACAAAAGAAGAATTTGATAAAAAGCCAGTACTTAATCGTTTTGATCACCAATTAAAAGTATCTGGACTTAGTACAAAAAATACCATGTTTCCTGATTTCACTTGGGCATGTTCTGATATTAATAATATTAAGGAAAAGTATAATTTAAAAAAATATATAGTTTTATTTCCTTTTTGTTCAACACATTTGTCTGAGAAGAAATGGCCTTATTACAATGAACTTATAGATTTAATTATAAAAAAATACCAAGATCAATATAAAATATTAGTCGCACCAGATTTTTCAGAAATAAATGATGCAAAAAAAATAAATGCAATTTGTGTTTTGGATAATGATAAAGCTATTAATATATCACAATTATCTTCGTTGATTAAAGAAAGCTCTTTTGTAATTGCAAATGATACCGGACCCGCACATATGGCAGCACATTTAAATGTTAAAGGTTTAACCTTATTTGGTTCTCACACAACAGCTCATAAAGTTAGCATTGAAAGAGAAAACTTTAAAGCAATACAAGTTTCTGATTTAAATAAATTAAGTGCGAATAAGGTTTTTGAAAAGATTGAAGAAAAAATTAATTAAGAATAAATTTTGTCTGCTAAACCGTAACAAAGTACTGCACTTAAAATTGTCAATGTGCCTGGGGCAATTATTCCTTCAATAGAAGTTTTTTCATTGGTACCAAGGTTTCCTTTTTGATGTGCCCAAAAACCAACAACAAAAGCAGCAGCATTTTGTAAAAAAATTAAATTAAAAAATGCCCAAGTATTTTCTAATCCGCCAGCTCTTATAAATCCTACATAGATCGCCATTAAAACAGAACCAATAAAAATAGAACCAAAAAATCTTGTCATTATTGCTGAACCATCTCCCATACCATACTGGTCTACAAATGCTTTAGTTGTGAACACACATCTAAATGCATAAAAAGCGTATGCAGCAAAATGAATTATAAAAATAACTAGATAAATAATTCCATTAAATTTTTCAATCATAAGATAATTATACTATAGTATTTTTAAATATTCATTAACTATATTATTCCATTCAAATTTAGTTACATATTCTTTTGCTTTTTTTCCTAACTCTTTGTAAGAATTATTTTTTAAAACTAAATCTATACTAGAATAAATTTCATCTAGATTATTACCATCGCAAATAATTCCAGTTTCTTTATCTTTAATTGCATCTGAAGCTCCACCATCCTTGCCTCCAATGGATGGAACTCCGTATTGGGCCGCTTCTACATAAGCAATACCAAATCCTTCAACTGATCTTTTATAAATAATTGAAGGCATAACAAATAGATTTGACTTAGAAATTAATGCATTTTTTAAGACTTGAGAAATATTCTTAAAAAATAGTACCTGTTTATCTAAACCTAATTCTTTAACTAATTTTTTAATGTTTTCTTTTTCTTCACCTAAACCAATACAAGTATAAATTATATTTGGATAAATTTCTTTCAAGTTTCTTAAAGCCATAATTACTTTTTCATGATTTTTACGTTTATCGAATCTAGAAACAGTAATAAGCCTTGGATTTTTATTTTTAAGCAAATTTTCTGCCTCTTCTAATATTTTATTATCAATTGATTTAACTGGATAAACACCTGGATTGATTACGATGATTTTATCAGAATTTACTCCATTTTCTATTGCAAGATTTTTTGTAAACTCAGAGTTTGCAACTATATGGTCAACATTATTTAATACATTTAAAACTCTTTTATTTGAACTGCTGCCTTTATTATGATTGATTTCTTTTGAATGGATTAAACAAATTTTTTTTTTATTTGATTTTATTAACTCTATACTTTTCCAATGATCAGCAATGATACATTCAACCTTTTTATTTTTATTAATAAATTCATTTACTAAATAAGCTTTTCTATATTTTCTTATTAATTTTGCCCCTCCAACTCTTTCTATAGAAAATGAAACACTATCATCAACTTCTTTATGATTTTCTTGATAATCAGCAAATACTTTTGTTAAATTGTATTTTGAAATAGAATTTGTTAAGCCCCACATTAAATTTTGCATCCCTCCTAATTCTGGAGGAAAAGATCTTGTAACAACCAAATACATTAATCTTTAAACCACTTTATACTGCAACCCATGCTTGGATTTTGTGTTTCGGGACCTTTGCCAGTTTTAGATATTTCAATCATAGAATCCAAAAGTTCATTTTTGCTATTTTCTGCTCTAACCCTAGGTCTTACATTGTTATTTAACTCATAAATTCTTCCTCTATACTGAAGTTCTAAATTTGAATTAAATCCAAAAAAATCAGGAGTGCAAACAGCATCGTATTTTTTACCAATAGTTTGATCTTCATCTAAAACGTAAGGAAAATCAAAATTATATTTTTCAGCGAATTTAATCATATTATCGAAAGAGTCTTCTGGATAATCTGTAGGATCATTAGACATGATCGCAATTGAATTAACTTTATATTTTTTTAGTTCTTTTGAAGTCTCAACTATATCTTTTATTGTTGTAACAACATAAGGGCAATGGTTACAAATAAACATAACCAGAAGACCATTTTCACCTTTAATATTATTCAAATTTATTAACTTGTTTTCCGTAGATTTAAGCTCAAAAAAATCGGCTTTTTTGCCAAATTCACATATTGAGGTTTTTGTAAGCGTCATGATAAAATAATATATAATATATGTTCTACAATATAGAAAATAAAAAACCAAAAAATTTAGGCGAAAATTGGGTGGCGCCAAACGCTACTATTATAGGAGATGTTACATTAGAAAAAAATACAAGCATTTGGTTTAATGCAACTTTAAGAGGAGATATTGAAAATATTCATGTGGGTGAGGGTTCAAATATTCAAGATGGAAGTGTTTTGCATACTGATCCAGGATATCCTTTAAAGATTGGAAAAAACGTAACTGTTGGCCATATGGTTATGCTTCATGGATGTACAATTGGGGACAATAGTTTAATTGGAATAGGAGCTGTAATTTTAAATAATGCTAAAATTGGAAACAATTGTGTTATAGGTGCAAAATCTTTAATAACCGAAAATAAAGAAATTCCAGATAACTCCCTTGTAGTAGGCTCGCCAGGAAGAGTTATTAGAAAAGTTACAGATGATGAGGTTAAAGCAATTTTAAAAAACTCAATACGGTATCAAGAGAACTGGAAAAAATATTCGAAATCTATATCCTGATACTAAATGAAAAAAATATTTATAATTCTAATTTGTTTATTAATTGCAAGTCCTGCATTTGCATTTAATAAATTTATGGTAAAATTACAAAAAAAATTTAAAAATAGTGAGTTGGTAAAAATTCAATCGTATAGAGCTTTTGATTTTTACGCTATACAAGAAGGCTGGCACAAAGAGTCGCCAAGCGAGTTTGAAGCATTAATTATATATCCTAAAGGAGAGGGTCCATTTCCACTTGTAATGGTAAGTCATAGTAGTTGGGGACCTGAAGAGTTTGTATCTAAATGGATGGTTTTTCATAAAAACCAGGCCAAGAGATTGCAAAAAAAAGGAATTGCAACAATGTTTATTGACCACTTTACTGCAAGAGATCAAATAGGTAGTTCAGCCGGAAATCAGTTTACAGTAAATATTTGGTCACAATTTCTTGATCCATTTATTGCTCTTGAATATTTGTCAAAAAATCCAAAGATCAATATAAAAAAAGTTGGTATTCAAGGAGGCTCGAGAGGTGGAATGGTTTCAATTTTAGCATCAGAAAAAAGAATGAGAGATGCACTTATAAGTAAAGATTTATATTTTGCTGCAGCACAACCATTATATCCTGATTGTGAGGACGTTGGAATGTTTAGAAATCCTCAACCAATAAAAGAAACAAAAACATGGATGATTCTAGGTGGTTCCGACAACTACACCCGAGCAGAACCTTGTGTTGAACTTGGTAATAAAATTAAAGCTAATGGTGGAGATATAATAGTTGATGTTAAAGAAGGATGGCACCATGATTTCATTGGAAATTATGAAGTTGAAGATATGGAGTACGCACAAATTTTTTGGAAATGTCCTAAGTGGTACACTGAAGATGATGGAAAGATGAGCAAGTCTTATATGGATTTTTTATTGGAGTATGTAGACCGTTGGGAAACTGAAGAAGATTTTTATAAAATGTCAAAAGAAGATCCACTACGAACTCTGAAATTCAGTTTTGACCCTTATAATTTAAGCGGATGTATGTTCACAGGCGCCAAAGGTGGTGGTGATAAAGGAAAATTGTTTTTCAAAAAAAATTTAAAGTTTTGGGAAGAAAATCTGCTTAATTAAAAAAGATCACCTAAAGAATATTTTATGAGTTTTAACTGGGATTTAGTTTGGACAATACTTCAAGTATTTGCATTATTAATTATAGCTAGAGAAATTGATAAAAGAATACGTAAAAGAAAAAATAAATGAAAAAATTTTTAGGAATCTTATTTCCCTTTTTGTTGTGGTGCAATGCTTCTTTAGCAAATAATCTTAAAGTTGTTGATGGTGATACAATTGTTTTAAACGGTGAGAAAATACGTTTTTCAGGTATTGATACGCCTGAACTAACACAAACTTGCCTGCAAAATGATCAAGTAGTAGCATGTGGCATGTTAGCAAAAAAGCTATTAGTGAAAAAGATTGGAAACATCACACCTGAATGTATCAGCGAAGGCAAAGATGTTTATAAAAGAACCTTGGCAGAATGTTTCGTGAATGGCGAAAGCCTATCAAAATTTTTAGTACGAAGTGGTTATGCTTTTGCATATAGAAAATATTCAACAAAATTTATTGAAGATGAAGATTTTGCAAAGGCTAATAAACTTGGAATATGGGCTATGAAGTTCCAATATCCATGGGATTTTAGAAAGACATCATGAAAAAATTTTTAGGGATCGTGGTAGAATAAGAATATGCAACATTTCTTTGTTCCTATAATTGGTTTGATTATATTCATACTTATCTTGATGCTAGTTTGAAAAAATGAAAAAAATATTTATAATTCTTATTTAATTAATGAGAAAAATTGTTACTTTAATACCAAGTGCTACAGAAATTGTTGCTTTCTTAGGCAAGAAAGATTTAATTGTTGGAAGATCACATGAATGTGATTACCCAAAAGATTTGAATAAGATTATAAAATTAACTTCACCTAAAATAAAAGTTGAAGGCACAAGTAGAGAAATTCATAAACAAATTAATACAATTTTAGAAAACTCATTATCTGTTTATAAAGTAGACATTAAAGAATTAAAAAAATTAGAGCCTGACCTAGTTATAACTCAGGCACATTGTGAAGTGTGTGCAGTAAGCCTAACAGAAGTTGAAGAAATAGTTAACAAACATCTTAACGAAAAAACTAGAATAATTTCTCTTCAGCCAAATACTTTGGGTGAGGTTTTTGATGATATAAAAAAAGTTGCCAAAGGACTTAATTTAGATCTGATAACTACTGAAAGTTTAATTAAACCGCTAGAACAAAGAGTAAAAAATATTCAGATTAAAAGTTCAAAAAAAAAAAAGAGAACTGTAGCTTGTATTGAGTGGATTGAACCCTTAATGGCAGCAGGAAATTGGATTCCTGAAATGGTTAAAATATCTGGAGGCGAAGATATTTTTGGAAAGTCAGGAAAAGACTCACACTGGATAAACTTTGAAGAAATTAAAAGTTATGACCCTGAAATTATTATTTTTTTACCTTGTGGGTATAATATTGAAAAAACTAAAGATGAGGTGGAAAATTTACTGATTAAAGAAAGTAAATGGAACAATTTAAAAGCATTTAAAGATAAGGAATTTTTTGTTGTTGATGGCAACCAATTTTTTAACAGACCAGGCCCAAGACTCGTAGAATCATTAGAAATTTTTGCGGAAATTATTCATCCAAGTTTATTTAACTTTAATCATCAAAAAAGCGGTTGGATAAATTTTTTTAAATAGATTTTAAAATTATTAATTAAAAAGAAGATCATTAATAGAATAAATTATTAATCCTAAAATTATTATAAAAAAAATTCCAAAAGCAATTTGTTCAAGAAATTTCTTTTTAATTTTAGTTTTGCCTTGTTTATATTGTCTTATTTGAATTATCCCAAATCTCATAGCAAACATTCCTAAAATTATTAGGGATAAATAAAAAATAAATTTTGTAATCATTTATCTAAGGTACAAGCCAATATTCTTTATTATTATCTAAGTCAAATCTGGCTCTACGATGACCTTTGGCAGCTAAATAAAGCCATTCAATACTTTTGATTTTACATTGAATAACTGTAAAGTTTTTATAACCTTGTTCACTTTGTTCCATAGTAAATTCGTAATTATCAAATTCAGGTTTTAATCCTGATGTTGGAGCTTGAGACTCTGTTCCAGGTCCATTATCTACCAAATAACATTTTCTACTGATATGACCTGTTTTAGACCAAGACTCTTTTGTTATTTTATTGTTGTGATTAATAATACATTCAACTTTTAGTCTTACTTGGATTTTTTCTTCCTTATCATAAAAAAGCATAGAGGCATTTTTATTATTTTTTAATTTAGTTATTTTTTCTGATCTAATATCGCTATGAAATTGAAGAAGACTATTTGATTGATCAGATTTTCTAAGAACTACAATTCTTCCATCAAAATCTTTTTGATCTCCACAAACAAAAACAGGAATTCTAAATGTTGAACTTCTATTGGTCACAGCATCATCTAACATTAACCAAATTTTTTTTTTTATTTCTTTAAAATCTTCGTAGTATGCTGGTTGCATACAGTTTTATTTTCTTAACCTTCTAATTAAGCTTGATGTATCCCATCTATTACCACCTAATTTTTGAACGTCGCCATAATATTGATCAACTATTTCAGTTATAGGTAATAAAGAATTATTTTTTTTAGCTTCATCTAGTGCAATTTTTAAATCTTTTCTCATCCAATCTACAGCAAAGCCAAATTCAAATTTATCATCAATCATTGTTTTATATCTATTGTCCATTTGCCAAGATTGGGCAGCACCTTTAGATATAACCTCAATAACATCTTCCATATTTAAACCTGCTTTAATTCCAAAATTTATTCCTTCAGATAAAGCTTGAACAAGTCCACCAATACATATTTGATTTACCATTTTGGCCAGTTGTCCATTACCCGCTTTACCAAGCAATTTCATTTTTTTACTGTAGCAATCGATTTTATCTTTAGCTTTATCAAAATCTTCTTGATCACCACCAATCATTACTGTTAAAGCTCCATTTTCTGCTCCAGCTTGACCACCTGAAACAGGGGCATCTAGAAATCCAAAACCATTTTTTTTTGCGTAATCATAAATTTCTCTTGCTATCGTTGCTGAAGCTGTAGTGTTATCAATGTAGACTGCTCCTTTTTTAATTGTTTTAAAAATTCCATTATCTCCAAAAGTTACTTCTCTTAGATCGTTGTCATTACCTACGCATGTAAAAATAAAATCAGCTCCATCAGCAGCTTTTGCAGGAGTTTCTGCTTTTGCTCCTTTACATTCAGTAAGCCATTTGTCTGCTTTTGCAGTTGTTCGATTATAAACAGTTACATTATGTCCAGCTTTTGATATATATCCAGCCATCGGGTATCCCATGACACCAAGACCAATAAAAGCAACTTTGCAACTCATATAATGATTATAGATATAGTTAGATCTAATTTCAAAATAATAATTTTTGGTTTTGTTTTTACTTTTTTTTCCAGCATAGGGCAGAGCTTTTTTATTGGTTTATTTAATTCTGATATTAGGGAAGAATTAAATATTACTAACGCAGAATTTGGATCTATTTATGGAATAGCTACTTTATGTAGCAGTTTAGCGTTAATATGGGTGGGAAAGAAAATTGATGATTTAAAGTTAGTTAATTATTCTTTACTAGTTGTTATTTTTTTAAGCCTTGCATCACTTTTTTTTTCATTTGTTAATGGAATAATTTTTTTGGCTATGGGTATATTTTTTTTAAGATTATCAGGCCAAGGATTAATGGCTCACACTGCATCAGTTGCGACTAGTAGATTTTTTAATCAAAACAGAGGCAAAGCATTAAGTTACATTTGGGTAGGGATGTCTTTTGGAGAATTTTTACTACCAATAATTGTAGTTTATCTTCTGACATTTATATACTGGAGAGATTTATGGCTAGGATTTTCAATTTTAATTATATTGTTATTACCAATCTTTACATATCTTACAGTCAAAGAGATAAGCATATTTTCAAGAGAAAATAAAAATGGAAAAAATGACAACAAAGTTATCGACTCGATCAAAAGCTGGACAAGAAAAGAGGTACTAAGAGATTTTAAATTTTATTCTATTTTGCCAGCTATGCTTGCATCTTCATTTATAATTACTGGTATAGTTATTAATCAAACATTCATTATTGAATCTAAAGATTGGGGAAAATTTTCTATGGCACAATCATTTATGGTTTATTCAATACTTACTGTAGTAACTTTATTTTTTTCTGGTTTTTTGGTTGATAAATTTACCAGTAGAAAAGTTTTTCCATATTTAAATGTTCCTTTATTATTTAGTTTAATTGTATTAGCAATATTTGATCATCCTTATACAGTTTTTGTTTTTATGGGACTTATGGGTATTTCAAATGGTTTAACAAACGTTTTAATGATTTCATTCTGGGCTGAAATTTATGGTTTAAATCATTTGGGATCCATTAAAGCTCTAACGGGTTCTTTTATGGTTTTTTCTACAGCTTTAGCTACTGCAGTTTTTGGAATATTAATTGATTTAGGATATTCAATAGAAAATATTGCTATTTTTTGTTCAATTTATATAGCAATTTCGATAGTCATAGTTCTCATTTTTCAAAGACACTACAAACCTGTATTACAAAATAAAACTTGATTTTTAATAAGGCTCAATATAAACAACCCGCATGGCAAGAGTAACAGTAGAAGATTGTATAGATAAAGTAGAAAGTCCTTACGAATTAGTTTTAGTAGCAAAAGAAAGAGCAACACAGCTAAATTCTGGAATTGAACCAACCATCGATAGAGATGATGATAAAAATACAGTAATTGCTCTTAGAGAAATTGCTATTGAAAATGTAAAAGTTCCTGATTTAGAGGAAAGCGCTGTTTATAAGTTAAGAAAGCATGTTGAACAAGTTGATGATACTTCAGAAGAAGATGAAGATGTAGGAGATGATTTTGAAAACTTATATAAAGGAGAAATATCAAAAAGCGGAACTCCGATACTACCATCTAAAAGAGCTAGAAAAATTCCTGAAAAAATTCAAGTTTCAAAAGAAGATCTAGAAGAATTAAAAGGAACTGCTGAGCAGAAAACACAAGACAATCCTGAAGAATCAGAAAATAATGATCTTTCGCTAGAAAATTTAAAAGAAGAAGAAGCTCAAGAAAACACTGATAACAAAGAAGATACTGAAGCTACAAATAGCTAAAAATATATTATAAAATCTCACCATGGATAGGAAAGTTTGCGTTGCACCGATGATGGACTGTACGGATCGGCACGAGCGCTTTTTTTTAAGATTAATAAGTAAGAATGTTTTGCTTTATACGGAAATGATTGTTTCTGAAGCAATAGACAGAGGAGATAAAAAAAAATTACTATCTTTTAATATAAGAGAAAAACCAGTAGCTCTTCAATTAGGAGGTTCATCTCCTAAATTGCTAGCTAATGCATCAAGAATTGGAGAAGATTTTGGTTATGACGAAATTAATTTAAACTTAGGTTGCCCAAGCAAAAAAGTTCAAAAAAATAAATTTGGTGCTTGTTTAATTAAAGAACCAATTTTAGTTGCTGAATGTTTAAGTGAAATGTGTGCTAAAACTAAGTTACCTGTTACTGTTAAAACTAGAATTGGTTATGATGATGTAGAAGATTATGAAAGTTTATTTAATTTTATTAAAACTTTAAAATCTACTGGAGTTAAAACTTTTATTATTCATTCAAGAAAAGCAATGCTTGGTAAATTTACTCCAAAACAAAATTTAAACATTCCTCCGTTAAAATATGAAATGGTATATAAACTTAAAAAAGACTTTAAAGATTTAGAAATTATCATTAACGGTGGAATTTCTTCAACAGATCAAATTAAAAATCATTTAAACAAGGTAGATGGAGTTATGCTCGGTAGAACGGTATATCACTCTCCTTATATTTTGGCAGATATTGAAAAAGAAATATTTGATAATGATAAAATTTCTTCTAGACAAGAAATAATTGAAAATCTAATTCCATATGTAAAAAATGAAATTAAAAAAGGTACTAGATTAAATCAAATTATGAGACATACGATTGGACTTTTTCATGGACAAACTGGTTCTAATTTTTGGAAAAGATATTTGAGTAAAAATATGTGTGTTAGAGACGCGGATGTAAAAAAAATAGACCATATAATGGATAAAGTTAAATTGGCTCCCCAAGCACATTTAGAAGGTCAAATTGATTAGCTCAATAGTTTCAAGTGAATATTTTTTCTTTATATTGTTAATGATATCAACAGCACTAGTAGCTGGATTCCTAGCTGGTTTTTTTGGAATAGGCGGTGGAATAATTACAGTTCCAATGTTTTATTATATTTTTCAAGCATTAAATATTGAGTCTTCTTTTATTATGCATCTAGCAATTGGTACTTCATTTTCAATAATAGTACCAACAGCGGTTATGTCAGTTTTTACACATTACAAACATGGAGCAGTAGATTTTTCTATAGTAAGAAGCTATGGTTTTTTTGTTGTAATAGGTGTGGCCATAGGAACTGTAATTTCGGCAAATTTACATACTAAATTACTAGTACTATTTTTCAGTATTGCCCTTTACTTTTTTGCATTAAATATTTTTTTTATAAAAGAAAAAAAAGAAATAAAAAAAAAATTTACATTGTTTTCAAAAATAATTTTAGGTCTTCTTTCTGGTTTCGTTTCTTCACTTATGGGTATTGGTGGAGCAATAATGAATGTTCCAGTACTAAAACACCTAGGTTTTTCAATAAATAATGCGATAGGAACCGCAGCTGCTATTGGTTTTTTAATTGCTTTATCTGGAGCTTTAGGTTTTTTTATTTCTGGCACTTATTTAAACGCAAATTTACCTTTAAGCATTGGGTTTATAAACATACCTGCGTTTTTAATTATTGTGCCAATAACAACCTTTATGGCTAAGATAGGAGCAAACATGATGCATAAAATTGATAAAAATATAGTTAATAGACTATTTGGATTTTTTTTATTAATAGTAGCTACAAAATTCTTATATAATTATTTTAATTTTTAAATTTTTTGATCGTACTCACCAATTTTTCCAGTTTTCTGAAGCAAATCATCAATAAAATAAAATATTTTTTTCTTTCTGCTGTCTGAAGTAGGGCTTTCTGTAACCACAACCAATGAAGGTTTGTTTGATGAAGCTCTAATTAAACCCCATGATCCATCCTCAAAAGAAAATCTAACTCCATTTACAGTAAGTACTTCAGCAATTGTTTGATCATCTATTTTTATTTTTTCTTCTTTAAATTTATTAATTTTCTTAACTAGATCTTCAACCAATTGATACTTTTCTTCATCTTTACAAAAAGGGGCCATAGTAGGAGTTTGATAGGTAATAGGCAATTCATTAACAATTTCATTTAAACTTTTATCTTCATTATTTAATAAATGGCAAACTTGAATTGCTGAATTAATTCCATCGTCATAACCATAACCTAATGGTTGATTAAAGAAGAAATGACCACTTTTCTCAAATCCTGCCAATGCTTTTTCTTTATTAACTTTTCTTTTAATATGTGAATGGCCTGTTTTCCAGTATATTGTTTCGCAATTGTTTTTCAAAAGAATTTTATCTTTTGCATAAAGGCCAGTTGATTTTACATCGACAACAAATTTACAATTATTGTATTTAGAGGATAAATTTCTTGCTATTAATAATCCAATTTTATCTGAGAATATTTCATTTCCTTTGTTATCGATTACTCCAACACGATCTCCATCTCCATCAAATCCAAAACCTATATCAGCATTATTATCTTTCACAGCTTTACTAATAGCATGAAGCATTTTTAAATCTTCAGGATTTGGATTGTATTTTGGAAAAGTGTAATCTAAATTACAGTCTAATTCTATTATTTCACAACCAATACTTCTTAGTATATCGGGGGCAAATATCCCAGCTGTACCATTTCCGCAAGCAACTACAGCTTTGATTTTTTTTTTAATTTTATTCTTTTTGATTAAATCATTTTTATATATTTGTTGAAATCCATCAATCTGTTTTTCGCTTCCTTTTCCTTCAGAAAATTTTTGATTTAGAGTTATATCTTTTAATTCTTCCATTTCCTCAGGAGCATATGTTAAACCTTTTTCAATACCCATTTTAACTCCAGTCCAACCATTTTCATTGTGACTAGCTGTAACCATAGCAACAGCATCAGCATTCAAATTAAATTGAGCAAAATAAACAGTAGGAGATAAAGACAATCCTATATCTTCAATATTGCATCCTGTAGAAATTAATCCTTTTTTTAGAGCAGATTTTATTTCTTCACTATAAGATCTATAATCGTGCCCAACAATAACTCTTGGATTTTTCTTTTTTGTTTTTTTTATTATTTGAGTTCCTAATCCTTTACCTAGATTTTCCAAACCTAGTAAATTGATATCCTTTTTATACAACCACCTAGCGTCATATTCTCTAAAGCCATTAGAATTTATTTTTATATTGGTCGACATTTGTTTGTTTTTATAGTTTTTTATCTATTTATTTAGTTAATTTTTTGATTGATTAATTTTTTTAATGTTCTATAAATGTTCTGTTGATTTAATTGATTATCTAGTATAATTAACACTATTACACACAACATATAGTTGTTTTTTAATAAAAACGTATAAAGGGAGTATGAATAAAGTTCTATCTCAAGCAATAAGAAAAGCTGTCTCCGAATATAACCCTAAAAGCCCACAAAATACTATTGAAAAAAGACCAGATTTATTTTCATTAAACAATGAAACAGAACTATTTCAGAACGAAAAAGGAATAACAATCAAAATAGATAGGTCAAGAGATTCAAATCTTACTGATTTTGGAAAAGCAACTTTGAGTGATAGATACCTGGGCGCCAATGAATCATACCAAGATTTGTTTGCAAGAGTGGCAAGTTACTATGCAGACAACAACCTACATGCACAAAGAATTTATAACTACATAAGCAATTTATGGTTTATGCCTGCAACGCCAGTTCTGTCGAATGGTGGCACTAAAAGAGGTTTGCCAATTTCATGTTTTTTAAACGAAGCAAGTGACAGTTTAGATGGAATACTAGATCTTTGGAGTGAAAATGTTTGGCTTGCTGCAAGAGGAGGTGGAATAGGTAGTTATTGGGGAAACTTAAGATCCATTGGAGAAAAAATTGGAAGAGTAGGAAAGACATCCGGAATTATTCCTTTTATTAAAGTTATGGATTCTTTAACAATGGCAATCAGTCAAGGTTCGTTGAGAAGAGGTTCTGCAGCATGCTATATTCCGATTGATCATCCCGAAATAGAAGAATTTATTGAAATGAGAAGACCAACGGGAGGAGATCCAAATAGAAAAGCTTTAAATTTACATCATGGCGTTTTAATATCAGATGCATTCATGAGAGCAGTTGAAATGGATGAACAGTGGGCTTTAAAGAGCCCAAAAGATGGAGTTGTTCAATCAACAGTTTCAGCAAGAAATTTATGGATTAGACTTTTAACAGCAAGGATAGAAACTGGAGAGCCTTATATGATTTTTATCGATACAGTTAATAGATTAATACCTCAACACCATAAACTTGCTGGATTAAATGTCAAAACCTCAAACCTTTGCAGCGAAATTACACTTCCTACAGGGGTTGATAAAGACGGAAGAGACCGTACGGCTGTTTGTTGCTTGTCTTCATTAAATATTGAAAAATATGATGAATGGGAAAATGATGAGAATTTCATTAATGACGTAATGAGATTTTTAGACAATGTGTTAACTGATTTTATAGATAATGCACCAGATCAATTCAGCGATGCAACTTATTCAGCTATGAGAGAAAGAAGTGTTGGTTTAGGAGTTATGGGTTTGCATTCCTATTTTCAAAAAAAAAATATTCCTCTCGAGTCAGTCATGAGCAAAGTTTGGAATAATAAAATATTTAAAAATATTCAAAATAAAGTTGATGTAGCATCAAAAGAACTTGCTGAAGAAAGAGGAGCATGTCCTGATGCTGAAGAATATGGTATAAAAGAGAGATTTTCAAATAAAACCGCAATTGCTCCTACAGCTTCGATATCAATTATTTGTGGTGGCACTTCACCTGGGGTAGAGCCTATTGCGGCTAATAGTTATACGCATAAAACTTTGTCTGGTTCATTCAATGTAAAAAATAAATATTTAGAAAAAATATTGGAAAAATATAATAAAAATACAGACGAAATTTGGTCAAGCATAACAACAAACCAGGGTTCGGTTATGCATTTAGATTTTTTAAAAAAAGAAGAAAAAGATGTTTTTAAGACTGCTTTTGAATTAGACCAAAAATGGATAGTAGAACTTGGTGCAGACAGAACTCCTTATATATCTCAAGCACAATCTATAAATTTATTTTTACCTGCAGATGTTCATAAGAAAGAATTACATCAAATTCATTTTCAAGCATGGAAAAAGGGTCTAAAAAGTCTTTATTATTGTAGATCAAAATCTATACAAAGAGCCGAGAATATAAATAGTGGCTCTTCTACTGATGTAGAGTTAAATATGTACAAAAATAAGGAAAATTCAGAACCTGAGTATGAAGAATGTTTATCATGTCAGTAGAAAAATTGAAAAAATCTCAAATAATTTTAAATAATCCAAAAAAAATGGGATTGTTAATTGGAAATCCTGTTTATAAACCTTTTAGATATCCATGGTGCTATGATGCATGGTTAACTCAACAAAGAATTCATTGGCTCCCTGAAGAAGTTCCTTTAGGAGATGATGTAAGAGACTGGCAAAAAAATCTTAAGCCTGAAGAAAAAAATTTATTAACTCAAATATTTAGATTTTTTACTCAAGCGGATGTTGAAGTGAGTAATTGTTATATTAGACACTACATGAATGTTTTTAAACCAACAGAAGTATTAATGATGATGTCAGCTTTTGCAGCAATGGAAACAGTTCATATAGCAGCATATTCACATTTGTTAGATACAATTGGAATGCCAGAAACTGAGTATTCAGCTTTTTTGAAATATAAAGAGATGAAAGATAAGTACGACTATATGCAAGGCTTTGATGTAAAATCGCACCATGATATTGCAAAAACAATAGCTGTTTTTAGTGCTTTCACTGAAGGTTTGCAGTTATTTGCAAGCTTTGCAATTTTGTTAAATTTTCCAAGACAAAATAAAATGAAAGGTATGGGGCAAATAGTAACTTGGTCAGTTAGAGATGAAACATTACATTGCAATTCAATGATTAAGTTGTTTAAAACTTTTATTAAAGAACAGCCTGAAATATGGACTCCACAATTAAAAAAAGAAATTTATGAAGCGTGTAGAACAATAATTTCTCATGAAGATGCATTTATTGATTTAGCTTTTCAACAAGGTCCAATTGAAGGTTTGACTGCACAAGAAATTAAAGATTATATTAGATGGATAGGAAACAGAAGGCTGATACAGCTTGGGTTGGAACCAATTTACAAAATTGATAAAAATCCATTAACATGGCTAGATACAATGCTTAATGCAGTCGAACATATGAATTTTTTTGAAGGCAGAGCAACAGAATATTCTAAAGCTTCCACACAAGGTTCTTGGGCAGAAGCTTTTTCTTAAAAGTGAACTACAAAAAGTACTGGAGAAAAACTAGTTTAAAGCAAAAAGATATAGGCAATCTTTTTTTGAATGAAATTTCAAAATCAAGTCCCAAAAATTTTTTAGAAATAGGAATTTTTCAAGGAGTTACTGCTAGAAATATTTGCGAATTATTATATAAAATTCATAAAGACAATTTTAGGTATATTGGAATAGATATATTCAATTATGATGAAAAATCAAAACATGAAGTTATACCTAATGTAAATTTTAAAAATCCGTTAAAACAGTTTTATTATCGATACATTAAAAGAGAAAACCCATATAGTCTAACTTCTGTTAGAAAACTTCTTAAAAAATTTGAACAAAATATAGAAATTATAAAGGGAGACTCAAATAAAATATTGCCCAATATTGATTTAAGCAATGTTGACTATGTTTTTCTTGATGGTGGCCATAGTTATGAAACTGTAAAAAACGATTTAAATAACTGCAAAATAGTAATTAATAATAATGGAATAGTTTTATGTGATGATTACAATTTATCTTATGCGCCAGGTGTTAAAAAAGCTATAGATGAGTTTTCATCCAATAAACAATACGAAATTAAAATACTTTTTGAACGTTTTGCAAGAATCAAAAAAAAATAAAGTCTATCTTTGATTTAGAAGCATTACTTTACGATGAGATTCGCCACTATATTTAGAAAGAGGTCTGATTAACTTATTAGCAGCATGTTGTTCCATAATGTGGGCTGACCAACCAGTAATTCTTGACATAACAAAAATAGGAGTAAAAAAGTCTGTATCAAATCCCATTAAATGGTAGGTAGGCCCAGTTGGATAATCAACATTCGGATGAATGTTTTTTCTTTTAACCATGACATTTTTGACTATGTCGTAAATTTTAATAAATTTTTTGTCTGCCTTAACTTTTGCAACTTTTTTGAAATATTTCTCCATAGTTGGAACTCTAGAATCTCCTTTTTTGTAAACTCTATGTCCAAAACCCATAACAACTTCTTTTTTATCAAGAGCTTTATTTATCCATTTAAAAGCATTGTTAGGTTTTTTAATTTTATTCATCATATACATCACCTCTTCGTTAGCTCCTCCATGTAAGGGTCCCTTCAAACTTGCTATTGCACCTGTTATAGCACCGTGAATGTCAGACAAACTACTTGTTATTGTTCTTGCAGTAAATGTAGATACATTAAAACTGTGTTCAGCATAAAGAATTAAAGATACATCGAAAGCTTTAACTATATCTCTACTAGGCACTTTACCAAAACACATATAAAAGAAATTTTCTGAAAAAGTTAATTTTTTCTTAGGGTTGATTATTTTTTTACCTTTTCTGGTTCTAAAATATGCTGATAAAGCAGCAGGTGTTTTGGCAAATATTCTGATTGCTTTTTTCATGTTAGCTGTTGGAGAATTATCTCTGACATCTTTATCTTCCAAAGACATTAAGCTGACTGCAGTTCTGATAACATCCATTGGATGTGCTGTTTTAGGCATTTTTTTTATATCGTTTAATATCTGTTTTGAAAGATTTCTCTCTGATCTTTCATTTTTAATAAATTTTTTTAATTGTTTTTTATTAGGAAGTTCTCCATTTAAAATTAGATAGGCTACTTCTTCAAAAATACATTTTTCACAAAGGTCTTGAACAGCATAACCCCTATAGGTTAGAGAATTGATATCAGGCATTACTTGAGAAACGGTTGTTTCATCAACAACAATACCTAACAGGCCTTTTTTAATTTCATCGTTCATTATTCATGTCCGTCAGTATTAAAATTATATATTTTTTCATCTAGAGAGTTATATTTTTCATAGTCGACTAAATCATATAATCTTTTTCTAGTCTGCATTTTATCAATAATATTGTTTTGGTGTCCATCGGCAAAAATAGCTCTTAATCCATCCTCAACACTTTTCATGGCTAATCTTTGAGTGGTTACTGGATAAATTACAATGTTAAGTCCTAGGTTTTCTAATTCTTTATAATTCAGCAGCTTAGACTTACCAAATTCAGTCATATTAGCTAAAAGATAACAATTTAAAGATTTTCTAACTATTTCAAATTCTTTTTCATCTTTTAAAGCCTCAGGAAAAATTATATCGGCTCCTGCCTCAATATAAGATTTACACCTTTCAATCATTTTTTCTAAACCTTCAACATTTTTAGCATCTGATCTTGCAATTATTTTAAAATTAGGATCTTTTCTAGAATTCACACATTTTTTAATTTTTTTTATCATTTCTTCTTTTGATATAAGTTCTTTATTATCCAAATGACCACATCTTTTTCTTTCTATTTGGTCTTCAATATGTACTGCAGCAATTCCAAATTTTTCAAAAGTTTTAATTGTTTCTTCACAAGATTTAAAACCAGTATCAATATCAACAATTGTTGGGAGGTTAGAAACCCTTGCAATTTGATTAGATCTAACACTCACATCTTTTAGCGTTGTTAAACCAATGTCAGGGTATCCTAAATCGTTAGACATAACTCCACCTGAAACATATATGCCATCATAACCAATTTCTTCAATCAATTTGGCTGTTAGTGGATTATAAGCACCTGGAAATCTTAATATTTTTTTTGAAGATAATTTATGAACAAAATCAATTCTTTTTTGTTCTGGTTTTTTTTCAACAAAATGCATTTATTTTTTTAACTCGAATAAACGTTATATATTTCTTCATCAATTAAAGCATTAAACGAAATTGACCGTCTTTCCTCATTTTCATTATAGAAAGGGTAAACAGTATGCATTAGGTAATTAGGAAAGAAAAAGAAGTTGCCAACTTTTGGTTTAACTTTAAACAAACAATCAGATAAAAATTGTCTAGATCCATGTACCAAATGAATTTGTCCATTATTATTATTTTTTTTATTTTTTTGAAAAGTTCCTCCAAAACTGCTGGGTACCTTTAGATAACCGACACCTGAAACATGTCCACCATGATAATGTAAAGGGTTATATTCATTTTGGAATTGTCTTACTATCCATGTACCTATCAAATGAAACTTTGTCATTTTTTTACCAGTAGATTCTCTTATCCAGTAGGCACATTCTTTGCTTAAAAACTCAATCCATCCACATTCCTTTGCAAATTTTTGATCCAGGTCAAATTCTTGTTTGACATTTCCTGCTAGGTTTGGACCAGCATCTTGTTTGTTAGCTCTTAAATCATCTTTTATTAAGTCATCGACATATTTGTTTATTTTTTCAACAACATCATTTGGTATAGATGTTTTGCCAACACTAGGGCCAAAAGGTCTAAACAATTGTCTATTTTTATTTTCAGTCATAAACTATAATATTACTATATACGCATTTTTAGTTTTTATTTATTAAAAAATACCCTTAGCATTATTTTTTTTTAAATATTTTTTACTGACTTCAATATTTAACTTAAATAATTCACCTGATTTTAATTTTTTTAAATTTTTTACTATTTTTAAAAATCTTAAACTTTCTTTTTTACTTAATATTTTATCAGTTAAGTTAAAAAATTTGTTAATATAATTTTCTCTTTCAAAAGGTCTTTGGCCGTAAGGATGGGCATCCGCTCTATTTATACTTTCTATTATTTTTTTACCATTTCTTAGAGTAACTATAACTTTTGCACCAAAAGATTTATTTTTTGAGTTTGGGTCATGATATTTTTTTGTCCATTTTTTATCTTCATGAGTTTTTATTGATCTCCACAATTTAATTGTACTTTTTTTATTTGATCTTTTTTTTGTATAAGATTTTATATGATGCCATTCAGCATCTTCAAGTGCTACTGCAAAAATGTACATTATGGAGTGATCCAAAGTTTCTCTACTTGCGTTTGGATTCATTTTTTGAGGATCATTTGCGCCAGTACCAATTACATTGTGCGTATGGTGACTTGTATGTATATCTATTTTTTTAATTTTTTTTAAATTTTTAATTTTTTTATTTAATTTTTTTGCAATATCTATCAATGCTTGAGCTTGATATTCTGCGGAATATTCTTTTGTGTATGTTTCAAGTATAGCTTTTTTTTCTTCATTCTTTCTTGGCAATGGTACTTTATAAAAAGCTTTTTTTCCATCAAGGATTCTTGCAATAACACTATCTTCTCCTTCATAAATTGGACTTGGTGCGCCTTCTCCCCTCATCGATCTATCAATGGCTTCAATAGCCAATTTACTAGCATGTGCAGGTGCGTAAGCTTTCCAGCTGGAGATCTCTCCTTTTCGAGATTGTCTTGTAGATATAGTTGTATGCAGAGCTTGTTGGATAGCTTGATATATTATTTCAGTATTTAGTTTTAACATTGAACCAATACCTGCTGCAACACTAGGGCCCAAATGCGCTACATGATCAATTTTATGCTTATGTAAACAAATTCCTTTTACTAAATTTACTTGAACCTCATAAGAAGTAATTATTCCTCTTAACAAATCTAAACCACTTTTTTTCTTTTGTTGAGCTACGGCTATAAGTGGAGGAATGTTATCACCTGGATGACTGTAGTCTTCAGCTAAAAAAGTATCATGAAAATCTAATTCTCTAACCGCAGTCCCATTTGACCATGTTGCCCATTCGCAATCAAATTTTAATTTAGAATTAATACCAAATATAGTAGCCCCATTTTTTTTTGGATGTTTTAATGCCATTTCTCTTGAAGAAATAACAGACTTTCTATTTAATGAAGCAATAGCAACAGAGGCATTATCTATAATTCTATTGATGACCATTTCAATTGCTTCTTTGTTTAATTTAGCATTGTCACTAGCTATTTCTGCAATTTTCCAAGCAAGTTGTTTTTTTTTATTTAATTTACTTTTTGATGGATAAACTTTTACTTTATGTAATATCAAAATATCTCCTTAAATTTTTTTAATACTAATAATAAATTATTTATCTATTACAATCAAAATGGCAGTTATTAAAAGTAATATAGCCAAAAAGTACTCTACAATTGCTTTTTTCTTATTATTTTTAACTAAATTTCTAATTCCAGAACCAAAACCAGCCCAAATAGATATTGATATAGGACAAATAATTAAAGCTGTTATTGAAATAAAAAGAATTGAAATTATTAATTTTTCATCCGTTGGCAAAAAACCTGATGCTACCATAGTAGAAATAGTCCATGCCTTTGGATTTACAAGTTGAAACAGTGCTGCTTCATAAAATTTTAAAGGTCTTGAGTCATCATCTTTGATTTTGCTAAAGGATCCAATAATTTTATAGCCAAGATATAAAAGGTATAATGCACATATTATTCTAAGTATATTTTGAATTAGTGGAAATATTTGAAATAACTTGCCGAGGCCAAGACAAACTAAAACTACCTGCAAAACATGTCCTATTGTTATTCCACCCATATGAGGAACGGTTTTTGAAAAACCAAATTTTATTCCCGATGTAAGAACCATAGCATTATTAGGCCCAGGAGTTACATACATGACAAAATAGAAGCTTACTAAAGCAAAAAAAAGATTTAAATCAATCATTTAAATAATTGATAACTATTTTTTCAATACCAGTAAAATCTTTAATCAAGTGGTTGTGATAAATTTGTTCAGTTTTCTTATCGGTATAACCATTCTCCAAAAGTATCATTGAAATACCAGCTGACTTTGCAGCTTCGGCGTCATTTTCGCTATCACCAACCATCAAACTTTTTTTGACGTTCCCATTCATAATTTTTATCATGTTGGTAATATGTCTAGGGTCAGGTTTACAGTATTCAAAAGTATTTCTACCAGCAACGTATTCAAAAAAATCATAAATTTTTATTTTCTTTAATAAATCTACAGCTAAATGTTCTTGTTTATTTGTGCACACCCCCATAGATATATTTTTTGACTTTGCCCATTTAAGAAATTCATAAACTCCATTTATAAGTTTACTTTTTACAACAATATTTTTCCCATAATAGTTAATAAACTCATCTATCATTTCATTTTTGGTTTTTTGATCATCAATAGAAGAAAATTCTTTTTTTGCAGATTCCCATATAGACCTACCAATCATTACAGCAGCTCCTTTGCCTGCAAGATTTTTTATTTCATCAAGATTCCTTGAGCTGTAACCAAATTTTTTCATTACATGGTTATGTGCGTTTAGAAGATCTGGAGCTGTATCTACTAAAGTTCCATCAAGATCAAATATTATTGTTAGTTTTTGACTCATTTAAAAGTATTAATAAGAAATAATTTGTGAATTAAAGAACATTATTAGTCTAATATAAGAAATCTTAATAGATGAAACAAACAAATTTACAAGAGAATTTAAGAAAAAAATTTACAAAACAAGGAGTTAAAATGATAGCTCCCGAAACAGTCTTTTTCTCTAAAGATACTAAAATAGGAAAAAATGTAAGAATAGATCCCTATGTTGTAATTAAAGAAAAAGTAAAAATTCAAAACAATGTTAAAATTTTTTCATTTTCACATTTAGAGAATGTAAAAATAGAAAATAATGTAAGCATTGGACCTTATGCAAGAATACGGCCTGGCACGATATTAAAATCAGGTTCAAGAGTTGGAAATTTTGTTGAAGTTAAGAAAAGCAAAATTGGCAAAGGATCAAAAGTAAATCATTTATCTTATATAGGCGATTCTTTATTAGGTAAAAATGTTAATATAGGAGCAGGAACAATCACATGCAATTATGATGGAATTAAAAAAAGCAAAACAAATATAAAGGATAAAGTTTTTATAGGATCTAATGCTTCTTTAGTCGCTCCCATAACAATTAATAAAAATAGCGTTGTAGGAGCTGGATCGGTTATAACAAAAAATGTGAAAAAAAATGCTTTAGCTTTAACAAGATCTTCACAGGTTGAAATTAAAAATTATAAAAGAAAAAAATAATGTGTGGAATAGTAGGAATAGTTAGTAATAAATCTGTATCTTCGAGCATCATTGGGGCATTAAAGAAATTGGAGTATCGAGGTTATGATTCAGCTGGTATTTCAACTATTAGCAGAGGCGAAATTAATGAAAAAAAATGTTCTGGGAGAGTTGATAAATTAGAAAAAATTCTTTTTCAAAACCCTTCAGACGGAGATCTTGGAATAGGCCATGTTAGATGGGCGACACATGGAATTCCAAACAAAATTAATGCACATCCACATTCTTCAGAAGTTGTATCAGTTGTACATAATGGCATAATTGAAAATTCAGATAAGCTAAGGCAAGAATATATTAATAAAGGGTATAAATTTAAATCACAAACAGATACTGAAGTTATAACCGTAATTTTAACTGATTTTTTAAAATCAGATGATTTGATAAATTGTATTCATAAAACTTTAGAAAAACTTGAAGGAAGTTTTGCTTTAGGAGTTATATTTAAAGATTTTAAAAATGTTGTTGTTGGAGCAAGAAGAGGAAGTCCATTAGCAGTAGGCTATGGACATAATGAAAATTTTATTGGTTCTGATTCCTACGCACTTAAAACAATGACTAATAAAATTTCTTATTTAGACGATGGTGATTTCTGTTTGCTTTATAAAGAAAAAGTAGAATTTTACAATTCTGAAAAAAAAAAAATTAACAAAGAAATTTTTGAATTATCTAATGAAGATAATGTTGCTGACAAAGGTGACTTCAAAGACTTTATGTCAAAAGAAATAGACGAACAATCGTCCACAACAAAAAAATGTATCAACGAGTATTTGGATAAAACACGCAAAGAAATAAATATTTATAATTTACCTATTGATCCAAGAAAAATAAATAAAATCAGATTAATCGCATGTGGTACAGCTTATCATTCGTGTTTAATGGCAAAGTATTGGATCGAAGAATTCACATCTATAGATACTGAAGCAGATATAGCCTCAGAATTTAGATACAGAAATGTGAAATTAAACTCAAATGACCTTTATATCTTCGTATCCCAATCTGGCGAAACAGCCGACACCTATGCTGCGCTTGAAAAATGTAAAAAAAATAATATTAAAACTTGTGGCATTGTTAATGTTACTGAAAGTTCCATAGCAAGATTATCAGATTTTGTTTTACCTATTCATGCTGGACCCGAAATAGGCGTAGCATCTACCAAAGCATTTCTAGGTCAAATGCTTGTTCTTTATTTGTTAATTTTGAAAATATCTAGGGAGAGAAACGATATTGACATAGAAAAATATAAAAAATTGATCTTAGATCTTATAAAACTTCCAGATTTAATTAAAGAAACACTATCTAAACAAAATGATATTCAGGTAATAGCAAGAGATTTTATTACAGCAAAAGGTACTATGTATTTAGGAAGAGGCTATTCCTATCCTATTGCTATGGAAGGAGCCCTTAAGTTAAAAGAATTATCTTACATACATGCCGAAGGTTATGCTGCTGGCGAAATGAAACATGGGCCTCTTGCCTTAATAGAGGATGGAATGCCGGTAATTGTTTTGGCGCCAAAAGATAGATTTTTTGAAAAAACCGTATCAAACATGCAAGAGGTGATTGCTAGAGGAGGAAAAGTAATAATGATTACTGATGATGCTTCTGAAACTACAAATGAAAATATTAGATTTAAATTTAAAATACCAAAAACAAATTCTACTATAAATTCTTTTTTGTTAAGCATTCCAATTCAGTTTTTAGCGTATCACGTCGCTTTACTGAAAAATTGTGATATTGATAAACCTAGAAACTTAGCAAAATCAGTAACAGTTGAATAAATAACACTTAATAAAAAACAAATTTACTTTTATAATATCTGATCTATATATACATCTTAGAGTTGTATTATGAAAAAATGGAAATTAAATAGTTGGAGAAACTACCCAGTAAAACATATTCCTAAGTATAAGGATGAAAAAGAGCTTAATATGGTTCTTGGTAAAATAAGGAAGTTTCCTCCACTAGTATTTGCTGGAGAAACAAGGCATTTGAAAGAACAATTATCAAATGTTGTTGATGGCAAAGCGTTTTTGTTGCAAGGAGGGGATTGCGCAGAAAGTTTTGCTGAATTTAATCCAGATAATATAAGAGACACTTTTAAAGTTATATTACAAATGTCTTTGGTTTTAACTTATTCTGCTTCTTTACCTGTTATTAAAGTTGGAAGAATTGCGGGACAGTTTTCTAAACCAAGAACTTCTCCAACTGAAAAAAAAGGAAATAAAGAATTACCAAGTTACCTAGGGGACAATATTAATGGAATAGAATTTAGTGAAAAAGCAAGAAAGCCAGATCCCAAAAGATTATTTAAAGCATATTCTCAGGCTGCTTCCACATTAAATTTAATAAGAGCCTTTTGCCATGGAGGATTTGCCGATTTAAAAAATGTTCATTTGTGGAACTTGGGATATATAAAAAAAAGTCCCCAAGCTAAAAAATTTAAAGAACTAGAAGATAAGATTGCCGATGCTCTTGCTTTTATGGATGCTTGTGGAATTAATTCTGAATTTAATAGAAGATTAAAAACAGTAAATTTTTGGACTTCGCACGAAGCATTGCTACTACCTTTTGAAGAAAGCATGACAAGAATAGACTCTACAACTGGAGAGCATCATGATACTTCAGCACATTTTGTTTGGATAGGTGACAGGACTAGACAATTAGATGGTGGTCACGTTGAATTTTGTAGAGGAATAGAAAATCCTATAGGAATAAAATGTGGACCAACAACTAAAGCTGACGAAATTGTAAAAATTGCTAATGTAATCAATCCAAAAAATGAAAAAGGAAAAATTACTTTAATATCTAGATTTGGACATGAAAATGTAGAAAAATTTTTGCCAAGATTAATAAGAACAATCAAAAAAGAAGGCATAAATGTTATTTGGTCATGTGACCCTATGCATGGAAATACAATTAAATCTGCTTCAGGTTTTAAAACGAGACCATTTAACAATGTTTTAAAAGAAGTTAAAAACGTTTTTGCTGTTCATCAGAGCGAAGGATCTTATGCTGGGGGTTTGCACATAGAGATGACAGGTCAAAATGTAACAGAATGTACTGGTGGTGCACAAAAAATATCTGACCAAGATTTATCTAGCAGATATCATACTCATTGCGATCCAAGATTAAATGCTAATCAGGCTTTAGAGCTAGCCTTTTTAATTTCTGACGAGATTAAAAAGAATTCCATTTATGCTAGAAGTGGAATTAGGGCGGCTTCTTAAGCGTTTATTAAAGAAATCCTTTAACGTATATTTGATTTATGGAAGTAAGTAAAAAAATTGTGTTTATAAAAGATTGGATATTGAATTATGTAAATTCAATGCCCGTTAAAGCCCAATCATTAGTTATTGGAATTTCTGGCGGCATAGACTCTTCAGTTACAAGCACTTTATGCGCCATGACAGATTTAAAAACAATAGTTTTAACTATGCCAATCAAACAAAATAAAGAACAAAATGACTTAAGTCTTTTACATAAAAAGTGGTTAAGTGATAAATTTAATAATGTTGAGTCTCATTCTTTGGAACTTGATAATGTTTTTAAAAACTTTGAAAATGCTTTGTCAGGTTTTAAAAATGAACATGGCATGGCAAACTCAAGAGCTAGACTAAGAATGACAACGCTATATCAAGTTGCTGCAGCAAATAATGGAATTGTTGTTGGAACGGGAAATAAAGTTGAAGATTTTGGAGTTGGTTTTTATACTAAATATGGAGATGGAGGTGTTGATATTTCTCCAATTGCTGATTGTACCAAAACAGATGTTTGGGAACTTGGAAAAGAGTTAAAGATTTCAGAACAAATTATAAAAGCGAAACCTACCGATGGTTTATGGGATGATGGAAGAACTGACGAAAGTCAATTAGGCTTAAAATATGAAGAAGTAGAAGAAGCTATGAGCAATCCAAATTCACCTAATTATGAAAAATACATTAAAATAAGAAAATTAAATCTTCACAAAATGGAGCCAATTCCGGTTTGTAAGATTCCTAAGTGATCTAAAAGATTCACAAACAGGAAATTAAAGTATATTTCTAGAATAATGAATAAAGATATTTTTTTAACAAATAGCCTTGGTAATAAGAAGCACAAATTTACACCAATTAACCCAAAAAAAATTGGAATGTATGTTTGCGGACCAACTGTTTATGATAATCCACACATTGGAAATGCAAGACCATTAGTTGTGTTTGATATTTTGTTCAAAGTTTTAAAATGCAAATATGGAAATAATTCAGTTAGCTATGTAAGAAATATTACAGATATAGATGATAAAATAATAGCTTCTTCAATTGAAAAAAAGATTTCAATAGGTGATCTTACAAAAAAAATTACAAATATTTTTCATGAAGATTGTGAATATTTGAATTGCGAGACTCCTACGCAGGAGCCAAAAGCGACTGAAAATATTTCTTTAATGATTGAAATGATTAATAAACTTATTACCAATAAATTTGCTTACGAAATTAATAATCATGTTTATTTTGAAGTAAAAAAATTTGAAGATTATGGAAAATTATCAAACAAAAAATTAGATGAATTAATTGCCGGTGCAAGAGTTGAGGTTTCAGAAAATAAAAAAAATCCAGCTGATTTTGTATTGTGGAAGCCATCAACAGAAAGTGAGCCATCATGGGAATCTCCATGGGGAAAGGGTAGACCCGGTTGGCACCTTGAATGTTCGGTTATGTCTAAGAAATTTTTAGGTGATAAATTCGATATTCATGGAGGAGGAATGGATTTAATTTTTCCGCATCATGAAAATGAAATTGCACAATCTAGATGTGCAAATGAAAATGAAACTTTTGCAAATTATTGGGTTCATAATGGATTTATTACTATGTCAAAAGAAAAAATGGCAAAGTCACAAGGAAATATTTTATCTATTAATCAAGTTAAAGAGTGGGGCTCAGGTCAAATATTAAGACTAGCTTTAATGAGCACTCATTATAGGCAACCACTAGATTGGAGTGAAAAGCTTTATGAAAATTGTAAAAACACAATTGAAAAATGGTATGAAGTAGATAATTACGATGGTTTTGGTGATCCAATTAAAAAAAAACTTTTAGAAAAATCTATAAAAATACCTGATGAATATTTAGCACCACTATATGATGATTTAAATACACCCGGGTATATTGCAAATCTTCATAAACTTTTTGAAAAAGCTAAACAAGGAAACGAAAACGATAAAATAATATTTATTTCAGCATGTAATTTTATTGGATTGTTAATTGAGTCCAAAGAAGATTGGAGATATTCAAGATTTAAAGCAATGAGAGTTGAGGTAAAAGTGATACAGGAAAGAATTGAACTAAGAAATAAAGCTAGAGAAAAAAAAGATTATGTTGAAGCTGACAGAATAAGAGATGAGCTACTAGAGAATGGTATAGAAATAGAGGATAAAGATGGTAAAACCACTTGGAAATTAAAATGAGTAAAGAAAAAATACATATATTTGATACTACGTTGAGAGATGGTGCACAAACCCAAGGTGTTGATTTTTCAATAGATGATAAATTAAAAATAGCCAAAGCTTTAGATGATTTAGGGGTGGACTATATCGAAGGAGGTTGGCCAGGTGCTAATCCTACAGACACAGAGTTTTTTCAAAAAAAAATTAAATTAAATAATTCGGTATTGACAGCTTTTGGTATGACTAAAAGAGCAGGCAGAAGTGCTGATAATGATCCCGGACTTTCATCTATACTAAATAGTAATACGCCGGCTGTATGTTTGGTTGGTAAATCTTGGGATTTTCATGTTGATGTAGCACTAGGAATATCAAATAAAGAAAATTTAGAAAATATTTCAGAAAGTACAAAACTTTTTGTTAAAGAAAAAAAAGAATTCATGTTTGATGCTGAACATTTTTTTGATGGTTTTAAAAACAATAAAGAATATGCACTTTCATGTATTAAATCAGCATTCGATAATGGTGCTAGATGGATTGTGCTTTGTGATACAAATGGTGGAACATTACCTAACGAAGTTTCTGAAATTGTACATGAAGTAATCAAATCTGTTCCAGGAAAAAACCTTGGTATTCATGCTCATAATGACACTGGAAATGCTGTTGCAAACTCTTTAGCGGCAGTTTTATCTGGCGTTAGACAGATACAAGGAACAATTAATGGATTAGGTGAAAGGTGTGGAAATGCAAATTTAATGTCAGTAATTCCTACATTGCATTTAAAAGAAACTTACTCAAAAGATTACGAAATAAATATTAAAAAAAAAAATATTGGTAAATTAACTCAATGTTCAAGATTGCTTGATGAAATATTAAACAGAAAACCAAATCAACATTTACCTTATGTTGGAGCTGCTGCTTTTTCACATAAAGGAGGATTGCATGTATCTGCAGTACAAAAAGATCCAAAAACATATGAGCATATAAATCCTGAAGATGTGGGAAATGCAAGAAACATTGTTGTTTCTGACCAATCTGGAAAGTCAAATATAGTTTCAAGATTAAAATCTATAGGAATAGAATTTAGACAAGATGATCCAAAAATAAAAAAACTTTTAGAAGAAGTTAAAGATAGAGAATTTATTGGATACAGCTATGATGGTGCAGATGCATCTTTTGAACTACTGGCAAGAAGAATAATGGATGAAATACCAAGATACATTTCAATTAAAGAATACGATGTTAGTGTGAAAAAAAATAGCGTAGGGGAAATTATTTCTTCAGCAAAAGCTAAATTAGAAGTTGATAAAAAATTGATTCTTTGCGAAGGAGAAGGCAATGGTCCTGTCCATGCACTTGATAATGCAATAAGAAATAATGTAGATAAACTTGCAAAATATTCTCATTATTTAAAAGACTTAAAATTAGTAGATTATAAGGTTAGAATTTTAAACACAGGCACTGAAGCTGTAACAAGAGTTTCAATTGAAAGCACCGATTCAAAGGGCAAAAATTGGTTTACAATTGGAGTTTCAGCAAACATTATTGATGCATCTTTTAAAGCACTTGTTGATAGCTTAGATTACAAATTATTTAAAGATAAAGCACCTGCAAGTCTTTAATGTTTAATAATATTTCATTTATTTTACACAAGCCCCAATTATCGGAAAATATTGGAGCATGTGCTAGAGCAATGAAAAATTTTAATTTTTTCAAATTAATTGTAATCAATCCCAAACCAACTTTTCCCAATGACAAAATAGTTGCTACTTCAGTAGGGGCTCAAGAAATTATAAAAAAAAGTAAAGTTTATGAGACTTTAGAACCTGTAATGAAAAACATCGATTTATTGATTTCAACAACTTCTAGGTTTAGAAATAAAAATGTTAAACATATTAAGTTAAACGAATTAAATAAAATAGATTTTAACAAAAAAATTGCCTTTTTATTTGGACCTGAGGCATCAGGATTGTCAAATAAAGAAATAAGTTTTTCAAATTATGTATTACAAATACCAAGCAATTCTAATTTTAAATCTTTAAATTTATCCCATAGTTTAATAATTGTAGCTCAAGCTATTTTTCAAATATTAAACTTGAAAAAATCAAAGTATTTTAGATCTAAAAAGATTAAATCCGCATCTAAGAAAAACATCCATGCAATGTCAAATTTATGCATAAAACATCTTGAAGAAATTAATTTTTTTAAACCAAAAGAAAAAAAAACAATAATGCTAGAAAATTTAAGGAGTATTTTTTATAAAATGGAATTATCAGAAAAAGAAACTCGCATTTTATCAAGTGTATTTGCGGCTCTATCCAAAAAAAAAACGTAGATTGACATAATTATTAAGATGTTTATAAAACCTTCTACCAAATGACAAAAAGATTAAACTCTAAACATAAAGTTGATAGAAGACTAAAAGTAAATTTATGGGGAAGACCAAAAAGCCCTTTCAACTCTAGAGCATATCCACCTGGTCAACACGGCCAAACTAAATCATCAAAACCATCTGACTATGGAATACAGCTTTTGGCTAAACAAAAATTAAAATCTTATTATGGAAACATCAACGAAAGACAATTCAGAAATTTATATAAGAAAGCAATAATGAAAAAAGGCGATTCTGCTGAAAATCTTATTGGGTTGTTGGAAAGAAGATTAGATGCAGTTGTTTATAGAGCTAAATTATCAACAACAATATTTGGTGCCAGACAACTAATCAATCATGGCCATTTTAAAGTTAATGGAAAGAAAGTTAATATTTCAAGTTATCAATTGAAAGAAGAAGAAACCATAGAGGTACGAGATAAATCAAAAAAATTAGCATTAATTGATATTGCTTTGGCAAATAAAGAAAGAGAAGTTCCTGAATACTTACATGTAGACGAAAAAAATAAAAAAATTAAATTTGTCAGAACTCCAAAATTTGAAGAAGTTCCTTATCCAGTGCTAATGGAACCTAACCTTGTTATAGAATATTATTCTAGATAATTGTTAAATATATTTAAAAAAAATTATCAATTTTATATTTTTTTACTATTTTACTTTTTTATTGGAGCGTATCTTAGTATTGTAAATGGAATAACTAGTGATGAGTATCATCAGCAGTTAAATTGGGAAGTTCATCAATCGGCAATTATAAGTTTTTTTAAAACTGGAACTTATGACATATTGTTAAACCATGGAGACAGGTATCAGGGAGTCGCTTTTAATTTAATTACTCAACCTTTTTCTATTTTATTTAGCAAATTTGTTTCTGAGTTAAATGAGCTTACTATTTATGGTGGTTGGTTGGTAGCTAAACATATAGCAATTTTTTTGACTTTTACTATTTCTGGAATTTTTTTTTATTTAATTTCATACAAAATAACTAATAGTTTAATCTTTGCTTTCATTTCCTCATCTCTTTATTTGTTATATCCATATTTTTTTGGACACGCACAGTTTAATGAAAAGGATATTCCATTCTTGTCATTTTGGATAATTAATACATATATTTCATTAACAATTGTAGAAAGTTTATTTTTCGAAGAAAAAATTAATAATGGTAAAATTATTTTATTATCATTATTGACTGCCTTTTTAATTGGAATAAGAACTCTTGGACTACTTATTTGCTTTCAATATTTAATAAGTATTATAATTTTATTTAACATTAAAAAAATCCATATATTTGATTTTATTAAAAAAAATTTGAAGTTATTTTTAATTTTTACAATTCCACTGTTTATTTTTATTTATATATTTAATCCGATTTTTTGGCACAATCCATTTGCTGAACCAATCAATTCTATTAATGTTATGAGTAGATATTGGAACGAGCTTTGCACTTTAACTTTAGGCACTTGTATGAAATCTACTAGTTTGCCAGCAAGTTATTATTTTATCTGGCTTTTTTTTAAATTGCCTATTTTGGTAATCATAGGTGTATTGCTTTTTCCGTTTGTTGAAAAAAAAATATTCAACAACACGCCTGCATCTATGTATTATCTAACTTTGCTTTTGTCATTTTTTTTAATTTTATTTATTTTTATTCTTAAAAATGTTGCCATTTATGACGAATTAAGACATGTACTTTTTTTAGTTCCAATGATTTTTTTAATTGGTTTAGTTAATTTTTTTTACTTTAATAAAAAATTATTTATTAGTTTGGGATCAATCGTATTTTTTTTCTTTTTAATAGAAAACTTTTTTTTGTACCCATATCAATATACATGGCTTAATTCTTTTGCAAAATTTACTAATATTCAAAAAAATTTTGAAATTGATTATTGGGGAGTTAGCAACAAAAATCTTACAAAAAAAATTGTTCAATACACAGAAGAAAATTCTATTAGTAAAGATACGTGCGTCTACGGCGATATTTTTGCAAAAGAATTTTTGGCAAAAAAAAATTTTACTTGTTTTAGAACCTATAGTCAGCTCGATGCAGCTAAAGAAAAAACCTTATTTGCTTATAAAAATCTTAGAAATGTAAAAAGATCTAATCCGAAGGACTGTCAATTAATATGGGATGAGACTTATAACTATAGTTTCTATAAAAAAAAAATAAGTGTAGGAACTTTGTGGTTTTGCGATTAATTTTCCGACTCTTTTAATTCTTTTTGAATTTTTAAAATAAATTCGTTAATTAGTTTTGCGTCTTCTTTAGAAAGATATCTTTCTTTTTTTACGGCCTTTTTAATTTCTTCTCTTAATTTATTTACTGTTTCTTTTCTTCCTTCCTTAGATGTTATTGCATCTACCTTTCCGCCGAACTGAGAGATTTTTTTTCCTATTGTAAATTCATATACTAATATTATTGCAAATACGACAACAATCATTTTGTATATAAACTGTTTCATTATTCTTTATAAGATAGATTTTTATCTTTTAGTATTTTTTTTAAATCGCCATTTTCATAAATTTCTTTTATAATATCACACCCACCAACAAATTCTTTTTTTATGTATAGTTGCGGTATGGTTGGCCACTCACTGTATTCTTTAATTCCTTGTCTAAGTTCATTATTTTCTAGAACATTAATTCCTTTAAATTTTACTTCTAAAATTTTTAATATATTAGATACAGCCATTGAAAAACCACACTGTGGTGCATCGGGCGTTCCTTTCATAAATAAGCATACATCGTTATTATTTATTTCATTATCTATAAAATCTTTAGTTTTTTGATCCATCTTTCTCCTTTGTTTTAATTGCTAGTGCATGTAGTTCATTTCCCATTTTACCTTTTAATGATGCATAAACAATCTTATGTTGTTCAATTTTAGTTTTCCCGTTAAATGCAGAAGAAATAACTGTAGCAGAATAATGATTACCATCCCCAGCTAAATCTTGTATTTCAATTACCGAATCGGGAAGAGATGCTTTAATTAATCTTTCAATTTCTTTCAAATCCATTGCCATAATTAACTATCCATATATTTCGTTAACCATAATTTATTTGCTTTATCTAATTTCTCTATTGTAACATTTAAACTATCTTTAAGAACAATATTTTTTTCTTGAGTTATACCAAATTCACTAAAATATACAGAATTTTTTTCTAATATAGACTTTGCTTTTTCAATATCTTTTTTTTCTATTTCAATCAAATATCTCCCCTGATCTTCACCAAAAAAATATTCAAAAAAATTTACTAAACTTTTGGGTTTGTTAATGTTTATACCCATATTACCTGTAATACACATTTTTGTAATAGCAATCAATGCGCCCCCAACAGAAACATCATGTGCAGATTTAACATAGCCTTCATTAATTAATTTTAATACAGTTTCTCCATTATTTTTTTCATTAAATAAGTTAATTTCAGGTGGAGGACCTTTTTTTTGATTAAGTATTTCCTTTGCAAAAACACTTTGATCAACATGGCCTTCTGTTTTTCCAATTAATAAGACTATATTTTCAGCTTTTTTTAAGCTTATTGAAACCATTTTTTTATAATCTTTTAAAAGGCCGACCCCACCAATTGAAGGAGTAGGTTTTATTCCTTTATCTTTGGTTTCGTTGTAAAAAGAAACATTCCCTGAAACAATAGGATAATCTAAAAATTTACATGCTTCACTGATGCCTCCCAGGCATTCAACGAATTCACCCATGTTATTTTCTTTCTCTGGGTTTCCAAAATTTAGACAATTTGTGATAGCTATAGGTTTTGCACCAACTGAAACCAAATTTCTCCAACTTTCACAAACAACTTGTTTTCCACCGGTTAATGGATGTGCAAAACAATAACCTGCTGAAGAATCCACAGTGGTTGCTATTGCCTTGTTTGTTCCATGTATCCTAACAACACCAGCGTCTCCGCCAGGTTTTTGTATAGTATCACCCATTACAGTGTGATCGTATTGTTGCCAAATCCATTCTTTACTACAAATGTTTGGGCTGGCCAAAATTTTTATTAGGACATCTTCAATTTTTAGATTTTTGTAAATATTTTTGTTAAGCTTATTTTTAATTGGCAATTTTGTTTTTTTCCATTTTCTGTCATATTCTGGAGCTTTATCAGATAAAAATTCTATTGGAACATCAGCAACTTTATTTTTATTAAAAAATATTTCTATTTTATTTGATTTTGTAGTTTTACCAATTATAGCAAAGTCTAAATGCCACTTATCAAAAATTTTTTTAGCTTTGTCTTCTTTTCCATTTTCTAAAATTATAAGCATTCTTTCTTGGCTTTCAGAAAGCATAATTTCATAAGGCGTCATGTTAGATTCTCTGCAGGGAACTTTGTCTAGGTATAATTCTATACCAAGTTTTCCTTTAGATGCCATTTCTACACTAGAAGAAGTAAGTCCTGCTGCACCCATATCTTGGATAGAAATAATTGAATCATCAGCCATTAACTCCAAACAAGCTTCTAACAAAAGTTTTTCAGTAAAAGGATCACCAACCTGAACAGTTGGTTTTTTTTCTTCTATTTGATCGTCAAAAACTGCAGAGGCCATACTTGCACCATGTATGCCATCTCTACCTGTTTTTGAACCAACATAAATGACTGGTTTATTTATTCCGGAAGCTTTGGAGTAAAATATTTTATTTTTTTTGACTAATCCAACTGTCATTGCATTAACTAGTATGTTCCCATTATAAGATTCATCGAAGCAAGTTTGACCTCCGATAGTCGGTATTCCCATACAGTTTCCATAACCACCAATTCCACGAACAACTCCTCTCAATAAATTTTTTGTTTTTTTGTGTTGAGTAGAACCAAAATGTATTGAATTTAAATTTGCTATTGGGCGAGCACCCATCGTA
Source organism: uncultured Pelagibacteraceae bacterium (assembly GCA_902566775.1). Taxonomy (GTDB): domain Bacteria; phylum Pseudomonadota; class Alphaproteobacteria; order Pelagibacterales; family Pelagibacteraceae; genus Pelagibacter. The sequence continues at coordinate 29,505 of CACFKF010000004.1, read as the reverse complement.
AAAACATCTCTCATTATTCCACCAACTCCTGTAGCCGCACCCTGATATGGTTCAATAAAAGAAGGGTGGTTATGACTTTCAATTTTAAAAACTATGGCATCATCATCCTCTATGTCAATCACACCAGCATTTTCTCCTGGACCTTGGATTACTTTTTTTCCACTTGTTGGAAGTTTTTTTAGATGAATTTTAGAAGATTTGTATGAACAATGCTCATTCCACATAGCAGAAAATAAACCAAGTTCTGTAATATTAGGAACTCTTTTTAAGAGTTTACATATTTCTTTAAACTCTGTTTTTTTTAATCCATGATCTACTGCAATTTTTTCATTAACCATAATTACTTTAAGTTATTTAATAAATTTTCAAAAAAAATCACACCATCATCTCCAGACAGATATTTGTCTATCATTCTTTCAGGATGAGGCATCATACCTAATATATTTTTTTCTTTATTTAAAATGGCAGCTATATTTTTACTTGATCCATTTGGATTAGATTTTTCGTTTATTTCTCCATTTTTATCACAATAAGATAAGGCAATTTGATTATTATCTACTATTTCTTTCATTTGAATGTTAGAGCAAAAGTAGTTTCCTTCATTATGCGCTATGTGTAACTCTAAAACATTTTTTTTTATTTTTTTGAAATAATTATTTTCAGTATTATTAATTTTTACAAATACATTTTTACAGATAAATTCAGAAAATTTGTTTCTTAACAGAACACCAGGCAACAATTCTGTTTCAGTTAAAATTTGAAATCCATTACATATACCCAACAATAAACCACCAGATTTAGCAAATTTAATTACCGATTGAATAATTTTTGATTTAGAAGCAATACTGCCAGATCTCAGGTGATCTCCATAAGAGAAACCACCAGGAAGAACAACCAAATCACTTTTTGGTAAATCAATATCATCGTGCCAAACCATGTTATTTTTAAAACCAAATTTTTTCAAAGCTACAGCCATATCTCTATCACAATTAGACCCAGGAAATATAACAACTGACGAATTCATTATTAATTATTGTTGTCCAATAATTTTATAATCTTCTATAACGAGGTTTGCTAAAAGTTTTTTACACATTTCTTCAGCTTTTTCTCTAGCTTTTTTTTCATTTTTTTCATCAATATCAATTTCAAAATATTTTCCTTGTCTTATGTCGTTAATATTTTTGAAATTCATATTTTCTAATGCTTTTTTAATGGTATTTCCTTGAGGATCCAAAACATCTTTTTTTAAAGTGACAGTGATTGAGATTTTCAATTTATTACTTTCTATTTTTTATAGATCTTAACTTACCAAATTCAACAGGCTTTATGTTTGTTTCTTCATGAAGAATGTTTAATCTTCTAGCAACTTCTTGATAAGCTTCTAATAAATTTCCCAAATCTTTTCTAAATCTATCTTTATCTAATTTTTTTTCACTTGATGCATCCCACAATCTACAAGTATCAGGACTTATTTCATCCGCTAAGATTATCCTTCTTACCTCACCTTGGTTTAATCTTCCAAACTCTAATTTAAAATCTACTAATTTTATACCGATACCTTTAAACATGCCTTGCATAAAATCATTAATTCTTAAACACTGATCCTTTATCCAATTTATTTCATTTTCTTCAGCCCATTTAAAGGCAGTAATATGTTCTTTTGCAATTAGCGGATCATTTAATTCATCATTTTTATAACAAAATTCGATCAAAGGTTTATCTAATACAGTTCCATCTTCTATTCCTAATCTTTTTGTTAAAGAGCCAGTTGCAATATTTCTCACAATAAATTCAACAGGAATGATCTCAACTATCTTGATTAGTTGTTCTCTCATATTAATTCTTTTGATTAAATGAGTTTCAATTCCTATCTGATTGAGATTAGATAAAATATGTTCAGATATTCTATTGTTTAAAATACCTTTTCCTTCAATTATTGTTTTTTTTTGATTGTTAAAAGCGGTAGCATTATCTTTAAAATGTTGTATTGCCGTTCCTTTTTCAGGAGCAGCATATAAGATTTTAGCTTTGCCTTCGTATAATTTTTTCCCTTTTTTCATTATCTAAACACTCTGTTAAAAATCAAATTAACATTTTTAAAGTGTGAAGAGTAATTAAATATTTTTTTAAGTTTATTCAAAGGAATTTTATCAGTTATTATCTTATTTTTTTTTACAACTTCAAATAGATTTAAATTTTGTGATAAGCATTTTTTTGCATGCGTCTGAACTATTTTATATGCTTTTTCCCTACTTATTCCCGATTTAGTAAGTTCCAACATCAATTCTTGTGAAAAAATTATACCTTTTGTTATATTAATATTTGCAGTCATTTTTTTTGGATAAATAATCATGTTTTCTAAAATGTTAGCTAATCTAATAAGGGCAAAATCTAATGTTATATTTGCATCTGGACCAATATTTCTTTCTACACTTGAATGAGAAATGTCTCTTTCATGCCATAGAGCAATATTTTCTAATGCGGGTACTACATAACTTCTAACCATTCTAGATAGTCCAGTTAAATTTTCACTCAATATTGGATTTTTTTTGTGAGGCATTGCAGAAGATCCTTTTTGTTTTTTAGAAAAATATTCTTGTAATTCATAAACTTCTGTTCTTTGCAGGTGCCTTATTTCTGTTGCAACTCTTTCTACAGAGCCTGCTATAATTCCTAATACCGAAAAATAAAAAGCATGCCTATCTCTTGGAATTACTTGCGTAGAAATAGGTTCAATTTTAAGACCAAGTTTTTTTGCCACATACTTTTCAACATTTGGATTAATATTTGCAAATGTTCCCACAGCACCAGAAATTGCACAAGTTGAAACTTCATCAATAGCAATCTCTAATCTTTTTTTATTTCTTTTAAACTCTTCATAAAAAGAGGCTAACTTTAATCCAAATGTTAAAGGTTCAGCATGAATGCCATGGCTTCTTCCAATGCACGGGGTCAATTTATATTTTTTTGCTTTTTTTCTTAAAACATTTAGTATTTGATTAATATCTTTTAAAAGTATTTTTCCTGATTGAACTAACTGTATATTAAAACTAGTATCCAAGACATCCGAAGAAGTCATACCTTGATGAAGATATCTTGATTTAATTCCTGTTTTTTCAGTAATTGAAGTTAAAAAAGCAATAACATCATGTTTTACTTTGGATTCTATAGAGTGAATTCTTTTAACATCAATTCTACCTTTTTTCTTTACAGTTGCAGCCACACCTTTGGGGATGTGACCTAATTTTTCCATTGCTTGAGCGGCTGCTATTTCAACCTTAAGCCAAATTTTATATTTATTTTCTTCTGACCAAATATCTGTAAGTTCTTTTCTAGAATATCTTGATATCATTATTTGTAAGGGGGCCTTGAGTAGTTTTTATCAGACTTTGTAAAAATTTCATAACCATTTTCTGTAATTCCTACTGTATGTTCAAATTGTGCAGATAAAGATTTATCTTTTGTAACTGCTGTCCATCCATCATCTAATATTTTTACATCATATTTTCCAGCATTTATCATTGGTTCTATAGTAAAAGTCATACCAGATTCTAATTCAATACCTGTATCTTTTTTTCCATAATGAAGAACGTTTGGATATTCATGAAACACATTGCTAATTCCATGCCCACAAAAATCTCTTACGACTGAAAAACCTTTATCTTCTGCATATGATTGTATTTCGTTGCCAATATCTCCTAACTTAATGCCTGGTTTTAAAATATTTATTGCTTTCATCATAGCTTCATAAGTAGCATTAATTAGATTATTTGCTTTAATTGAAGTTTTTCCCACGCAGAACATTCTACTAGTATCACCATAATAATTATCAACAATTGTAGTTACATCTATATTAATTATATCTCCTTCATCTAAAGCTCGATCAGAAGGTATTCCATGACACACAACATGATTCAATGAGGTGCATAGAGATTTTTTAAATCCTCTATAATATAGCGGTGCAGAGTAAGCTTTGTTATCTCTTATAAATTCATAGCAAAGTTGATCAATTTTATTAGTTGATACACCTGGTTTAACATATTCTGTGATCATGTCTAAGGTTTGTGCAGCCAACTTACCAGCAACACTCATTTTTTCAAATTTTTCTGAATAATTTTTATTCATTAATAATTTTTATTTTTTTTTCAATTTTAATTTCTTTAGAACTTAGTTCACATCTATACGCTAAAAAATTAACACCAGCTTTTTTTGCAAGAAGATAATTTTTGTAGTAGTTGTAATCTATATCTTTAGCTATCTTGAAATAATCTATATCCTGAATTTGAGTTAAAAATAAGACATAAGGATCATATTTTTTCGTCATTGAATCAACTAATTTTATCAAGTGTTTTGTGCCTCTTGAAGTTATAGCATCAGGAAATTCAGCTATTTTATTTTTACGTGTTAATGTAACATTTTTTACTTCTATAATTTTATTATCACACAAAAAGTCAAATCTTGTATCTTTTGAAAATTTAAATTCTGATTTAATTAATTTTTCCTTTTTAAATTCATTAATTAGTTTATTTTTTAAGCCATGTTCTACAATTCTGTTAGCTCTATGAGTATTTACTCCAATTAATTTTTTTTTAACCTTAATAATTTCCAAAGTGTATTGCAATTTCCTATTTGGATCGTCATTTTTTGTAACCCAAACTTCATTACCTTCATCCAATAATCCCAACATTGACCCGGTATTTGGACAATGTGCAGTTATTATTTGATTATTTGCTTTGATATCAACAAAAAACCTCTTATATCGTTTGATAAGTTTGCCTTTAATTAAAGTACTGGTAAATTTCATAATAATTTATTTATATTTGTAAATGACAAATAAAAAAGAAATAATTGCATCAATAATCATTATTGGTAATGAAGTTCTTTCAGGAAGAACAAAGGATTTAAATACCAGTACACTTTCAATATGGTTGAATTCTATTGGTATTAGTGTCCAAGAAGTTAGAGTAATACCTGATATTGAAAGGAAAATTATAGATACAGTCAATTCACTGAGAACCAAATTTGATTATGTGTTTACTACAGGAGGTATAGGCCCAACTCACGATGATATAACAGCTGAATCAATATCTAAAGTATTTAACTCAAAATATGATTTTCACGATGAAGCTTTTTCAATATTAGAAAAATACTATGAACCTGGAGAATTTAATGAAGGAAGGCAGAAAATGGCAAAAATGCCTACCATAGCCAAACTTATTTTAAATCCTTCAAGTGGTGCCCCAGGATTTTATGTAGAAAATGTATTTTGTCTTCCTGGCGTACCATCAATTTTAAAATCAATGCTAGGTGGATTAAATAATGTATTAGTCGGTGGTGATCCTATTTTAAGCAGAACTATAAATTTAAAAACTTATGAAAGTGAAATAGCAAAACCTTTAACCAATGTTCAAAATAACAATAAAGATGTTGAAATTGGAAGTTATCCTTTTTTTAGACAAGGTAAATTAGGTGTGTCTATAGTTTTGCGATGTGTAGATAAAGTTAAAATAGACAATTGTAATTCACAAATTTTAGAATTTATAAAAGAAAAAAATATTGAAATAATTGAAATAGATTAATGTTATATTTTGCTTATGGTAGTAATCTGAACTGGTATCAAATGAAAAATGAAAGATGCCCAGGTTCCAAATATGTTCAATCATATATTTTAAAAGGCTATAAATTAGTATTTAGTCATCGCAATCCGAATAATAAATATGGTCACGCTAATATAGAAAAAAATAAAAATTTTAATGTACCAGGTGCAATTTGGAGCCTTACAAAAGAACATGAAAAAGTCTTAGATGAGTATGAAGCTACTAATTATAATCCTCCGTATTATTATAAAGAGTATTTTACTTTAAAAGGAAAAAAAGTTTTAGTTTATATCCAAAAAATTTATACAAAAAGAAAACCTTCTTCATCATATTTACATACAATCATAGAAGGTTATAAGGATTGTAATTTAGATATTAATCATTTAAAAAAAAGAATATCAAATTATAATTTAAGTTATAGTGTTCACTGGTAACTTTAAAAAACATGCTTTAGAATATCCTCGACGGTAATTTTTGAAATATCTTTGGTATTGTATAATTTTTTACTATCAATAATATTTATGTTTTTTTGATTAGGGGCAAATTTTTCAGGTTTTGTTGGTCCGAAGAGAACTAGCATAGGTATTTGAGCAAGACTTATCATATGCATTACTCCATTATCTATCGATATTGCCTTTTCAAGTCTAGAAGCCAATGCCGTAACTAGGGCAGGTGAAGCTAATTCCGATGCATGTTCAGGAAAAAAAGCATTTGGTATTATTGATTTAATTTTATTAATGATCTCATTATTTGATTTTTCTACAAAAAAAATTGGTTTTTTTCCTTTTTTTTCTAATTTTACCGCTAATTCAACAAATTTATTTATTGGCCAGTGTTTTTTTCTATATGGATTTCCATGTGTGATCGAAAGTCCAATATAGTTTTTACCAGGTAATAGTTTAATTGATTCTTTTATAAACTTATCATTAAGCAGTTCTAAATTATAATTAATTCTATTTATCGTCGTTCCATAAAATTTTTCTAGATTTGAAATAGTTCTTTGATTTACATTTTCATAATCAGAATATTTCTTTTTAATTGAACAAAAGAAATAATTAAATGTGGATGAATAAAAATGATTATTTGGTAATTTTTTTAAGATTAAAGTGTTTCTAATTTTTGATTGAATATCTATAATTAAATCAAACTTATCGATATCTAATTTAAGTTTCAAAAATTCACTTTTGGCTTTAAAAAAATGCCACCATCTAAATCCAAAATGTTTTAAATTTAAATTTAAATTTTTTATTTTAATATTATAGTCTTTTAATTCATTTGAAAAATATTTAGCACCAAGTGAGTCTTGATAATAAAATTCAGAAGTCGCAAAGTGATTTTGCAAAGTTAAAATAAGTGGAAATAATTGTATGGCATCACCAAGGCCACCGCCCGAATTGTAAATTAATATTTTTTTACCCATATTTTGACTATAAACTATAATTTATGCTTGTTAATTAATCCTTGATTTTTATGTTTATATATGGGCAAAATATCTAAATTATATGCAAGACAAAACTAAATTTTTCTTAGAAGAAAATAAAATGCCAAAGAATTGGTATAATATTTCTGCAGATTTACCCAAACCATTAAGTCCAGTACTTCATCCGGGAACACTTAAGCCAGTTGGACCAGATGACTTAGCACCATTATTTCCTATGGCTTTAATCGGGCAAGAAGTTTCACAAGAGAGAGAAATAGAAATTCCAGAACCAGTGAGAGAAATTTATAAACAATGGAGGCCTTCTCCTTTATATAGAGCAAGAAGACTCGAAAAAGCTTTAGATACAACAGCAAAAATTTATTACAAATATGAAGGTGTAAGTCCTACAGGAAGTCACAAACCTAATACAGCTGTTGCTCAAGCATTTTATAACAAAGAAGAAGGAACAAAAAAAATTACTACAGAAACGGGAGCTGGCCAATGGGGAAGTTCACTTGCTTTTGCGTGTTCAATTTTTAAAATTGAACTAGATGTTTACATGGTAAAAGTGAGTTTTGAACAAAAGCCTTACAGAAAAATGTTAATGGAAACATTTGGAGCAAGATGTGTTGCAAGTCCTTCAAACGAAACTCCAACTGGAAAAGCTATATTAGAAAAAGATCCAAATAATTCTGGCAGTCTTGGTATAGCAATATCAGAAGCTGTTGAAATGGCAGCGCAAGGTGATACTACAAAATATTCTTTAGGCAGTGTTTTAAATCATGTTTTAATGCATCAAACCATAGTTGGTAATGAGGCTATTTTACAAATGGAAATGGCAAATGATTATCCGGATATATTAGTTGGATGCACAGGTGGAGGAAGTAATTTTGCTGGATTAGCTTTTCCTTTCCTAGGAAAAAAATTTAGAGAAAAAAAAGATATTAAAGTTATAGCATGCGAACCTAAATCTTGTCCTTCACTAACCAAAGGTAAATTTGCTTATGATTTTGGAGATACAGGAAATCGTACGCCACTAGTTAAAATGCATACTTTAGGATCTTCTTTTATGCCACCATCAACTCATTCTGGTGGTTTAAGATATCATGGCATGGCACCAATGGTGAGTCATTTGACAGATATAGGAGCTATAGAAGCAAAAGCTTTCGGTCAAAAAGAATGTTTTGATGCAGGAGTAAAATTTGCAAATGCAGAAGGTATAGTGCCAGCGCCTGAGGCTACTCACGCTGTTAAAGGAGCAATAGATGCAGCTCTTGAATGTAAAAAAAATGGTGAAAAGAAAACAATACTTTTTAATTTATGTGGTCACGGACATTTTGATATGCAAGCGTATGGAGATTATTTTAGCAATAAACTTTCTGATGACAAATATAATGAGGTCGAGGTTAATAAAGCTTTAGAAAAACTACCTAAAATTGCATAGAATTAAAGTTTATCAATATTAGTAATAATTATATCTAAAAAATAGAGTTGTTCTATCTAGTGCTATTAATTAAATATCTGCATGTATTTTATAAATCCGTTTAAAGGGTTGAGACCAACAAAAGAAAATGCCTCATCAGTAGCTATTAGTAGCACTGATCATTTATCAAAAGAAATAGTAATTGATCATAAAAAAAATAATCCTTGGAGCTATTTAAATGTTTTTTCAGCAGAAAATAATTCTAAGTCAAAAGAACAATTTGAATTAATGAAAACAAAATCAATACTGACCAAAGATAATAATAATTCATTTTATATTTACAAAATTTCAACAGAAGATCATGCGCAAGTTGGAATAGTTGGTACTGCAAAATTGTCTGCTTATGACAATTTACATATCCGAGGGCACGAAGAAATTTTTTTTGAAAGATCCCAAAAAAGAATGAAACAAATGAATAATTTAAATGCGCAAATAGGCCCTATATATGCGGTTTATCCAGATAATAAACTGCTTAATGATTTAGTAGAAAAAGAATTGATTAATCCTCCTGTATATTCTTTCGATGGTATGGATAGAAGTAAGCATGAGATGTGGGTGCTAGATAATGAAAAAAAAGTTTCAAAAATACGTGATTTATTTAATTCAATAAACAGAATTTATATTGCTGACGGTCATCACAGAATGGATGCTTTGTTGAAACTCTCAAAATTTAAACAGCATCAAAACCCCAATCATACTGGAGATGAAGCATACAATTTTTTTATGATAGCAATTTTTCCTACAAGCCAAGCAAGAATACTTGATTATAATAGACTTGTAAAAGATTTATATGGTTATTCACCTAAAGATTTTATTAAAGAAATTAAAAAAAAATTTAAAGTAGAAAAACAAAATTCCTCATACAAACCAAAAAAATCTCAAATATTTGGAATGTATTTAGAAAAACAATGGTATTCTTTGGAACTTAAAGAAAAGCCTCATCAAAATTTATTTCACATTATTAATTTAGACATAAATTTATTGCACTACTATTTGTTAGAACCTATTTTAGGTATTGGAGATCCTAGACAAGACAATAGAATAGATTTTTTAGCAGGCTTTCATGGTTTAGAAGGAATTGAAGCAAAAGTAGATTCAGGGGAAGCGAAAGTTGGTTTTGCTTTGTTTGCTACACAAATGGAAAATGTAATAAGCTTTGCAGACAAAAAATTAAATATGCCACCAAAGTCAACTTGGTTTGATCCTAAACCATTAGATGGTTTAGTTGCTTACGATTTTGAATAAGAAAATTATTCTTTTTTAGATCTAAAATATATATATAAAAAAAATAGTGATAAGTTTTTTCAAAAAGAAATATATCTGAAAATTATATTTATGGAAAAACCAAGTATTAAACCAAAGAATCCTAATTTTTCTAGCGGGCCATGTTCAAAACGACCTGGTTGGAACATTGATGTATTAAAAAGTACACCAATAGGAAGATCTCACAGACATAAAGTGTGTAAAGAAAAACTTAACGAGGTAATAATTAAATCTAAAGAAATTCTTCAATTGTCTGAAGGATATCACGTGGGCATAATGACAGGATCAAACACAGGTGCTCTAGAAGCTGCATTGTGGTCTCTTTTAGGATGCAAAGGTGTAGATGTTTTGGCTTGGGAGAACTTCGGAAAAGATTGGGTAATTGACATACTTGATCAACTAAAAATAAAAGATGTAAATAGCTATGTAACTGATTATGGAATTCTTCCTGATTTATCTAAGGTGAACTTTAAAAACGATGTAGTCTTTACTTGGAATGGTACAACTGCAGGAGTTAGAATTCCAAATGGTGATTGGATACCAGAAGATAGAGAAGGTTTAACAATTTGTGACGCAACATCAGGTATTTTTGCAATGGATATTGATTATAGTAAACTTGATGTAATTACATGGTCATGGCAAAAAGTTTTAGGAGCTGAAGCTGCTCATGGAATGATAGCATTGTCTCCTCGTGCAGTTCAAAGACTGGAAACCCATGTTCCTTCTTGGCCAATTCCAAAATTGTTTAGACTGGCTAGTAAGAAAAAATTAATTAAAGGTATATTTGAAGGTGGCACAATAAATACTCCTTCAATGATTTGTGTTGAGGATGGATTAGATGCTTTAAATTGGGTTAAGTCTATAGGTGGCACTAAAGAATTAGTAAAAATTTCAAATCAAAACTTAAAAATTGTAGAGGATTGGATTGAAAAAAGCGATTGTTTTAAGTTTATGTGTGAAGATAAAAATATAAGATCTTCAACAAGTATTACTGTATTAATTAAAGATGAGTGGTTCACAAAACATATTGAAGAAGAGCAAAGAGAAGTGTTAAAAAAATTATTTTCACTTTTAGAAAAAGAAGGTGTAGCTAACGATATTAATGGTTACCCCAAAGCACCTCCTAGTATAAGAATATGGGGCGGCTCAACTGTGCAGAACAATGACATGAAAGCACTGTTACCTTGGATAGACTGGGCATATAATTCTGTAAAGAATAATGCCTAAAGTTTTAATTTCAGATTCAATGAGCAAAGTTGCTCAACAAATATTTGAAAAAAATAATATTTCTGTTGATGTAAAAACTGGTCTTTCAGAAGATGAAATCATAAAAATTATCCCAGAATATGACGGAATGGTCGTTAGATCGGCAACAAAGGTAACAAAAAATATCATCTCAGCAGCAAAAAATTTAAAAGTTATAGGAAGAGCAGGTGCTGGAGTTGATAATATAGATGTACCTTTTGCAAAAGAAAATAATATGATTGTCATGAATACCCCAGGTGGTAATGCAAATGCAACTGCAGAACACGCTTTTGCTTTAATTATGTCGGTGCTAAGAAAAATACCTTTTGCAAACGAAACTACCCATCAAGGTCATTGGGAAAAAAAAAATATTAAAGGTAATGAGTTATCTAAAAAGACACTTGGTATAATAGGTTTTGGGAATGTTGGTGTTAGGTTAAGTTATTTGGTTAAAGGTTTTGATATGGAAATATTAGTTAACTCTAAATCATTAGAATCTAGAAAAAAAGATTATCCACATGTCAAAAATGTTAGTTTTGACGAACTTATTTCCAAAAGTGATATTATTAGTTTCCATTGTAAAGCACCAAAAGACGGCAAACCTCTAATTACTAAAGAACATTATAAAAAAATAAAACCCACAACTTACATAATTAATGCAGCAAGAGGAAACATTGTTGATGAAAAAGACTTAAGTGAAGCTCTTAATGAAAATTTAATTGCAGGTGCGGCTGTAGATGTATTTTCAAAGGAACCAGCTAAAGATAATATTTTATTTAATAATCCAAAAGTAGTTTTAACTCCTCATATAGCAGCCTCAACATCAGAGGCTTCAATTGTAGTAGCTGAAATGGTAGCCAATCAAATATCGGATTTTTTATTAAATGGTGTTAAAAAAAATACAGTATAAATTTTTAACTAGCACCTGTTTCAATAGATCTAGTCATCAAACCTGAGTTCATATATCTTAAGAAATTAAAACAGTCCGTCCTTTTTTGATCCTTATCTTTTTTGATCGTTGCACTTACTGTGTGTGAATTTCTACATTTTAAAAGTATTTTTTTAGGTTTATCCAATTTATAATAATCTAATCCTTTTGAATAACCTTGATGCATCCAACTGTTTAAATCGTATTTGGTTTCAAATTCGACATCAGGAGTGAATAAATCTTGGAATGGATCAATTATTGATTTAATTGATAAATCAAGTATGAAATTTGTTTTTTCTTGCGTTTCTTTGTTAGAACTTATTTCACAAATTGCATCACCTATTTCTCTTAAATATTTCTTTTTTGGGTCCTTATAAATATACTTTACTAAATATGTGGCATGACTTCTTTTATGTCCTAACCTAATCAAAGACTCTTTATCTTTTTTAAATTTTTCAAGGTTCTTTTTAATAAAATCGTATAATTCCTGTTCTGTGTCATACATATTATCTGTATAAGTTTTTACATAACCTTCAACTACTTCATTAAATACAGGATATTTCTTTGGGTTATTTATTAAATGATCAAACAGTTGAACTGGTTTAACATTAATAGTATTTGCATAATACAAAAGATCTTTTCCATACCCATAGCAAATTGTCATTAAAATGTTGATCTGGTATTTTAAAAAAGTTTTCCATTCTTCAAAAGTATAATTCTTTGACTGAACAGCTATTTCATCTCTTTCAACTGATATAAAATCACCGTATTGAGTGACAGCATTTTCTGCTAGCATAAATTTTCCAATGTATTGATTGTCTTTTCTACAAGAATCTTGATTCAAATATGAACCTTTTAGCAGCCATAATGGATTCATGCTTACAGAATCAAAACCATATTTTATTGTATTATTAATCACTTCTCTCCAAGAATCTAATGTCTCGCCAGGCAAACCAAATATTAATTCAGTAGCTGTAGACAAACCATTATCTCTAGCAAATTTTAAAGAATCCAAAGCTTCTTTATGAGTGGCTGAAATTCGCTCAGTTTCTTTTAACACTTCTTTAGTGGTTGTTTGAAAAGAAATACAGTAAGTCATTAAAGGTTTTAAAATTTTTCCAACTTCTCTTGTTCTATCATTTTGTTTCTTAGCCGAATATACAGCTAGAGAAGATGGGTATTTATATTTATCGAAACATTCTCTTAAGTACTTTGCAACTTCTAAATCATGTTTAACAATTCCAAAGTTATCGTCAGAAAATCTTAGAAAACCATTTTTTGCATTTAGTCTTAAAAAAGTTATTTCTTCCTTGACCCTTTCTAAACTAAAATGTCTAATCTTTCCTAATTGTGTTCCAGATACACAAAATCTACATTTGTACGGACAACCTCTTATATTTTGAATGATTGGAGTTAGCATTGCATTTTGGAGCAATTCATCAAAAACACCCGTTAAATATGGAGAAGGAACTTCCATTAAATCCATAACTGGATCTATAGGTTTACCATGAACAAGTTGATTATTTAGCAAAGTTCTACCTCCATCAATAGGCATTGATTTTAATTTTTGTCTCCAGTTTTTACTTAAATTTAGTATTTTATAATTTTGAACTATGTTACTAAAAGGTTTTTCACCATCACCATAAACTACATAATCAATATTTTTTTGTTGCGATAAAAAAACTTTATTATCATCAAACTCTATGCCAGCATTTGCACCACCGTAAACTATTAAACAATTTTCATTAATTTCTTTTACTTTTTTTATTGTGGCCAAAGTTAAATTGTAATTCCAATCATAACTTCCAAAACCTACAATATCAGGAACCTCTTTTATAGTGTCATCCCAAAATTGTTTAAATGTGCGAAAAACTTTAATTTTAACAGAATCTCCATGAATTTTTTTGCAATAGGCACTTATATATCCGACACCTATAGGTATTGATTTGTTATCAATTCCATTCAAATCATTTGCCAGATCACACAATGATATCTTTATTTTTTTCATTTTCTTTTCAATTTTGAAAGATTTTACTATATTTTTTGATATTTGATAATCAAGTTTATTCTTGTCATATTTAAATGAATAGATATTGTACGAAATTATGGCTTTAAGAGTACTTTTCGTCGTTTATGACAATGGTTCATATGACAATATTTTTCCTATGGGAGTAGGGGCACTGTCAGCTATACTAAAAAAAGAGGGTCACGATATTTCCATTTGGCATCAAGATATACATCATTGGCCCGATGAATATTTAACAGACTATTTAGACAAAAATAAATTTGATGTTGTTGTCATGAGCTTAATAGCTGGGTATTATCAATATCAAAAAATGAAAGGTCTATCAAAAGCTATAAATAGATCTAAACAAAGGCCAATTTATATTATGGGTGGATATGGACCGTCGCCAGAACCAGAATTTTTTTTAAAAAAATCTGGATGCGATATAGTTTGTATGGGTGAAGGAGAAATTACAGTTAAAAAATTAATGGATGCAATTGGAAATAAAACTGCTTTGCGAGATGTTCCAGGCATTGCATGGTTAGAAAATGGAAAACTACAACAAACACCAAGAGCTCCTTTAATAGAAAATTTAGATTCACTTCCTTGGGCACCTTACGAATTGTTTCCAATGGATATTTACAAGCTAATGAGACTTCCTAAATGTTCCTTAACAGATTTTTGTTTTCCTATGATGTCTGCAAGAGGCTGTACGTTTAAATGTACTTTTTGTTATCGTATGGATACTGGTTACAGAAAAAGAGACCCAAAAGAATTATTGGACGAAGTAGAAAAACTTCATAAAGATTATGGAATAACGAGAATAGCATTTATGGATGATTTACTTATGGCATCAATAGAACATACAGAAGCCGTATGCGAAGAATTTTTAAGAAGAAATTTACCAGTTACTTGGGAGTGTTGTGGAAGACTAAATTATTGTAGTAAAGAATTGCTTCAACTCATGAAGGATGCAGGATGTGTTTTTATCACTTATGGAATAGAATCGATGAATCAAAAAGTTTTAAATAATATGAAAAAAGGTCTTCGTCCGGAAATGATTGTATCTGGAGTAGAACAAACTCTAGAAGTAGGTATTAGTCCTGCTCTTAACTTTATTTTTGGAAATAAAGGTGACAATAAAGAAACTCTTAAAGAATGTGTTGATTTTATATTAAAGTATGATGACTTTTCAGAAAGAAGAACAATTAGACCAGTTACACCATATCCAGGTTCTCCACTTTATTACGATGCAATAGAATTAGGTTTATTAGATAAAAATAATCCTGCTGAAGATTTTTATGAAAACAAACATCTTAATTCTGATTTACTTTGCTGTAATTTTACCGAATTATCTGAAGATGAATTTTATAATTCTTTAAAAGACGCAAACAAGATTTTAATGAAAAACTATTATGATAACCAAAAAAAGATGACGCTAGGTATGATCGATCATCTTTATGATAATAGAGATGATTCTTTTAGAGGTTTCCGTCACGCTGGTGGTAAATCTAGTGGAGCACTTGCGGTTAAAGATTCTTTTAGAAAACGAACAGATGCTAAAAAATTAGTTAATTGGGAAAACTCTATGAGTAAAGATTCAGATGGAAAAAGGTTTACTGATCAAAATAAAGAAACTACTTCACATTCAAAAAGTTTAGATAGTTATCAAATTTATTTAAAAAATAAAAAAATTCGAGAAAAAAACAAAAGAACTAAATCACAACCAAAAGTAAATTCAGATATTTTACTACAAACACATTCACATTAAATTTAATAAATTTTACTTATTAGCCTTGTTCAATTATAAATATTAGCATAAATACAAGTAAACAAAGGAATGCCCTCGTGGTGAAATTGGTAGACACAAAGGACTTAAAATCCTTGCCCATTAGGGAGTGCCAGTTCGAGTCTGGCCGAGGGCACCATAAAAAGTATGATTATACCATCTCTTATTTCTGATAAGAATAAAAAATCTTTAAGAATAAAATTAATTTTAAAAAAAAAAATTAATTTTTTTCCTGTTTCTAAATCAAACTTTATAGTTGTTATTGGTGGAGATGGATTTATGCTTCAAACACTTAAAAAATATTATAAATATAAAAAACCTTTTTATGGAATAAATTCTGGTGATTACGGTTTTTTAATGAATAAGTTTTTTGAAAAAAAAACTGTTAAAAATTTAAGTAAAGCAAAAACTATTTTTATACACCCGCTAGAAATGATAGTAAAAAATAGATTCAAAAAAATAAAGAAATCAATAGCTATAAACGAAATTTCAATATTAAGACAAAGTAAACAAGCTGCTTCAATATCAATTAAATCTGGTTCAAAACAAATAATAAAAAAATTAATTTCTGATGGTGTGTTAGTTTCCACACCAGCTGGAAGTACAGCTTATAATTTATCAGTACATGGGCCAATATTGAATTTAGATTCAAAAAAACTTTCTATTTCTCCAATAAGCCCATTTAGACCAAGGCGATGGAAAGGCAGAATAGTAACTGATAAGTCAAAAATTATTATTAATAATTTAAACGTAAAAAAAAGACCAATTAGTGCTGTTGCTGATAATGTGGAAGTTAGAAATGCGAAAAATATTCAAATAAAAATTAATAAAAAAATTTATTTTAAATTGCTTTACGATAGAAATAACAGTTTACAAAAAAAAATCAAAATAGAGCAATTAAGAAAGGAAATAAACCCGAAATAATGGTGCCCCCACACGGACTCGAACCGCGGACCTACTGATTACAAATCAGTTGCTCTACCAGCTGAGCTATAGGGGCTTATAAGTTTTTTTAAAGAGAATTTAAATATTATCAAGTTATTTTTTGTGTTGATTTATATAATGAAAAACAATTGATGCACTATTTGACACATTTAAACTTTCAATTTTGTCATTAATTTTTATTTTAACTAAGAAATCAGCGTACTTTCTTGTATGTTGCTTTATTCCATATCCTTCTGAACCAAACAAAAGAACCACGTTACCTTTCCATTCTATTTTTGTAAAATCTTTATGACCATTAATATCAAATCCATATATCCAAAAATTTTTATCTCTTAAATATTTTAATGTCGAATTTATATTTGAAACTGTAAATATGTTAAGATGCTCAATGCAACCACTTGAAGATTTATACATCAACTTACTTGTAGATGGAAAGTGCCTATCTTTAAATATTATACCATCAATATTAAATGAAGCTGCGCTTCTAATTATTGATCCTATGTTTCTTGGATCTGTAACTTCATCTAGACAAACTAATGTAAGATTATCTTTTTTTTTAATAAAACTTTTTAATTCTATTTTTTCTAGTTGCTCAATTTCCGCAACAAATCCTTGATGTTGTATGCCATCATTTTTGCAATAATTATCAAGTTCTTTTTTTGTTTTGTAAAAGATTTTTAAATTTTTTAATAAATTTTTATTTTGACTTTCTCTATGTATCGTTTTTTTAGATTCTTCAGTTAAAAAAACTCTTAAAACTTTTCTACTTGGGTTTTTTAAAGCCTCTATTACAGCATGTTTACCAATGATAAAAAAAGTTGAATTATTCATTATTTTTCCTTGTTTTTACATATTTTCTAGTATTTTACCTCTAATTCTCATATTGCATTTATGCAATAAAAATATATAAAACCCTTGTTGTTTAAAGCTTTATTGAACAAGGGGACGCTTTCCCCTGACTATTTAGGAGGGGTACCAAAGCGGTCAAATGGGGCGGGCTGTAAACCCGTTGACTTCGGTCTTCGAAGGTTCGAATCCTTCCCCCTCCACCATTGATAAAATTTTATTCAACAATGGAGTGCGCACTTGGGTATGCGGGTGTAGTTCAGTGGTAGAACACTAGCCTTCCAAGCTGGTTGCGTGGGTTCGATTCCCATCACCCGCTCCAAAGATTAAAATGAACGAAAATTATATAGAGGTATAAAGAAATGGCAGATAAAAAGAAATTTGAAAGAACGAAACCACACGCGAACGTAGGAACAATTGGTCACGTGGACCATGGAAAAACAACTTTAACAGCAGCTATAACAAAGGTTTTAGCTGAAGCAGGAGGAGCAGAATTTATTGCTTATGATCAAATTGACAAAGCTCCAGAAGAAAAAGAGAGAGGTATAACTATCGCAACTGCTCATGTTGAATACGAAACAGAAAAAAGACATTATGCCCATGTAGACTGTCCAGGACATGCTGATTATGTAAAAAATATGATTACAGGAGCAGCGCAGATGGATGGAGCTATACTAGTAGTTAATGCAGCTGATGGTCCAATGCCACAAACAAGGGAACATATTCTTTTAGCAAGACAAGTTGGAGTTCCTGCTCTTGTTGTTTACTTAAACAAAGTCGATCAAGTTAAAGACAAAGAATTACTGGAACTTGTTGAAGAAGAAATTAAAGAATTATTAACTTCTTATAAATTTCCAGGAGATAAAATACCAATTATCAAAGGTTCTGCTTTGGCTGCAGTCGAAGGAAAAGATGAGGTTATTGGAAAAAATTCGATTTTAGAACTAATGAAAGCCATTGATGAACACATTCCTCAACCTGCTAGGCCAAAAGACAAACCTTTTTTAATGCCTGTAGAAGATGTATTTACTATCTCCGGCAGAGGAACAGTTGCAACTGGACGTGTTGAACAAGGCGTTGTTAAAACTGGAGAAGAAATTGAAATTGTAGGAATTAAAGATACTAAAAAAACAGTATGCACAGGTGTTGAAATGTTCAGAAAAATTTTAGATTCAGGAGAAGCAGGGGATAATATTGGTGCACTATTAAGAGGAGTAGAAAGAACTGATGTTGAAAGAGGACAAGTATTAGCTAAACCCGGCTCTGTAACTCCACATACTAAATTTGAAGCACAAGCTTATGTTTTGAAAAAAGAAGAAGGTGGAAGACACACACCTTTCTTTACAAAATATAGACCACAGTTTTATTTTAGAACTACTGATGTAACTGGTGAAGTTGAATTACCATCAGGTACTGAAATGGTTATGCCTGGTGATGATGCAAAATTCACTGTCAAATTAATTACACCAATTGCGATGAGTGAAAAATTAAATTTTGCAATTCGTGAAGGTGGTAAAACTGTAGGAGCAGGTGTAGTAACGAAAATTTTGGAGTAGACTCCTTTAGGAGTGTAGCTCAATTGGTAGAGCGCCGGTCTCCAAAACCGGAGGTTGGGGGTTCGATTCCCTCCGCTCCTGCCAAAAAAAATGTAATATTATGAAAAACCCTTTACAGTTTATTCAAGAAGTTAAACAAGAAGCATTTAAGGTCACTTGGCCAACAAGCAAAGAAACTTTGCAAGGCACTTTAATGGTTGTTGCTATGGCAATAGTAGCTTCAATATTCTTTTTATTATTGGATCAAGTTCTGAAGTTTTTATTAGAAATTCTATTAAAAGTGAGCATATAATGAAAAATTGGTACATAGTTCAATCACATTCTAATTTTGAAAATAAGGTAGCTAATTTAATTAAAGAAGAAGCAGAAAAATTAAAATTTTCTGAAAAAATTGAAGAAATTATCGTTCCTACTCATGATATAACTGAAGTTAAAAGAGGCAAAAGAGTGCAAAGGAAAAAAAAATATTTTCCTGGTTATGTTTTGATTAAATCGGAAATGAATAATGATTTATATCATATGATAAAAAATATTAAAAAAGTTAGTGGTTTTTTAGGAAGTAAAGGTGTGCCAGTACCAGTTTCTGATAAAGAAATTGAAAAAATATTAGGGCAAATAAAAGATGGTGTAGCACAACCAAAATCTGCTATAGATTATTCCGTTGGAGAAAAAGTTCAGGTTATTGATGGACCATTTGCATCATTTAATGGACTTATTGAAGATATTGATGAAGATAAATCAAGATTAAAAGTTTCCGTATCAATATTTGGAAGACCAACACCAGTTGATTTAGAATATAGTCAAGTGGAGAAAGTGAGCTAATGGCTAAAAAAGAAATTAGTGGATATGTAAAATTACAAATTAAAGGAGGCCAAGCTAATCCCGCACCTCCTGTTGGACCTGCTTTAGGACAAAGAGGAATTAATATCATGGAATTCTGTAAAGCCTTTAATGAAAAAACAAAAAATTTTATGGGAAAACCTGTCCCAGTAATAATCACAGTATATAAAGATAAAAAATTTGACTTTATTATTAAATCGCCACCTGCATCACACTTTATAAAAGAAGCTGCTAAATTAAAAGGTGGTTCAAGTGAACCTGGAAGACAAATAGTTGCTTCAATTACAAAAAAACAAGCTGAAGAGATTGCAAAAAAAAAAATGGCAGATTTAAACGCAAATGATTTGGAACAAGCAGTAAAAATTATATCGGGCTCTGCCAGATCAATGGGAATAGAGGTTAAAGAATAATGTCTTCAAAAAGATACAAAAAGTTACCAAAAGATACCAAATCAATTACTTCTGATACAATTGATAAATTAATACCTGCTATCAAAAAAAACTGCACAACGAAATTTGATGAGTCAATAGATTTGAATTTGCAAATTAATAACAAACAAAAAAAAAGTGAAGTAAATTTTAGAACAGTTGTTAATATGCCATCAGGTACAGGAAAAAAAATTAAAGCTGCAGTAGTGTGTGAAGAATCTAAAAAAAAAGAAGCTATGGATTCGGGAGCAGATATAGTAGGTGGAGATGATTTTATTGAACAAATTAAAGAAGGAAAATTAAATTTTGATAAACTTATATGTACACCAGCAATGATGGTTAAACTATCTAAAGTTGGAAAAATTTTAGGACCAAAGGGATTAATGCCAAATCCTAAACTTGGGTCAGTAACAAATGATTTAAAAAAAGCCGTTACTGACGTAAAAACCGGTCAAGTCGAAATTAAAAATGACAAAGATGGCAATATAGGGTTTAGCATAGGTAAAAAAAGTTTTTCAGATGATAAATTAATAAAGAATTTTAATGCAGCATTTGAAATTTTAGAAAAAGAAAAAGCAAATTATACTGTTAAAGGAGATTTAATTAAAAAATCATACTTAACTTCAACAATGGGAGTATCTTACAAAATTAAGCTACCTAAAACTATTTAATTATGATGAACAAAGAACAAAAACTGAATTATATAAAAGATATGACGGCTAAATTTGAAAATAGTGAAGCTGTTTTAGTTACTCATTACCAAGGTTTAAATATGAAACAACTTGATAACCTTAGAAAGAAAATGAGAGAACACGGTATACAATTTAAGATTACAAAAAATAGAATTACAAAACTAGCGCTACAAAATTCGAGATGCAAAGATTTGGCAAATTTATTTACTGGTCCCACAGCTGTTGCTCTGTCTAAAGATGCCATATCTTCTGCAAAAATATTAACTAAATTTTCTAAAGAAAATAATAATTTAAAGATTCTTGGTGGAATCATGGGAAAAGATATTTTAGATGTCGCAGGAGTTGCAAAAATGGCAACTTTACCAACTCTAGAAGAAGCAAGGGCTAAAATAGTAGGAATTTTGAGGTCTCCGGCACAAAAAATAACAAGTATTTTACTTGCGCCGGCTTCAAAAATCGCTATTTTGGCGCTGGAAAAATCAAAAAAATAACCTTTAAAAAATAAAATATTATGGCAGATCTAAATAAAATTATCGATGACTTATCAAGTTTAACTGTAGTTGAAGCAGCTGAACTTTCAAAACAACTTGAAGAAAAATGGGGAGTTACAGCAGCGGCAGCTGTTGCAGCAGCTCCAGCCGCTGCAGGTGCAGCTCCAGCTGAAGAAAAAGATGAATTTACAGTTGTGCTCGCATCTTCAGGTGAAAAAAAAATTAATGTTATTAAAGAAATTAGAGCAGTTACTTCGTTAGGACTAAAGGAAGCAAAAGATTTAGTAGAAGGAGCCCCTAAAGAAGTTAAATCTGGTGTAAACAAAAAAGAAGCTGACGAAATTAAGCAAAAATTAGAAGCAGCTGGTGCAAAAGTAGAACTTAAGTAAATTAATTAACAAATTTTGAGTGCCAATAAATTTTAGTTGGCATTAATATATAGATGCGACTGTCTTTTACTGAGAAGAAAAACATAAGAAAAAATTTTGGTAAACTTAAAGAAAGTTTATCTATTCCTAACCTTATAGAGGTACAAAAAAACTCATATAAAGAGTTAACTGAATATAATACAGATCCAAACATTAATTTAATTAAGGGGTTCAATAGAGTATTCAAAAGTATTTTTCCAATAGAAGATATAAATGAAAAAGCTACATTGGAATACGTTTCCTATAGACTTGAAAAACCAAAATTTGATACTGAAGAATGTATACAAAGAGGCTTAACTTATTCTTCAGCTTTAAAATGTACTTTAAGACTGGTTGTTTACGAAATTGATCAAGAAAACAATACAAAAGATATTTTGTCCGCAAAA
The DNA here is from genome assembly GCA_902566775.1 of uncultured Pelagibacteraceae bacterium. GTDB lineage: Bacteria > Pseudomonadota > Alphaproteobacteria > Pelagibacterales > Pelagibacteraceae > Pelagibacter. The sequence goes on along the minus strand of CACFKF010000004.1, from coordinate 7,163 downwards.
GAACAAGAAGTTTATATGGGAGAAGTTCCTATGATGACTTACAGCGGAACGTTTATTACAAATGGTGTTCAAAGGGTTGTTGTTAACCAAATGCACAGAAGCCCAGGTGTATTTTTTGATCATGATAAAGGAAAATCACATGCAAGTGGCAAACTATTATTTAATTGCAGAGTTATACCTAATAGAGGATCTTGGCTTGACTTTGAATATGACGTTAAAGACTTATTGTATTTTAGAATAGACAGAAAAAAAAAACTATTAGTTACAACATTGTTGATGGCTTTAGGTTATGCAAAAAATGACATCATTGATGAATTTTATGAAAAGGAAACTTTAACATACGATTCTAAATTAAATAAATGGAAAACTAAATTTAACCCTGAAAACTACAAAGCAAAAAATTTTTCTGAAGAAATTGTTGATGCAAAAACTGGAAAAATAGTTGTAAAACTTGGAGAAAAAATAAATTTTGTTACAGCAAAAAAACTTTCTAACGAAGGTTTAAAAGAAATATATGTAGCCAACCCATCATTGTATGGAAGATTTATTCAAAAAGAGATTATTTGTGGAGATGATATTTTTTTGATAGGCACTGAACTTGATGAAACTATTATATCAAAAATAATAGAATCAAATATTTCCACTATTTCAGTTGCAATAACAAACTCAATAAATAAGGGCCCATATTTATTGCAAACATTATTTAATGATAAAAATAAAACAAAGAATGATGCTATCACAGAAATTTATAAAATTTTAAGACCAGGCGAACCTCCAACTTTAGATATAGCTAATCAAATATTTCAAAATTTATTTTTTAGTTCTGAAAGATATGATCTTTCCGATGTTGGCAGAGTTAAAATGAATTCTAGATTGAATTTAAAATGTTCAGATAAAATAACCATTTTAAGAAATGATGATATTTTGGCTATAATTAAAAAAATGTTAGATCTTAGGGACGGCAAAGATGAAGTTGACGATATAGATCATTTGGGAAACAGAAGAGTACGATCAGTAGGTGAATTGGTTGAAAACCAAGCAAGAATTGGCGTTTATAGAATGGAGAGAGCAATAAAGGAAAAAATGACAACTCTAGATATTGAGTCTTCAATGCCGCAAGACTTAATTAACGCAAAACCGCTTACAATTGCTTTAAAAGATTTTTTTGCTACTTCGCAACTTTCACAATTTATGGATCAAACAAACCCTCTGTCCGAAATTACTCACAAAAGAAGAGTTTCTGCATTAGGACCAGGAGGATTGACACGTGAAAGAGCGGGTTTTGAAGTGAGAGATGTTCATCCAACTCATTATGGGAGGATTTGCCCAATTGAAACACCCGAAGGTCCAAACATCGGTTTAATTAATAGTTTATCAACATATTCTAAAATTAATAAATACGGTTTTATAGAAAGCCCATATAAAAGAGTTAAAAATGGAGTTGTTGAAAATACAATTGAATATTTATCAGCTATGGAAGAAACTAAATTTACCATAGCTCAAGCAAATTCAATAATTGATAAAAATGGTAAATTTACTGAGGAATTAGTTTCTTGTAGGCAAAATTTAAATTTTATTTTATCTAAACCTGAAAATATTGACTATATAGATGTATCTCCAAAGCAATTGGTTTCTGTAGCCGCGTCTTTAATACCTTTTTTAGAAAATGATGATGCTAACAGAGCTCTAATGGGTTCTAATATGATGAGACAAGCTGTTCCACTTTTAAAACCAGAATCTCCTTTGGTAGGAACTGGAATTGAAGGAGATGTAGCCTTAGACTCAGGAGTTACGATAGTTGCTAAGCGAGATGGTGTAGTTGATAAAATTGACGGTAAAAGAATTGTAATCAAAGCTTCAAGTGAAACTGATTTAAAAAAATCCTCAGTTGATATTTATAACTTGCAAAAATTTAAAAGATCAAATCAGAATACTTGTATAAACCAAAAACCACTTGTGAAAGTTGGAGACATTGTTAAAGCAGGAGATATAATTGCCGATGGTCCCTCAACTAAACTTGGAGAATTAGCTCTTGGAAAAAATGTAACTGTGGCCTTTATGCCATGGCAAGGGTATAATTTTGAAGATTCAATTTTAATTTCTGAAAGGTGTGTAACTGATGATGTTTTTACTTCAATTCATATAGAAGAGCATGAGGTAATGGCAAGAGACACAAAACTCGGCGAAGAAGACATAACCCGAGATATACCAAATGTAAATGAAGAGCAGTTAAGAAATTTAGACGAATCAGGAATTGTTTATATAGGGGCCGAAGTTAAACCCGGAGATATACTTGTTGGCAAGGTAACACCAAAAGGTGATTCTGCATCTGGGCCAGAAGAAAAATTATTAAGATCTATTTTTGGAGAAAAAGCAATTGATGTTACAGACACATCACTAAAAATGCCAAGCGGAAGTGGTGGGATCGTAGTAGATGTTAGAGTTTTTAATAGACATGGTGTTGAGAAAGACGAAAGATCTATAACTATAGAAAGAGCTCAAATAGAATCAATCCAACAAGATAAAAATGTTGAAGAAGAAATTTTAGAAAGAAGTATAAAACAAAGGGTTCAACAAATTTTAAACGGACTTAGTTTAAATAAAAAAGTGAAAAATTTAAATGTTGGAGAAAAATTAAATTTAGAAAAAATTGAAAGTTTAAATATTTCTGACGTATTTAAATTATCAGTTGATAACGATAAGAAGAATTCATCTATATTAGAGCTAAAAGATCAATACAATAATGCTAAACAAGATATACAAGAAAGATTTGAAGATAAAGTTTTGAAAATTAGAGAAGGTGACGATTTACTACCTAGTGTAATGAAAATGGTCAAAGTTTTTGTTGCTATTAAACGTAGGTTAAGACCTGGTGATAAAATGTCAGGACGTCATGGAAATAAAGGTGTTGTTAGTAAAATTGTTCCTGTAGAAGATATGCCTTATAGAGAAAATGGTCAACCTGTCGATATTGTTCTGAACCCATTAGGCGTTCCAAGCCGAATGAATGTTGGTCAAATTTTAGAAACTCATCTGGGTTGGTCATGTACAGAACTTGGAGACAAAATTAAAAATTTAATAAATAAAAATCAAAAATTAATTGAAAAAAATGAAAAAATATCAAGTTTTTTACAATCAGTCTACGGTAAAGAAATTTATAAAGACACTATAGATAATCTTAATAAGTCTGAATTTAGTGATTTATGTAAAAACTTGCAAAATGGTGTGCCAATAGCCACTCCTGTGTTTGATGGTGCTAAGGAACAAGATGTTACAAAAATGCTGGAACTTGCGAGTTTACCTAATTCAGGACAAACCTATTTATGGGACGGTAGAACCGGAAATAAATTTGACAGGACTGTTACCGTAGGAACTATATATATGTTAAAATTACATCACTTAGTTGAAGATAAAATTCACGCAAGATCTACAGGTCCATATAGTTTAGTCACACAACAACCGCTTGGAGGAAAAGCTCAATTAGGAGGACAAAGATTTGGCGAGATGGAAGTTTGGGCTTTAGAAGCTTATGGTGCATCTTACACTTTGCAAGAAATATTAACTGTAAAATCAGATGATGTAGCTGGAAGAGTTAAAGTCTACGAAACCATTGTTAAAGGGGAAGAAAATTTTGAATCAGGGATACCAGAGTCGTTTAATGTTTTAGTTAAAGAAATTAAAGCGTTAGCATTAAATGTTGAGCTAAATTAATATGAAAAAAGAAATTACAAATTTATTTAAAAGCACAGAAATATCAGAATCTCAAAATTTCAATAGCATTAAAATAACTTTAGCCAGTCCCGAAAAAATTAAATCTTGGACATATGGAGAAATAAAAAAACCTGAAACTATTAATTATCGAACTTTTAGACCTGAAAAAGATGGACTGTTTTGTGCAAGAATTTTTGGACCTATAAAGGATTACGAATGCTTGTGTGGTAAGTACAAAAGAATGAAATTTAGGGGAATTATTTGTGAGAAGTGTGGTGTTGAAGTTACAAAATCAAATGTAAGAAGAGAAAGAATGGGGCATATTAATTTAGCAACACCAGTTGCCCATATATGGTTTCTAAAATCTTTACCAAGTAGAATTTCATTAGCAATTGATATGAAATTAAAAGAAGTCGAAAGAGTTCTATATTTCGAAAATTTTATAGTTATAGAACCAGGTCTTACAAATCTAAAAAAAAAACAGTTATTAAATGAAGAAGAGTTGGTTAAATATCAAGACGAATATGGAGAGGAATCATTTACTACAGGTATAGGGGCTGAAGCTATATTAGAGATATTAAAATCAATAAATTTAGAAGAGGAAAAGAATTTACTTATTAAAGCAATTAAAGAAACCAAGTCTAAAGTTGCAGAAGAAAGAGCAATTAAAAGACTAAAACTAATAGATTCTTTTATTGAAACAGGAAACAAACCTGAGTGGATGATACTAACTGTTGTTCCAGTAATTCCTCCTGAACTTAGACCGCTCGTTCCATTAGATGGAGGTAGATTTGCCACTTCTGATTTAAATGATTTATATAGAAGAGTTATCAACAGAAATAACAGACTTAAAAGATTAATTGATCTAAAAGCTCCAGATATAATTATTAGGAACGAGAAGCGGATGCTCCAAGAATCAGTTGATGCACTATTCGACAATGGTAGAAGAGGAAGAGTAATTACAGGAACTGGTAAAAGACCTTTGAAATCTTTAGCAGAAATGCTTAAAGGAAAACAAGGAAGATTTAGACAAAATCTTTTAGGTAAAAGAGTTGATTATTCTGGAAGATCAGTAATTGTTGTTGGACCTGATTTAAAACTTCATGAATGTGGATTACCAAAGAAAATGGCATTAGAATTGTTCAAACCTTTTTTATATGCAAGATTAAATAAATTAGGCTTAGCATCTACTATTAAGCAAGCAAAAAAAATTGTTGAGAAAGAAAGAAATGAAGTATGGGATGCTTTAGAGATAATTGTGAGAGAACATCCTGTTCTCTTAAATAGAGCTCCAACACTTCATAGATTAGGAGTGCAAGCATTTGAACCAAAATTAATTGAAGGTGATGCGATAGAATTGCATCCTTTAGTTTGTGCAGCATTTAACGCAGACTTTGATGGAGATCAGATGGCTGTTCATATACCACTTAGTTTAGAAGCGCAATTGGAAGCACGAGTATTAATGATGTCGACAAATAATATATTAAGCCCTTCAAATGGAAAACCAATCATTGTTCCTAGCCAAGATATGATACTTGGAATTTATTATTTGTCTCAGGCTCCATACCAAACTGATAAAATAGAAGGTTATTTCGTAAATACTTCAGAAATAGAACATGCTTTAGAAACAAATGAAATTAAAATACATTCTAGAATTATTTCAAAATTCGAGACTGTGGATGAAAATGGAAACTTAAAATTTGAAAAATACACAAGCACTGCAGGAAGATTTCTTTTAGCCAATGTATTGCCCAAAAATAAAGATATTAAGTTCTCACTGATCGATAGATTATTGCCAAAAAAGATAGTTTCAGAAATAATAGATATTGTTTTTAGATTTACAGGACAAAAAAGTACGGTAATTTTTTGTGATAAACTTAAAGATTTAGGATTTAAACATGCTTTTAAAGCAGGAATATCTTTTGGAAAAGATGATTTAATAATTCCAGATAATAAAGAACAGTTAATAAATGAAACAAAAAAATTAATATCTGATTATGAGAATCAATATGCTGAAGGCTTGATTACTAGAGGAGAAAAATACAATAAAGTTGTTGATGCATGGTCAAAATGTACTGATCGTGTTGCTATGGAAATGATGAAAGGAATTTCGGCTACCGAAAAAACTAAAGAGGGCATTAAAATAAACTCAGTATTTATGATGGCTGATAGTGGAGCGAGAGGATCTGCTGCCCAAATGAAACAACTAGCTGGAATGAGAGGTTTAATAGCAAAACCTTCTGGAGAAATTATAGAGTCTCCAATTACATCAAATTTTAAAGAAGGTTTAACAGCTCTTGAATATTTTAATTCTACACATGGAGCACGAAAAGGTTTAGCTGACACAGCTCTAAAAACTGCTAATTCTGGATATTTAACTAGAAGACTTTGTGATGTAGCACAAGACTTAACTATTACACAAAAAAAATGTGATAAACCAGGAAAATTAAAACTTTCTGAAATTATTGAAGGTGGAAATGTTATTGTTAGTTTATCAGAAAGAGCTTTAGGTAGAGTATGTGCTGAAGACATAAAAAACCCAATCACTGGAGATCTGATTATTCAAAAAGATAAAATGCTAGATGAATCTATATGTGAAAAAATAGATGCTGCTGGAGTGAAAGTTGTAAATGTTTATTCGGTTATAACTTGTAGTTTAAAAGAAGGTGTTTGTGCAACATGTTACGGCAGAGATTTATCTAGAGGAAAAATTGTTCATGTAGGCGAAGCAGTCGGAATGATCTCAGCACAATCAATTGGTGAGCCTGGCACTCAATTAACCATGAGAACTTTTCACGTTGGAGGAACAGCACAGATAAAACAAGAATCGCAAATAGTTACCAAAAATGAAGGTATATTAAAAATTATAAATACTAATTTATTAGAAGATTCTAAAAAAAATCTTGTTGTAATGGGAAGAAATACACAATTATCAATTGAAGATGAAAAAGGTGCGCAAGTAGCTCTTTATAAAATTCCATACGGGTCAAAATTATTTTTTCAAAATGGTGACAAAATAAAGAAGAATACAAAAATTTGTGAATGGGATCCTTACACTACACCAGTGATAGCTGAAAAAAGTGGTATAGTAAGTTTCGTAGATTTAATAGATGGAGTTTCTTTAACAGAAACTGTAGATGATGCTACTGGAATTTCATCCAAATCAGTAATAGATTGGAGATCTCAATCAAAAAATACTGATCTTAAACCAAGAATAACTCTACGAGATGATAAAGGGAACGTAATAAAAAAAGCCGATGATAATGAAGCGAGATATTATTTAGTTCCAGATTCAATTCTATCAGTTAAAGATGGACAAAAAATTTTTGCTGGAGATGTATTAGCAAGACTTCCAAAAGAAACTTCAAAAACAAAAGATATTACAGGAGGGCTACCTAGAGTTGCTGAATTATTTGAAGCTAGAAAAGCAAAAGATAGCGCTATTATTGCTG
>CACFKF010000003.1 GCA_902566775.1 uncultured Pelagibacteraceae bacterium | reverse complement strand
AATTTTTAAAGGAGGGAAGTTTATATAGGGGGTATAAACCAGTACTTTGGTCAACAGTAGAAAAAACAGCCTTAGCTGATGCTGAGGTAGAATATTTAGATCATAGATCAGATACAATTTTTGCAGCCTTCCAAGTTAAAAAATCTAAAATTGACAAATTAAATAATAGCGAAATTATAATTTGGACAACAACACCTTGGACAATACCAGCAAATCGAGCTTTGGCTTATAATGAAAATTTAAAATATGTCATTATTAAAATAGAGGATCAAATAGATTTTAAAGATAAACAAATTGTTGTAGCAGAAGATTTACTAAAATCTACTTTAGAAAATTGTAAAATAAAAAATTTTAAAAAAATTTTAACTTTCTTAGGAAAAGATTTTAAAGATACTATATGTGGCCATCCTTTTTCAAAAATTGGATTTGATTATGACATTCCAATGTTAGAAGCAAGTTTTGTAACAAAAGAAGAGGGCACAGGAATTGTTCATTGTGCACCAAGTCATGGACCTGATGATTTTAATTTATGTTTAAAAAATAATATTAAGGCTGGAGAAACAGTTGATGATGATGGCAAGTATACAAAGCATGTTCCGTTATTTGAAGGCACACATATCTTTAAAGCTAACAAAATAATTATTGAAAAATTAAGAGAACAAAAAAAATTACTAGCTAGCGGTGAGTTGTTGCATCAATACCCTCACTCTTGGCGTTCAAAAGCACCATTAGTTCATAGAGCAACACCCCAATGGTTTATTTCGATGGAAAGCCATGGGTTAAGAAATAAAGCTCTTAAAGCAATTGACGAAACCAAATTTTATCCAAGCAAAGGTAAAGAAAGATTAAAATCAATGATTGAACTAAGGCCAGATTGGTGCGTTTCAAGGCAAAGGGTATGGGGAGTTCCTATACCTGTTTTTCTATCAAAAAAAACAAATGAAGTTTTACTTGATGAAGAAGTTACAGAAAATATTGCAAATATTTTTGAAAAAGAGGGGGCCGACTGCTGGTTTGAAGGAGATACACAAAGATTTTTAGGAAAAAAATACAAAAGTGAAGAATACAAAAAAATGACTGATATAGTTGAAGTTTGGTTCGATAGCGGATCAACACACTCATATGTTTTAGAAAAAAGAAAAGATTTAAAATGGCCTGCTTCAATGTATCTTGAGGGCTCAGATCAACACAGAGGGTGGTTTCATTCTTCATTACTGGAATCATGTGGAACCAGAGGTAGAGCACCATTTAATTCTATTCTTTCTCATGGATTTGTTGTTGATGGAAAAGGCTTAAAAATGTCAAAATCACTTGGAAATATAATTTCACCAGAAGATATTTTGAAAAAATATGGAGCTGATATTCTGAGAATTTGGGTAGCCGCATCTGATTATGCGGAAGATTTAAGAATTGATTATTCCATTTTAGAACAGCATGCAGAATCATACAGAAAAATTAGAAATACATTTAGATACATTCTTGGAAATTTAAATGACAAATTTGAAAGGACAGATTTTGAAAAAATTAATATTAATGAAATGCCAGAACTTGAACAATATTTAATGCATAAAATTTATAATCTTAATTCTGTATTTAATAAAAATTTTCAAAAGTATAATTTTCACACCTTGTACAAAGAATTATTAAATTTTTGTACATCTGATTTATCTGCATTTTATTTTGATATTAGGAAAGATGTTTTATATTGTGACTCTATAGAAAGTAAAAAAAGAAAATCATCCATAAAATTTTTAAATATAGTTCTTGAAATATTATTGCGCTGGTTCGCCCCGGTATTATCTTTTACAACTGAAGAAATTTATACTCTATTAAAAATTAATTCAAAAGAAAGTATTCATCTTGAACAATTTCCAATTATTCCAGAAAAGTGGAATAACAAAAATTTAAGCGACAAATGGAACGAACTAATAAAAATTAGAGAAGAATGCAATAGTAGCATAGAGCTTAAAAGGGCTTCAAAAGAAATTGGTTCAAGTTTAGAAGCTAGCTTGACAATTCAATTGGATGAAAGATTGATTGAATTAGCGAAAGGAACAGATTTTTCAGAGTTATGCATTACTTCGGGTGCTAAAATAGAAAAAGCTAGTGAAAAAGATTCCAAAAAAATTGTTGTAAAAACAAATAAAGCAGAAGGTCAAAAATGTCCAGTTTGCTGGAAAATAAACTTAAAACCGTGCGAAAGACATTTTTCTTAAAAAAATTTATTAATGTTAGAAAATAATTCAAAAAAATTTTTTTTAAGTTTTTTAATTATTATTATAATTTTTTCTTTTGATAGAATTTCTAAACTATATATTTTAAATTTAGCTGAAACAGAAAATTATGTTGATATCTATTTTAATTCATTCCTAAATTTCCATTTGATTTGGAATACAGGAATCGGTTTTGGATTATTACCCGCAGAAACAAAATTTTATTATAACTTAATTACTATTTTGATTATTTTAGTAAATATTATTATTTTAGTTATGATAGTTAAATCTAATGATTATAAAATTTTTTTTCTTCTTATAATTTTAGGTGGATCATTTGGCAATTTGTTTGATCGAATTTATTATGGGGCTGTACCAGATTTTATAGATTTTCATTATGCTAATTTTCATTGGTTTGTTTTTAATGTAGCTGATATATTTATTACAATAGGTATATTTTGCCTTATTATTGCTGAATTTATTTTAAATAACAAAAAAAATAACAATGAAAAAATATAAATTTTATATAATTTTTTTATTCTCATTAATTGTATTGAACTCGTGTCAATCATTTCAGGAAGGAATGATGGGTTCAAAAAGATCAAAAAGTAGCGATGAATTTCTTGTGCATAAAAAAAAACCTTTAGTAGTCCCACCAGACTTTGATGATATGCCTTCTCCCCAAAAAAAAGAAAAAGATGTGCAAACACTATCTACATCTAACGATGGCATTGAAGATCTACTAAATATGAAAAAAAAAGAAAATGATAAAAATTCTCAAATTGGAAAAGATATGTCGTTGGAGCAATCTATTCTCAAAAAAATTAAAAACAATTAATGTTATCAAGAAATATTAAGTTTAAAAATTTTCAAAAGAAAAAAACAAACTTGGTTGTTAATAAAAGTTTCAAGATTTTAAAAAATGATTATGTAAACAAAAAATTAAAAATATTACAAAGTTTATCGCATGACTATAAAAAAAGTTATAACGAAAAAATAGTCTATAAATACAAAAATTTTCAAAATTATAAAGTAATTGGAATTGGCGGTTCAATTTTAGGTTCTAAAGCAATTTATCAATTTTTAAAGCACAAAATAAAAAAAAATTTTTTCTTCGTAGATAATTTACAAACAAATTTAGATCTTCATAAAAAAAAAAATACTGTTAATTTAATTATTTCTAAATCGGGCAATACATTAGAAACCATTTCTAATTCAAATATATTGATAAAAAATAAAAAAAATATTTTTATTACTGAAAATAAAAATAATTATTTAAATATTTTAGCGAACCGACTGAAAGCCGATATAGTTGAACATAAAAATTATATTGGTGGAAGATATTCTGTATTGTCAGAAGTTGGCATGCTTCCCGCTGAACTGATGGGATTAAATGAAAAAAAATTTAAAAGACTAAACTATTTAATTAATAATAAAGTATTTATTAAAAATTTAGTAAACAATGTTGGTAGCATTCTTAGTTTAGTGAATAGAAAAAAATATATATCTGTTATATTAAATTATGATCATAAATCTGAAAATTTATTTAGCTGGTATCAACAATTAATTGCTGAAAGTTTAGGAAAAAAATCGAAAGGAATTATTCCTTTAATTTCAACAATGCCCAAAGATAATCATAGTCTAATGCAGTTATATTTAGATGGACCAAAAAATAGCTTTTATACTTTTTTTTCTGTTTTAGAAAAAAACTCAGTTAAAATTAATAATAAATACTTATTAAAGTCTCATTATTATTTAAAAAACAAAAAATTAAACAAAATTATTAACTCACAAATGATAGCTTCGCAAAATGTATTTAATAAAAAAAAAATACCTTTTAGGAGTTTTGAAGTTTTGGAAAGAAACGAAGAAAGTCTTGGTGAAATATTTTGTTTTTTTATACTGGAAACTATTCTTCTTGGTAAGGCGTTAAATGTTAATCCTTTTGATCAACCTTCGGTCGAACTTATAAAAAAAGAAACAAAAAAAATATTATTAAGTAATTAACCCAAAAATGATTTTTGAGATTCCATAGGTTTTAGTTTTTAAAATTTTAAATTCTTTAGGATAGAATTCTCTATCTTTTTTATTTCTATGCATAATGATGAGACCGTTCTTTTTTAATAATTTAAGATAAATAATATCCTTCAATAAATTATTTAGCTTTTTTTCTTTATAAGGAGGATCTAAAAAAATAACTTCGAATTTTTCTTGACGCAAATAACTTAAACTTTTTATTTTGAAAATATCTTCCTCAATAATTTGAGATTTTTTTTCACAATTTAGATGATTAATATTTTTTTTGAGTATTTTTACTGTTTCAGGATAATTTTCAATAAAAGTAACTTTTCCAGCCCCTCTTGAAATACATTCTAAACCAAATGATCCAACCCCAGAAAAAAGATCTAAAATTATTGATTTTTCAAAATTAAATTTTAACAAATTAGAATGTTCCATAATGTTAAAAATTGACTCTTTGGTTAGATCTTTTAACGGTCTTGTATTTTTATTGTTTGGCAGTGCTATTTTTCTTCCTTTTAAATTTCCAGAAATAATTCTCATGAATTAATAACTTTATAACCAATATCTCCTCTATAGTACCCATTGTACCAGTTTAATTTTTTAATTAACTGAATAGTTTTATCTCTGGAGTTTTTGAAGCTATTAGAAAGTACTACAAAATTGAGAACTCTTCCTCCATTAGAATAAATTTCATTTTTTATTGATTTTGTTCCTGCGTGGAAAATAAATTCATTATTTTTTAAATTAATTTTATTAAGGTTATTTAATGGTAGATTATTTTTGTATTTTTCAGGATAACCTTTAGAGCATAATACAATGCATAAACTTTTTTCATCGTGCCACTCTATATTTATTGAATTAAGCTTACCCTCGCAACATGCAAAAAATATGTCTGCTAGATTTGTTTTAAGTTTTGGTAAAATAGTTTGACATTCTGGATCACCCATTCTTACATTGTATTCAATTAAATATGGTTCATTATCAACTATCATTAAGCCAGCATAAAGAAATCCTATAAATTTAGTATTCATTTCTTTTAAACCATTTATCGTTGGTTCAATGATCTTTTTTATAATTTTTTTATCTAGGTCTTCATTGATTAATCTTGAAGGTGAGTATGCTCCCATTCCACCTGTATTTTTTCCTTTATCACCTTCTAATACTCTTTTATGGTCTTGTGCTGTCTGAAATTTTTTATAATTTTTTCCATCACTTATAATAAAATAGCTCATTTCTTCACCACTTAAAAATTCTTCAATCAAAACATTTTTTGCAATTCCAAATTTTCCATTAAATATTTCTTCAACAGCTTTAATTGATTCTTTTATATCTTCGCAGATATAAACTCCCTTTCCTGCCGCCAAGCTATCAGCTTTGACAACTATTGGGAATTTACTATTTTTTAAAAATAAATTGGCTTCTTTTATTTTTTCAAAAATACCAAACTTTGCAGTAGGTATATTGTATTTTTTGCAAAGTTTTTTTGTAAATATTTTTGACCCCTCAAGTTGTGATGCAACCTTTTCCGGTCCAAATACTTTAATATTATTTTTTTGAAAATAATTAACAATTCCATCAACTAGAGGTTTTTCTGGACCAACTACTAAAAAATCAATTTTATTATTAATTACAAATTCCTTAATTTTTTCAAATTCATCTACTTTTATTTCTATATTTGTGGCTATTAAATTAGTTCCAGCATTTCCAGGGAAACAATAAACTTTATCAACTTTTTTTGATTCTAAAAGTTTGGCACAAATAGCATGTTCTCTCCCGCCACTTCCTATAATTCCAATAATCATATATATTTAATATATATCTTAAATATGAAAAATAAATTAGCCAAATTAAAATACTTACCTAATAACTTTAAAGTAGTTAATGAAGGAGATCATGTGATTTGTGCGGTTTCAGGAAAAAAAATTTTACTTGATCAACTTACATATTGGAACGTTGAATTACAGGAAGCTTATTTTTCTTATAAGGAAGCTTTTTTAAAAAAAGAATCAATTAAAAATGAAAATAAAAAATAAACTATTTCCATCGGTTATGGCTCCAAATCCACTGACTTGGATTGTTTAAAATTCTTTTTTCAAGCCATTTATTTAGATCTAGTGTTATTTCTTCAATAGAGGTCATTTTGTCATAAATAATTGGTTTACTTATTTTTATTTTAAAAAAAACATCAGTAATTCGCTCAATATATACAGGTACTATTTTACATCCAAATTTTTTAAAAAGCTGGGCAGGTATTGTTGTAGTTAACGCAGGATGTCCAAAAAAATTGCATTTGATTCCTTCACTTACTCTTTGATCTATCATTAATGCAATGGAATATTTTTTTTTAATCGATTCAATCAAATCTCTGGTTCCACTTCTACCTTTTTTAATTTGTTTTTTACAAATATATTTAATTCTTAATCTTTCCATAATTAAATTGAGAAAGATGTTGTTTAATGGTCTATAAATTGCAGCCAAGTTGATCCCAGACTTTTCTATTTGCATTGCCATTAGTTCAAAATTGTTAAAATGACCAGAAACAAAAACTACGGGCTCTCCACTATTTTTTATTTCTTCTAAAAATTCTTGGCCTTCCACCGAAATAATTTTTTCATTTTTTGAATTTCTAAAATTTTTTATAAATATGTATTCGGATAAAATTCTTCCATAGTTTTTCCACATTCTTTTTGAAATTTTCTCAATATTTTTTTCGTCTGAATTAGGTAAAGCTTTTTTAATATTTGTAATTATTTTTTTTTTTGATCGAAAAAAGGGCCCTAATAGTTCACCAATAATTGAACCAAACTTTGAGGCAAGCTTTAATCCTAATAATTTAAATATAAAAAAAAGAATAAGAATAAACAAAAATTCGATAAAATATTTAATTATCTTCATAATTTTTTTTTTAAAAAATTTATTAATTGATTTTCATTTACAATTTTTAATTCAATTTTTAAAAAGTCTATACCTTCTGAATTTAATTTGTTTAAACGATTATAATCTTTTTCTGTAGTTACTATTTTAGCTTTAAGATTTTTTGCAACTTCTTTAATTTTTGTTATATCTTTATTAGAATAATAATAATGATCTGGAAAATTTAGAGTCTTTACAATTTTAATATTACTTTTTTTAAGAGTTTTTAAAAAGCTGTCAGGATTCCCTATCCCTGAAAAAGCCAAATAATTTTGGTTGATATCTATTTCTTCCATATTTAAAGGTATATATTCTGTATTAAATATTTCCAAATCTGGTTTTATATTATTTATAATATTTTTTATTTCACTAATGTTTTCACCATTTCCATTTAAGAAAACAGCATCATATTTTTTAATATTTTTTAAATCTTCTCTAAGAGGTCCAGAAGGTATGCACAAATTGTTTCCCACCCAGGATTGTGAATTAAAACACACAAAAGTTATATCATAACTTAGTATTTTATCTTGCAACCCATCATCAAAAATTGCGACTTCAATATTTTGATTTATTGCATCTTTTAAAGCATCAATTCTATTTTTTTTACAAAATAATTTTCCATAAGTTGATAATATTTTTTGTTCATCTTCTTGATCATGATATTTTTTTTTTATAAATGCTGTCTTGAAGTTTAAATTTTTTAATATTTGATCTATTTTAATTGAAATTGGAGTTTTTCCAGTACCACCTAAATAAATGTTTCCGACACAAATTGTTTTTATTCTTTCGGTTACTATTTTTTCTTTTTTGCTAATGAAGCCAATTAATTTTATTATATAAGTGAAAGGTAATAAAATATAAGCAATTAAATTAGGTTTTTTGTAATCCCAAAAATTAGGTTTTTTAAATTTCATTATTTTACAGATAACTATTAATATCAGCTAAAGTATTATTTAATATATCTGAGCCCATTTTTTTTAACTTAATAGTTTTATTTGTAAAATTTATTTTTGTAGAAAATGATTTTTTTAGGGAATTTATTAGCTGTTCAGTATTGTGAAACTTAGAAGATAAATTGTTTTTTTCTAAAAAATTGTACACTTCGCTAAAGTTTTGAACATAAGGCCCATGTAGAATTTTACAACCAAATCTTGCTGGTTCCAATGGATTTTGTCCACCATGATTTATAAGTGAACCGCCTAAAAAAACAGTTTTACACATTTTATAAAAAGATTTGGTTTCTCCATAGCTATCTACAAGATAAATATCAGTATTTTCATTAATTTTATTATTTGCACTTCTTTTTTGCACCTTGAGATCTAAATCTTCAATTTCATTAATTATACTATTTGATCTTTGTATATGCCTTGGGATAATTATAGTTAATAAATTTTTATACTTAATTTTTAGTTTTTTGTGGGCTAAAGCACAAATTTTTTCTTCAGTATTATGTGTACTAGCGGCACACCATATTATTTTATGTTTAAATATTTTGTTTAACTTGTTATGAAAATTATAATTTTTTTGACTTTTGCTTTCAGAAAATTTCAAATTTCCTAATAAGTTAATTTTTTTTGCACCTAAGTTTTTAAGATATTTTTTTGTTTCTTGATTTTGGCTAAAACATATATTGAAACTTTGAAATAATTTTTTTGCTGTGCAAGGCATAGTTTTCCATTTATTGTATGACTTTTGGGTTATTCTTGCATTTAAAAGTATAAGAGATATTTTTTTTTTTTTAATATTCATTAGCATGTTTGGCCAAATCTCAGATTCGATAAAAATTGCAGCAGAAGGCTTCCAGTAGTTTAAAAATTTTTTTGTTAAAAAATTAGAATCTATAGGAAAAAATTGATGGATAGTTTTTTTTAATTTAAATTGTGATAAAACTTTTGAAGAACTTAGAGTGGAAGAAGTAACTAAAATTTTATCTATTTTTTTTTTCTTTTCTAATTTCTCTATTAAAGGAATTACGCTCAATATTTCCCCAACACTTGAACCATGAAACCATATCAGTTTTCCATTTCCTCTTTTTTTTGAAAAAAAACAAAATTTTTCCTTAAATCTAAATTTGTCTTCTTTATTTTTTATAATCCTTACCAAGACAATTAGTGGTGAGAATAATATTATTAGATTAATTAATATTCTATAGATAAAAAACATTAATCTTTTCGAAGTTGCTTTTCATAAAAATTTTTATAGATTTTTGAATTTTTTATTAAATCTTCATGTTTTCCTTCATCTACTATAGATCCATTATCTACCACATAAATTCTGTCTGAATTTAATATTGTTGACAATCTATGAGCAATTACCAAAGTTGTTCTATTTTTGGTTAGGAAATTAATTGCTTTTTGAATCTTATTTTCCGTTTCTGCATCTAGAGATGAAGTTGCTTCATCCAAAAGTATAATTTTACTATCTTTTAGCATTGCCCTGGCAATAGACAGACGTTGTTTTTCTCCGCCAGAAAGTCTAACGCCATTTTCACCAATTATAGTATCATATTTATTTGGAAGCTTATTTATAAACTCTTCTGCAAAAGATAGTTTTGCAGCTTCAAAAATATCTTGCTCCTTTATATTTTGATTTGCATATGCAATATTATTTTTTATTGTGTCGTCAAATAAAGTAGTATCTTGACTAACAAGAGAAATATTTTTTCTTAAAGATGAAATTTTTGTTTTATAAATTGAGCTTTCATCGATAATTATATCACCACTAATACAATCATAGAATCTAGGAATTAAGTTCATTATTGTTGATTTTCCAGCACCACTATGTCCTACTAAAGCTGTCATTCTCCCACCTTCAATTGTTAAATTTAAAGATTTTAAAACTGGTCCTTGTAAATTTTTATTATATTTAAAACTTACTTCTTTAAATTTTATAGTTCCTTTTGTTAATTGAAGATCTTCGACATTATTTTTATCTTTAATTTCATTTTCATTATCAACTATTGGTAAGATTCTTTTTGCAGCTGCTATTCCTTGGTTAATACCAATATTTAAAGTAGCAAGTGTTCTTACCGGTTGATAAGCAAGCATCATAGCCGCAAGAAATGAAAAAAAATTGTTGATATCTATTTCATTTCTTAAAATTAGTTTTCCTGTATAAAAAATTAAAATTGCTATCATAATTCCCGTTAGAGTTTCCATTATTGGTGTTGCTCTGACAAAAACTATTCCAATTTTTTTTGATTTTTCTTTAAGTTCATCAATATATTTTTTTGCTCTATTATTTTCGTATTCTTCTTTTTGAAAAATCTTTATCAATTTGTGATTTTTGAAAATTTCAATCAAATAGGTTGTTAATAAACCAGATTTTTCTGTTGCTTCCGTAGTTACTTTGCCGACTCTTTTTCCAAGAGAGCGTGCCATTGCTGATGCTAGAGGAATCATAATAATTGCCACCAATGAAAGTTTCCAATTTTGATAAAACATAACAAACAATAAGCCAATTAATGTAAGACCATCTTTAAAAAAATTTAGAAGTGCATTGGTTAGTAAATTAGTAATCATGCTAACATCAAAAGTAAGATTTGAAATATATTTTCCTGTATGTTTGTTTTCAATAAATTGGGTGTCAGCCCGAATAAAAGATTTAAGCATATCTTGTTGGAGCATTTTTTTTACTTCTTCACCAACTCCAATCATGGTTACTTTAGCCAAATAAAGAGAGAGGCCTTTAGTTGTGAAAGCAATAATTATTAGTATAGGAATTATAAATATTAATGTTTGATCTTTTTCTACAAATATTTTTTCAATTGCTGGATCTAATAGCCAAGCAATAGAAGAAGTGCTTCCTGCAACCAATATAGAAAAAAAAGCTGCAATAATAATTTTACCTAAAAATTTTTTTGTGTAATCATTATAAAGACGACCAAGTATTTTCCTGTTGTCCATTATTAAAAAGACTTTCCAGCGACAATGTTTAAAAAAACTATCAAGCCTAAAACATTATTGCTTTTAAAAATTTTCATACAATTTTCAGGAATTTTAGTATTTAAAAATTTAATTTGATAAAAAAATAAATGAAAAAATGTAATTGTAAGTGTTATATAAAATATATTGCTAAATTTCATTAAAGCTCCAACAAATATAAGTAAAACAAAAAAAATCGAGTAACATAATATTAAAAAGTTTTTTGGATTATTTTTAAATTTTATAGAGGTTGATTTGACTCCTATGATTTCATCATCTTTAATGTCTTGATATCCATATATAGTGTCGTAACCAAGTGTCCAAAATATGGCTCCCAAATAAAACACTATTGGTATTATGTCTATTTGGTTATTTATTGATGTCCATGCCAAAATTAATCCGTAGTTAAATGTTATTCCTAAAAAAAGTTGTGGCCAGTAGGTAAATCTTTTCATTAGGGGGTAAGAGAAGGCAAGTGGCATTGAGGCTATGGCTAAAACTATTGTAAAAAAATTAAAATTAATCAAAACTAAAAATGCAAAAAAACATAAAATAATTGTGTAAAAAAAAGCTAAAGGGTTTGATATTTTTCCAGAAGCAATGGGTCTTTTTTTTGTTCTTTTGACTTTTTTATCAAATTTTTTGTCGACAATATCATTCACTATACAGCCAGCAGACCTCATTAATACTGAACCGAGTAAAAAAAATAAAGAATAAAGAAAGTAGTTATGAATTGACTCGTTAAAATTGAAAGCTAAAGTTAAACCCCATATGCACGGCCAAAATAAAAGCATATATCCGATTGGTTTATCTAATCTTGTTAATTCAATAAATAAATTTAAATGTTTCATTAGAATTTACTTGTAAATAACAAAGCCTAGATTCATAATCAAATTGATTCGATATGAATGTAGATTATACCGTAACAGCGTTAATGTTTCCTGCCATACCTCTTTTAATGAGTGTTTATGCAAATAGATTTCATACATTGAGCAATCTAATAAGAAAAATACATGATGAATATGTTTGGGAAAAACATATTCCACCTGAATGGGAAAAACAGCTAATAAACTTAAATGAAAGAGTTAGATGGATGAAGTACACACTTGGTTTTGCTAGTTTTGGTTTCTTGTTTAATATGATGACAGTATTTGCTCTCTATTTAGATTCTTTATTTTTTGCAAGATTCATTTTCGGATCTTGTTGTTTAGCAATGATCATTTCGGTAATTTTTTTTATCAGAGATATATTTGTTTCTACGGAAACATTAAAACTTCACTTGTCTGATATGAAAATAGATTTAGATTAGGGTATAATTACTGCAGGACCAATAATTTTTCTAGACTCCAAGTCAATATGAGCTTGTTTAACATCATCTAATTTATATTTTTTAAATATTTCTACTTTAACTTTTTTAGAGCTTATTTTTTCAAACAATGTTTTAGAAGCTTCATCTAACTCTTCTCTTGTGTGTAAATATTGTTGCATTGACGGTCTTACAAAAAATAATCCTTTTGGTTGTAAAGTTTTAGGCACATCTACTGGTTCTAATGCACCTGAAGCATTTCCAAATGAAATCATCATTCCTCTTGTTTTCAAACATTTAACAGATTTTTCGAATGTTGATTTGCCAACACCATCGTAAACAACTGGCAGACCTTTTCCATCAGTTAGTTCCATAACTTTTTTTGAAAAATCTTCCTCAGAATAGTTAATTACTTCGTCGCAACCATTTTTTTTTGCTAAATCTACTTTTTCATCACTTCCAACAGTTCCAATTACTTTACACCCTAAACTTTTTGCCCATTGACAAAATATTTGACCAACTCCTCCAGCTGCAGCATGAAACAAAATAGTTTCACCAGAAGAAACCGGATAAGTTTTATGTAATAAATAAAAAGTCGTTAGACCTTTAGTCATAAGTGTTGCAGCTAAAGTCAAATCAATTTCGTTTGGTACTTTGACTAAACTTTTTGATTTAAAAATTCTATGAGAAGAATAAGCTCCTAGAGGCACCGAAGCATAAGCAACTCTGTCTCCTATTGAAAAGTTTGAAACATCTGGTCCTATTTCTTTAATAATCCCAGAAGCTTCCATGCCTAAACCAGAAGGAAAAATAAGAGGATATAAACCAGATCTATGATATGTATCAATGTAATTTAATCCAATTGCAACATGTTCAATTAAAACCTCATCTTTTACTGGTTTTCTTAAAGTTATATCTTCTAATTCTAATATTTCCGGTCCACCAGGTTTTTTAATTTTTATAGCTTTCATTATTTTACAAATGTACCATTATGATAATCTTGAACAGCTTGCAAGATTTCTGATTTAGTATTCATGACAAATGGTCCTCCTCTAGCAATTTCTTCACCAATTGGCTTACCAGATACCAACAAAAATTTAGCTTTTTTTAAAGCAGATACTTTAAGTTGTTCACCTTTAGTCAAAAGGATTAATGTTGAATCTTTTACTTCATCATGCTGTTTACTACCAATATTAATTTCACCTTTGATCAAATATATGAAGGAGTTATGAGTTGGCGGTAAGCAGAAATTAAATTCTTTACCTTTTTCTAATTCGATGTCAAAATAAATAGGTTCTACGTTATGCTTTTTGATGGGACCTTCTGCTCTTTCAAATTTGCCAGCAATTACTTTTACAAATTTATCGTTATCTTTATAACTGCCCATTTTATCCGCATCAATATAAAGGTATTCAGGTTTACTCATTTTTTTGCTAGCAGGCATATTAATCCATAATTGAAATCCATGAAGTTTACCTTCTTTCATTGCGGGCATTTCAGAGTGAATGATGCCGCTTCCAGTTTTCATCCACTGCACATCTCCAGCCGTCATTCTGCCTTGTCCTCCGGTGCTATCTTTGTGTTCAAAGTCCCCAGCCAACATGTAGGTTACAGTTTCTATTCCTCTATGAGGGTGGGGCGGAAAACCAGCAATATAATCATCTTTGTTTTCAGATCCAAATTCATCTAACATTAAAAATGGATCAAAATAATTTGGCTCAACACCGATGCTTCTTTTTAATTTTACACCTGCGCCATCCGTTGCTGGAACAGGGTCTAAGATTTTATTTGCTTCTATGTTTTTCATATAGTGCTATATGTAAATTAAATAAATTATTTCAAGCTTATGGGCAATATAAGAATATTTTCTAGTGAAAAATTGTCACTGAATTTAAGTTCCAAACTTAATAGATCTCAATCTCATTATATAAATAAAGTTATGCGAATTAAAGCGAATGAAAATTTTTCACTATTCAACAACAGCGGGGAATGGGAAGCAAGAATTAATGGAATTTCAAAAGGTATAGTTGAGTTTACTGTTATTAAACATTTAAGATCTCAGGAAAATACAAAAGAAATTTGGTTAGCTTTTTCTCCAATTAAATCAAGCTATTTTAATTTTATGATTCAAAAATCAACAGAGCTTGGCATAACTAAATTTTTGCCTATTATTTTTGATAGAACCATTGTTAGAAAAATAAATAATCAAAGATTGGAAAAAATAGTTATTGAAGCTGCCGAGCAATCAAATCGAATTAATATTCCTAAAATAGAAAAACCTCAAAACTTAAAAAAATTTTTGAACAAAAATAAAGGTAAAATAAACTTAATATTTACAGATTTAAATTCTAAAAATAAAAAATTAGATTTAAATAAATTAACTAATAAACCAGTATGTATAATCATTGGACCCGAAGGAGATTTTTCAGAAGTCGAAAGAGAAGAAATTCTTTCCTATGAAGGGGTTAATTCTATAAAAATTAATGAAAATATTTTAAGATCTGAAACAGCAGCGATATCTGCAATATCTATAGTTAATTATTTTACAAATTTATAAATACTTTTTAAGTATTTTAATTGATCTTTTAATATCATCTTTGTGAGAAATTCTTGCAACATACTTTCCATCTTTTAGAAGTATTACAGGAGAGCTATGATCTACATTATATTCTCCAGTTTCGTTAAATATTTTTTGACTTAAAATACCCCAAGACTGAGAAAGCAAATATATTTCTTCAGGTTCTCCAGTGATGCCAACAAAATTATTTTCAAAAGAATCTAAATAGTCCTTCAAAATTTCTGGTTTATCTCTTTCGGGATCTACACTAATAAAAAATAACTTTAGTGATTTGTTTTCTTTTTTTAGTTTACTTATAGCTATATCCATTTTATTTAACGTCATAGGACAAATATCCGGACAGTTTGTAAAACCAAAGAAAATTGCGGTAAGTGGGCCTTGAAAGGATTCATCTGTAATTACATTATTATTCATATCTTTAAGAGAAAACTCTGAACCTTTAAAAGATGCGACATATTTTTCTTTATCACTTTGAATTGATAAAAAAATTGGCAACATAATAAATAAAAAAATAACAAAACACCCAGCTAATATTGTTATCGATGTCTTTAATTTCATAATTTAATGTTTATATTCCTATTATATTATTTATGTCTAACTTTATTAAGAAACTTTTTGGCACATTAGCCCAAAAACCTTGGGAAAAAGAACAGGCTGCTATTGACACCTATCATTCAGGAAAAACTTTTAATTTATCAAAGCAAACTTCGGCAGTTATAATTATTTTTGGAATAAGTACAGTATTGTTTAGTTTAGTTCTTACCGGCTATCTTTATACAATGCCCCCAGAGCAAGATACTAAATTTTTATTTAAACCAAATTTGCTATGGGTCAATACAATGGTTTTATTCATTGTAACTTACTTTTTTAATAAAATTACAAAAGATTTAACAAAAAATAATACAACTAAAATTAAAAAAAATTTAATATTAGTTGGCGGGCTAAGTTATTTATTTTTGTTTGGACAAATATTTTTTTGGTACCAGCTATTGAAAGATGAAAAATTTGTTTATACAAACACCTATTTTTCATCATTTTATATTTTTACAGCACTTCATGGTTTGCATCTTTTAGGAGGTTTGTTTTTTTGGGGTAAAGTTTGTTCAAAAACTCTTAAATTAAAAGAAAGTGAAATTATTAATCAAAGTAAAAGTATATATGCATTATCTTTATACTGGACATTTTTATTAATTGTTTGGTTGATTTTTTTCTTTACTATTTATTTTTTTAATGACGCATTCATTGCTTGGTGTAAATCATTAATTACATAAAAAGCACAAGAATAGCACCTACAGCTGCAATTATAATTAATAATATATTTACAGATTTTAAATATTTTTTAACTTCTGGTTTTCCTTCACCTTTTGAAAAAACACCTGCTCCAAAAGATATAACTAGATAGAAAAGTAAGACCATAATCAATATGGCTACTAGAATTCCAAATTTACTAAGCATTTTTTCTTAAATATACACACTTATTCGAGGCTTTTTTAAGACATTTTGTCCCTAGATTATATGCATATTTCTTTTATAAGTTTGAATCTATGCATGCAGGAATTATCTTTTTATTAGTAATAGTAGGATCAGTTTTGTTCCATATTTTTACTCCATGGTATTGGACGGATATAGCTTCAAATTGGGGAGCAATGGACGATACTATTACTTTAACATTTTGGGTTGGTGGTGGTGTTTTTGTAGCAGTTTGCCTTTTTATGGTCTACTGCGTATTTAAATTTTCGTATAAAGAAAATCGAAAGGCAGAATATAAACCCGAAGATAAAAAATTAGAAAGAATACTTACATGGGCAACTACTTTAGGAGTGGCGGCACTCTTAGCTCCAGGACTGATTGTCTGGAACCAATATATTAATGTTCCAAAAAATGCAATAAACATTGATGTTATGGCTTGGCAATGGGGATGGCAATATAGATTACCCGGAGAAGATGGAAAATTAGGTAGTACTAAAGTAGAAAACATTAATGATAATAATCCTTTTGGAATTATTTTAGAAGATCCAAATGGTAAAGATGATGTTTTAATACAAAGTGACGTAATACATTTAAAAAATAATAGACCCGTAAAAATTTTATTAAGATCAGTTGATGTGCTTCACAACTGGTATGTACCTCAATTTAGAGCAAAGATGGACGCCGTTCCAGGCGTTGTAACTTACTATTGGTTTGAACCAAATAAAGTGGGAGAATATGAAGTATTATGTGCAGAATATTGTGGAGTGGGACACTACGCTATGAGAGGAAGAGTTTTTGTAAAAAATGAGCAAGATTATGAAAATTGGCTTTATGAGCAGGAAACTTTTTCAGATTTAATTGCAAAACAAGAAGAAATAGAATTAAGTCAAGTAAAATTGGCGAAAAAGTAATTTAAATGTTTAAAAAAAATATTAAAATATAAAATTTATGTCAGAGGATTATAACGATAATAAAACAATTCAAGCGCAATCTTCCGAAACTATTTCTGGAGAAGGGGGTGCAGGTGTAACATCAGATACTGACTACGTTAGACCTGCTGAAGTTGCTGATCAAGATTTATATCATGGACATAGCTTTATTACTAAATGGGTTTTTTGTCAGGATGCAAAAGTTATTGGAGTACAATATTTTCTCTTAGCAACCTTTACAGGTATAATCGGACTTATTCTATCGTGGTTAATGCGTTTACAATTAGGTTTTCCTGAACTAGCTGGTTTTATGACAGCAGAACATTATTATCAATTTGTTACTATGCATGGAATGATAATGGTGGTTTATTTTTTAACCGCACTCTTCCTAGGTGGTTTTGGAAATTACTTAATTCCATTAATGGTAGGAGCAAGAGATATGGTTTTTCCTTATGTTAACATGGTAAGTTTTTGGATGTTCTTTGTTGCTGTTGGAGTTTTATTGGCAAGCTTTTTTGTACCAGGTGGACCAACAGGATCAGGTTGGACACTTTATCCTCCGCAGGCAATATTGGAAGGAACGCCAGGGTCAGGAATGGGAATAATTTTAATGTGTGTATCTTTAATTTTATTTGTTGCTGGATTTACTATGGGTGGACTGAATTACCTAATAACTGTTTTACAGGCCCGTACAAGAGGAATGACATTAATGAGAATGCCTTTAACAGTTTGGGGAATTTTCACAGCTACTGTTTTGGCAATGTTAGCTTTCCCAGCATTATTGGTAAGTGCATTAATGATGAGTTTAGACAAATTGCTTGGAACGAGTTTCTTTATGCCTACAATTTTAAAAGCAGGTGAAGTTTTAGAATACGGAGGAGGAACTCCTATTCTTTTTCAACATTTATTTTGGTTTTTTGGACATCCAGAAGTTTACATTGTTGCATTACCTGCGTTTGGGATAATTTCAGATTTAATCTCAGTTCATTCAAGAAAAAATATTTTTGGATATAGAATGATGGTTTGGGCAATAGTTATCATAGGAGCTCTAAGCTTTTTTGTTTGGGCACACCACATGTATGTAAGTGGAATGCACCCTTGGTTTGGATTTTTCTTTGCAACTACAACACTTATCATAGCAGTTCCTACAGCCATGAAGGTTTATAATTGGATCTTAACTTTGTGGAGAGGTAACATTAGACTTAATGTTGTAATGTTATGGTGTCTTGGTTTTATAGTTACTTTTGTAAATGGAGGTATTACAGGAATTTTTCTAGGAAATGTAACTGTAGATGTTCCATTATCGGATACATATTTTGTTATTGCTCATTTCCATATGGTCATGGGTATTGCGCCACTTATGGTAATTATGGGGGCTGTGTATCACTGGTTTCCATTAGTAACGGGAAGAATGTTAAGTGAAAAATTAGGAAAGTGGCACTTTTGGTTTACATTTTTAGGAGCATATTCAATTTACTTCCCTATGCATTATCTGGGTTTCATCGGAGTTCCTAGAAGATATTTTGAAATGTATGACAGTCCATACGTAACCTCAGCAGTTGGAATGAATGAATTTATAAGTACTGCTGCATTTATAGTTGGTGCTGCACAATTTATTTTAATTTACAATATAGTTACAAGTTTAAAAATAGGGAAACCAGCAGGAAAAAACCCTTGGCAAGCAAATTCATTAGAGTGGCTTACACCTACTGTTCCACCAGAACATGGTAATTGGGGAGATAAACTACCGGTAGTTCACAGATGGCCTTATGATTTTAGTGTACCTGGTGCAAAAGAGGATTTTATTACTCAAACAACACCACCAAGCGAAGTTGCTGAAACTGAGGTAGAGAAAACATAAAGAAATAATATATGTCCGAACCAAAAATAGAAGGCTACAAATTTAAACCAGGATATAGCGGGATGGCAGCAGACACTGCGTCTGACCAAACTATGTTTAAAGGTGTGCATTGGGGCAAAGCAATGATGTGGATCTTTTTGTTAAGTGATACATTTATATTTAGTTGTTTTCTGATTTCATACATGAAGGGTAGAGCATCAACGCCAGTAGAATGGCCAAACCCAAGCGAAGTATTTGCTTTAAACGCATTTGGAGTACCGGTTCCATTGTTGTTGATTGCCATAATGACATTTGTATTGATTACGAGTAGTGGAACCATGGCATTAGCAGTTAAGTATGGTTATGAAAGAAATAGAAAAATGTGCGGCTGGTTAATATTAGCTACTGCCTTGGGTGGACTTACTTTTGTTGGAATGCAAGCTTTTGAATGGTCAAAATTAATTCATGAAGGCGTGAGGCCTTGGGAAAATCCTTTTGGCGCACCTCAATTTGGATCGTTTTTTTTTATGATTACAGGTTTTCATGGCACGCATGTTTCGATAGGTGTAATTTTTTTATTTATTTATGCTTATAAAACCTTTGCAGGACATTATGACGAAGGAAAAAGAGGATGGTTTACTTCAATGAAAGGGGATTATGTGGAAATCGAAATCCTTGGTTTATACTGGCACTTTGTCGACCTAGTATGGGTATTTATTTTTGCATTTTTTTATTTATGGTAAATTGAATTATGAGTGAAGCAAAAAAAGAACAAACAACAACACATAAGATAGGAATATATCTTTGGATATGGGGATTGCTATTTGTTTTAAGTTTCTTCTCATACATGGTGGATTGGTATCAGTTTCAAGGATTGCTTAGATGGTCTTTGATACTGATATTTATGTTTTTAAAAGCCGGATTAATTATGGCTTTCTTTATGCATTTATTTTGGGAGAGATATGCACTGGTTAATGTTCTTTTGTGGCCCATGACAGCAATTGCATGTTTTGTTGGATTGATGGTTGCTGAGGGCAAGTATACTCTCTTTTCAAGAATTTTTTATTTTTTTGTAGGGGGCCAATAGAAAATGGACGGTTATACTATACTTGCTGGAGCTTTAATTTTTTTTGGTCTTTTTATTTATTTTACTTGGTTTGGAACTTCAATAAAGATGGAACACCAGGAAGATGATGGTAAAAATATTAAAATCAATCCATACGATAACTTACCTCTTTCTAGAAAATTAATTGATAAAAAAAATAAACAAGTAGGACTTTTCGATTTAGGTAATCACATTCTTATTGTTGGAATGTTGTTGTTAGTTATATTTATATCGATGAATGTAGATTAATTTTGTCAAACAAAGCAATTAAAAAAAATATTTCTCAGCTAGATTTAGGCAGTTATTTAAAATCATTAATATCTCTCATGAAACCTAGGGTGATGTCTCTTGTTGTATTTACTTGCGCAGTAGGTTTTTTAACCTCCAATCCAAATCTAAAAACTTTTGACGCAATAATTGCGATAACTTTGGTTGCTTTAGGATCTGGAGCAGCAGGATGTTTAAACATGTGGTATGAGGCTGATGTGGATGCTTTAATGACAAGAACTTGTTTAAGACCAATACCAACTGGAAAAATTAATAAGCAACAAGCGTTGCTATTTGGAATACTGCTTACAATTTTTTCAGTAGGCACCCTAAATTACTTTACAAATTTTTTATCTGCATTCTTGTTATTTTTTACAATAGCTTTTTATCTTTTTGTTTACACAATATGGTTAAAAAGAAAAACACCACAAAATATTGTTATAGGAGGAATAGCGGGCTCTTTGCCACCAGTAATTGGATGGACTATTTCAACAAATTCCATTTCTCTAGTGCCAATATCATTATTTTTAATAATTTTTTTTTGGACCCCTTCACATTTCTGGGCATTAAGTTTGTATAAAGCAGATGATTATAAAAAAGCAAAAATACCAATGATGCCTATTACTGATGGAGCAGAAAAAACAAAACTTTATATTTTAATTTATTCCTTATTAATGTTGCCGGTTGTAATTTTACCTTATCTAATTAATTTTTCTGGTTTGCTTTATATTGTTCCAGCAATGATGCTAACAATTTATTATAACTTTATCTGTTATGATTTATACAAGCATAAAAAAAATAAATTTGATTTAAAAAAAGCAAAAAAAGTCTTTGGTTATTCTATTTTATATTTGTTTCTGATTTTTTTATTGTTCTTATTAGATTATTTAATTTAAACATTGCGGCTTAAAAAAATTGGGATAGTATCTAGAACTAGCTCGTAAATGAAATATATAAGTACACGAAATAGCTCAAAAGAATTTAATTTTAGCGAAGTTTTTATAAAAGGACTTGCTGATGATGGTGGTCTTTATGTGCCAAAATTATTAAAAAAATATACTACAGAAGAATTATTAGAACTTAAAAATTTAAACTATAATGAATTATCTGCTGAAATAATAAGTCAATTTTCAGCAGATTTTATTTCAAAAGAAGAACTTTCATCTTTAATTAAAAAATCATATTCAACATTTAGAGAAAAAGAGGTTGTAAAAATCTCAAATATCGGAGAACTGAAATTATTAGAATTATTTCATGGCCCAACACTGGCATTTAAAGATGTTGCAATGCAATTCATTGGTAATTTGTATGAATATTATTTAAGTAAAAATGATAAAAAAATAAATATAGTTGTTGCAACTTCAGGAGATACTGGCGCAGCAGCTATTGATGCAATTAAAGGAAAATCTAATTTAAATATATTTGTCTTACATCCAAATAATAGAATTTCTTCTGTTCAAAGAAAAATAATGACTACTGTTGAAGACAATAATGTTTTCAATATTGCAATAGATGGAAATTTTGATGATTGCCAAAATATTGTAAAACAAATGTTTTCTGATCTAGAGTTTTCTAAATCTATAAATATGTCAGGAGTAAACTCAATAAATTGGGTAAGAATTATTGCTCAAGCGGTGTATTATTTTTACTCATATTTTAAATTAGGTAAAGAAACAATTTCATTTTCTGTTCCAACAGGAAACTTTGGTGATGTTTTTGCAGGTTATCTTGCAAAGAAAATGGGATTACCAATTGATAAACTAATTGTTGCAACAAACGAAAATGATATTTTGCATAGAGCAATCTCAAAAGGAGATTATGTTTCAAAAGAAGTTAAAGAAACAATTTCACCTAGTATGGATATTCAATTGGCAAGTAACTTTGAAAGATTAATTTACTATGTAAATAATTCTGACTCTGAAAAAACAGCAGAAATTATGAAAAAAGTTAAGCAAAACTCGTACCAAATTGAAAAGAATAATTTAGATATTATTCAGAAAGATTTTCTTTCAGAAAGCTGCAATGAGAAAGAAACTTTAGATATCATTAAAAAAAATTATGAAGAAAATAATATAATATTAGATCCACATACAGCGGTTGGCGTAGGAGTTGCAAAAAAACTATCTTTTAATGATTGTGTTGTTTTATCAACTGCACATCCATGTAAATTTCCTGATGCTACCAATAATGCAATAAACAAGCATGAAAAATTGCCCGATGAACTTCAGCATGTGCTTGATAAAGAAGAAAATTTTCAAGTATTAAAAAACAATACAGAAGATGTAAAAAACTTTGTTAAAAGCAAAGTTTAAAGGGGCGTTCTGTACCCCCCCGAGACCTAAATTTATATTATCAAACATAGGTTATAGCAATACTTCACTGAAAACTTCACTGAGAGTTTGACCATATTTCAAAAACCTTGCTTCTCGACTTCACTGAGAATTGGGGTAAAATTTTATTTTATCACTTGACATTTAAAATTTATCCCATCTAACCAAAAAAAACTTTAAACTGTCATGATAAAGTTAAATAATGTATAAAGGATTCTCCAAAGATAAAATAAAGTGCTACGTATTCTAAAAGATTTAATTAACAGGTTATTTGGTATTAAGAGTAAAGAAATCAATAAACCTAAACTAAAACTAATCGTTGATAATGGAGATAAAAATAAAGAAATTTACTTAGGCAAATATTTAACACTAGAAGAAACTAAGATTTCTGATGAAAATTTTGAAAAACTCAAAGATTATTTCAAGGAAAGCATAAAGAAAAAAGTTCATCCTTGGGATTTTGAAAAAAATCTAGATAACCAACTAAAAGGTACAGATCTAACTTATTTTCTATATCTATATTATATTAGGTATCTAGATTGTTATGACCATTGTTCTCTTAGTAAATTTAACGAATTTTTCTTTGAAAATGATTTGGACGAAATGATTATGCGTAATGATAAAAAAAATAAAGAATCTTTAAGAATACTTAAATATCATACTTTAGGTTTTATTTTAATAAATGGTTCAAAAGATGAAGTGGAGCGTAAAAAAGAATTTGAAAAAATTGTAGATAATGATTGGGTTGGAACCGAATCTGATAACCTAGCATTATTGTTCAAAACATGGGATGAATACCAAAAAAAAATTCATTGATTGTGATTGCTTATATTATTGAATATTTTAAATAATATACCAGCTACCAAAAACAACCAGAATATATCATACAAGCAAATAAAATCTTTCAGTACTCTATAAATCCACCAATCTGTATCTTTATGATTGTAACCAAAATTAAAAATGTTAGATAGTGAAAACTTTGCTCCAATCGTACTCCAAAGAATAAATGGTTGTGGCAACCCCCAATCCCAATTCCATATTCCTCTTTTTAAGAATATTAGTAGTGAATCAATTATATTAATTAAAGCAAATATTAATGCTCCTCCAAAACACAGATCACCAAAATCAATTTTATTATTCTCTCTTTTTTTTTCCATATTTAAGGGGCGTTCTGTTGCCAGGTGCCCCGAACTTTGTAACATTATTCGCGAATAATTTGAATTGAAAAGTCTAAAATTTAATAAATAGTGTGCCACTATTGTGCCAAGGATTTTTGTGCTATTTTAAATTATGACAGAAAATATATCACAAGAAGAATTAGAAGCTCTTCACATTGAAATTAGAAACACTATTAGCGAAGCAATCGGAGTTATGGAGAGAGAAGGTGCAAAAATGCAAATTATTCAAAAAAAACCAAACTTTCAAAACATTGCATTTTTAACAAGAATGCGAATGGATATTTTGCATCAAAAAAATAAGCTAAAAGAAGTTTATGATTTAATGGGTAGCGTTCTTTATAAATAAATAATTTTATAAATATATGGCTTTTAAAACTAGTTTAAAAAGAAGATTGGCTAGACGAAAACATTATCAAAAAAATAAAGAGAGAAACAAGCTTTATGCTAAAGAGTATAGAAGAAAAAATCCAAGAAAAGTTAAAGCTTATAATAAAGAATACAGAAAAAAAAATAGAGCCAAGATATTAAATAAATTGAAAATCTATAGATCAAAAAATATTGAAAAACGTAGAATATTTAAAAAAAAGTGGGATGAGAAAAATAAAGAGCATAAAAAAAGATATAAAAGAGGGTGGTACTTAAAAAATAGAGAAAGAATAATTAAGCTTCACAAAACTACGAAATATAAAAAAATTGCAAAAAAAGCCAGAATAAAAAGAAAAGAAAAAGCCGAAGTCTGGAGAAAAGAATATCAAAAGAGACCAAAATCAATAATGCTCAGAAGAAAAAGAGCAAAGAGATATGCTCCTATATTAAGAAAAAGAGTTGCTAAAAGAAAAAAAACTGATGTTAATTTTAAATTAAAAATGGCTTTATCTAAAAGAGTTTTAGCTGCAGTTAAGTTTGCGAAAACAAAAAAAGCTTTTAAAACCCAAAAGCTAATAGGATGTTCAATTAAAACTATGAGAAAACATCTTGAAAAACAGTTTAAAGATGGGATGACTTGGCAAAATCACGGTAGATATGGATGGCATATAGATCATATACGCCCTTTAGAGAGGTTTGATTTAACGGATCCTCAACAACAACTAATTGCATTTAATTATAAAAATTGTCAGCCTTTGTGGTGGAGAGAAAATTTAGAAAAAGGTATTAATTAAAATAATGCCACGTCAAAAGTTATATAACACTGAAGAAGAAAAAAAAGCAGCACAAAGATTAGCAAAAAAAAAATATCGAAAATCAAAAAAAGGCAAACAAACCATAAAGAAACATAATAAAAAATATCGTTCTTCAGAAAAAGGCAAACAGGCACTAGCAAAATATTCAAAATCGGATAAAAAAAAACAAGCGTTAAAGAGATTTTTTGCTACAGAAAAAGGCAAACAGGCACGAGCAAAATATTCAAAATCGGATAAAAAAATTAAAGCGTTTAAGAGATGGCGCTACTCTGATAAAGGCAAACAATTTATTAAAAAATATAACTCTCGTCCTCAAATAAAATTAGCTAAAAACCTTAGAACTCGAGTTTATCTTTCTTTAAAAAGACAAGGAGGCATTAAAAGCAAAAAAACTATGGATCTAGTTGGTTGTGATATAAATTATCTAAGAAAGCATCTCAAAGAAAAATTTGCACCTTTGATGAGCTGGGATAACTATGGCAAGTGGCATGTAGACCACATTATACCTATCACAAAATTTGATCTCACAGACCCAGAACAACAAAAGATTTGTTTTCATTATACAAATCTTCAACCTTTGTGGGGATCAGAAAATATCAGAAAATCAAATAAATAATTGTGCCATCACTGTGCCAAAGATTAATTTAACTAAATAAAGTCAACGAAATATTAGATTGTGTAGGGGCGTTCTGTTGCCAGGTGCTCCGGCTATAAACTTGCAGCTTCTCTAGCTATTAAATCAACTTCGTTATTTAATTTATCAGTAGAGTGTGCTTTTACCCAATTCCAACTTATTTCAAATTCATTAGCCAAAAGATCTAACTCTTCCCAAAGTTCTTTATTTTTAACCGGTTGTTTGTCTGCAGTTTTCCATCCATTTTTTTTCCAATTATGTATCCACTCTGTTATTCCTGACTTTACATATTTAGAGTCTGTGAAAATTTGAACTTCACTACCTTTAGGAATTTTCTTTAGAGCTTCAATTGGAGCAAGTAACTCCATTTGATTGTTTGTGGTATTTTTTTTACTTCCTTTAATCTCAGTTTTTTTTCCATCATCAATGATTATTGCTGCCCATCCACCATTTCCTGGATTTTCTAAACAAGAACCATCAGTATAAATTTTAATCATTTAATTATAATAATTTTTAAAATTGTTAAATTGATTATGTACCTTAAGTTTTTGAATATATTCTCTTGGATTCTTTATCTTAATAACAGCACTTTTTGGAGTATTTAAGTAATCATAAGTTCTTGTTAATAAATATCTAAGAGCAGCACCTCTGCACAAAACATTTAAAGATTTTTTTTCTTTATCAGAGAACCTTCTTATTTTTGAATAACCTCTAATAAGATTTGTTGATTTTTTCTTATTAAATATAAATTTATTATTTTTTTTATCAAAACATAATGCATTGATACAAATAGCAATTTCGTACATTAAAAAATCATTACATGCAAAATAGAAGTCTATATATCCATGAAATTTATTTTTCTTAAAAAAAATATTATCAATAAATAAATCAGCATGAATAATTCCATAAGGTAAATTTTTTGGCCATTTATTTTTTATTTGTAGGAGAGTGTTTCTCATTAAACTATTTAAATTTGGGCTTATAATTTTGGATTTATTTCCAATTTTATTTAATAGTTTTGGCCATTCTTTTAAAGATAAAGAATTTTTTCTATAAAGTTTTATTTTTTTTGATGCTCTGTGAAATTTAGCTATATTTTTCCCAATTTCATAACAGTTTTTTGGGTTTAATTTTAACTTATCTTTTCCCTCAACAAAGGAAACAATAGAGGCAGTTTTATTTTTAATTTTTATTAAAAAACTACCTTTTTTATTTCTTTGAGGTTTTGGACAATTAATTTTATATTTACTTAATTTATCCATAAGTCTCATAAAAAAAGGTAAATCTTTTTTTTGAACTCTTTTTTCAAAAATTGTTAAGATGTATTTTTTGCTTTTTGTTTTCAGCAGATAATTAGTATTTTCAATACCTTTTTTAATTCCTTTAAATAAAACAATTTTTCCAATACTAAATTCTTTCTCAATAGGCATAACATCTTTTTTTGAAATTTTTGTATATATAGCCATTTAGTTTAATTTTCCTGGTGTTTTAAATATTACGTTTTCTTTAATAATTTCTACTTCTTCAATTTCAACACTTACTTTTTTTTTAATTTGTTCAATGAAATTTTTTACTAACACTTCTGGTGCAGAAGCGCCAGATGAAATTCCTATGGTTTTGCAATTAACAATTTTTTCAATCGGTACAATACTTTCAGAGTGAAACAGTTCTGATTTTTTACATCCAGCTTGTTGTGCAACCTCAACTAATCTTAATGAATTAGAAGAATTTTTGCTACCTATAACAAAAAACATTTCACAGCCTTTAGCAATTTTTTTTACTGCGGACTGACGATTAGTTGTTGCATAGCAAATATCTTCTTTTATTGGCTCTTTTATTTCTAAAAACTTATTTTTTAGAGCTTCAACTATATTTTTTGTGTCATCCACTGAAAGAGTTGTTTGAGTTATATAAGCAATTTTTTTATTATTTTTTGTCACATATTTTTTTACATCTTCAACAGTTTCTATCAAATCAATCGAATCTTTAGGCAATTGTCCCATAGTCCCAATAACTTCTGGATGATTAAGATGACCAATTAATAAAATATGATAATTATTTTTGTGAAGATTTTCAGCTTCCTTATGAACTTTAGAAACCAATGGACAAGTTGCATCTATGTATTCTATTTTGTAATCATCCGCTTTTTTCGGGACAGATTTTGGTACACCATGAGCGGAAAATATTACTGGTCTTGTTCTATCTTCTATTTCATTTAATTCTTCTACAAAAATTGCACCAATTTTTTTTAAATTATCCACAACATATTTGTTGTGAACAATCTCGTGTCGAACATAAACAGGAGCGCCAAATTTTTTTATAGTTTTTTTTACAATTTCAATGGCTCTATCAACACCAGCGCAAAATCCTCTTGGGGCGGCGAGTAGAATTTTTAATTTATTGTTACTCATTTTTTCAAAGATATTTAAACAATATACATTGAAAATTTAATATTTTAAATTTAATGTTAATTAATATTAAGTTTTGATTTCTTTTATTGCTATTTTTGATTCTTTTAAATTTCTTTCAAAAAGATTATCTAATTTAGTTTTGTCAATCGAGGTAGAGATTATTTTTTTTACAGATTCCATAGCTAATTTTATTGAATTATCCTTAATTTCTTTAAGAGCCGCTTCTTTCATTTGAGAAATTTTACTTTCTGCAAGTTGTTTTTTAATTTCCGAAGACCTGTGAAACTTATCATTCATTTCTATAACCAAACTTTCACTCTCTTTTTTTGCTTGTTCTATAATTTTCTTACTTTCTTCTTGTGCACTTTCTAACTTTAATTGAGAGCTATTTAATAAAGTTTTAGCTTCTAATCTTAATTTTTCACTTTCATCAATTTCGTTTTTTATATCAATGATTAATTTGTTTAGAAGGTCATTTATTTTTTGAGGAACTTTTAGATAAATTAAGCCTACAAAAAAAAGTATAAAAGAAACACCCACCCAAAAAGTTGCATCAATTACCATAATTTTTTCCTTCATTTTTTTTTGAAATATCCTTAACAATTGCAGAAATATTACTATTATTTACTTCGGCTCCAATAATTTGCTTTATCAAAATAGCTGAAGTTTCAATTGCAATTTTATTTATTTTTTCAGGAGACTCTTTTTTAAAATCTAATATTTCTTTTTCAGCTTTATTAACTTCCTCATTTATTTCTTTTTCAAGGATTTCTTTTTTATTATTTATATCTCTTAAAATTTTTTCCCTAGCTTGATTAAATATATTTTTAGCTTCATTTTTAGCGTCATTTATTTTTTTTTCGTAATCATTTAATTTTTCATCACTCTCGTTTCTTTGTCTTTCAGCTGCCTCTATATTTTCTGTTATTTGAGATTTTCTTGCCTCCAAATTATTACTTATTTTAGGAAGTATAAATTTTGAGAGCAATATATATAAAGATCCAAATACTAAAGTTAGCCAGAAAATTTGAGAAATCCAAAACTCCGGATTTAATTGAGGCATACCTTCTTCAGACGCCAAAGCTTTCCCATAATTGAGAAAGCTAAATAGAATCAAATTAAAAACAATCTTTTTTAGCATCAATATTAGAAAGCAAATAATATAATTAATGCAACAACCAAACCAAACAAACCAGTAGCTTCTGCTAAAGCAAAACCTAAAAGTAAATTTGGAAATTGTTTTTGAGCCGCTGAGGGATTTCTCATTGCCCCAGAAAGGTAATTACCAAAAATAATACCAATCCCGACACCTGCTCCAGCAAGAGCTATAGCTGCTAAGCCTGCTCCTATCATTTTTGCTGCTTCTAGTTCCATTGTATCCTCCTTTGTGTTAATGGTGTAAATTTAATGCATCATTTAAATATATGCATGTTAAAATTGCAAAAACATACGCTTGAAGAAAAGCAACTAATATCTCCAAACCTGTTAATGCAACTGAAAAACTTAGCGGAAGCCATCCACCAATAATTCCAAGACTTATTACAAAGCCTCCAAATACTTTCATCATTGTGTGACCTGCCATCATGTTTGCAAAAAGCCTTACTGATAGACTAACAGGTCTACTTAAATAAGAAATAATTTCTATTACAACTATAAGCGGCAATAGAAGCATAGGCACGCCACTTGGCACAAATAATTTTAAATATCCAATACCATGTTTGATAAATCCTATAATTGTAACACCAATAAAAATAAATGCTGCCAATACAAAAGTAACGATTATGTGACTAGTGACAGTAAATGAATAAGGTATCATTCCAAACATGTTGCAAAATAAAACAAACATAAAAAGTGAAAAAATAAATGCAAAATAAGGTTTAGCTTTGCTGCCTGCGGTATCGCTAATCATTTTTGATACAAAACTATAGCTAAGCTCGGCAAGCAGTTGCATTTTACTTGGTATTAATGAATTTTTTTTTGTTCCAATATTTAGTAATACTAAAATTGCCAATGAACTTATAAGCATAAATAGGCTTGCATTTGTGAAAGATATATCAATTGCACCTACTTTAATTTCTGGACCAATTCTATATACATTGAACTGGTGCATTGGGTTAGTTGCCATTTTTAATCTCTATTTATTTTGCATTTTTTTTGCAGATTTAACCACATTAAGAATACCCGCGGCTACTCCTATAAAAAAAAATATTAATATTAACCATGGCTTAGTACCAAACCAATTGTCCAAAATAAACCCAATAATTGTCCCAACAACTACTGCTGCGACCATTTCGGTGCTCATTTTGAACGCAATTCCTAATTTTGAAGAGGAAACTTCTTCAGAAACCTTTGACCTCTTTGATATTTTTTTTTTTGCAATTTCTAAGCGAGTATTAAACTGGTCTTTTGGCATTCAAGGCTAGGCTACCATACTTTCAGCTTTTTGTAGATCAACAGCTACGAGCTGACTAATGCCTTTTTCTGGCATGGTTACACCATAAAGTCTATCCATTTTAGACATTGTAAGAGCATGATGAGTAACAATAATGAAGCGAGTACTAGTAATTTTAGTTAGTTCATCTAATAAATTGCAAAATCTAGTAACATTTGCATCATCTAAGGGTGCATCAACTTCATCTAACACACATATAGGAGAGGGGTTAGTTAAAAAAACAGCAAAAATTAAGGAAAGGGCTGTTAACGCTTGTTCCCCGCCAGAGAGCAAAGTTATAGATTGTAATCTTTTGCCTGGTGGACTTACCAACAATTCTAATCCAGCTTCAAGAGGATCGTCAGAGTCTACTAATTCAAGTTTTGCATTTCCTCCGTTAAAAAGTTTTGTGTAAACTTCATTAAATTTACGATTTACTTTCTCAAAAGCTTCTAAAAGTCTTTCTCTTCCTTTTTGATTAAGCTCGTTTATACTTTCTTTAAGTTTAATTATGGCATTGACCAAATCTTGTCTATCTTCTTCCATTTTTTTTATTTCTTGTACATATTTATTTGTTTCTTCATCAGCTCTAAGATTCACAGATCCTAATTTTTCCCTATCCCTTTTTTTTGCATCTAGCAATTCTTCCTGTGTTACGGCATCTGGAAACTCTTCATTCTCTTCTAGATTTGAATAATCAAGAATATTATTTTCATTTAAACCAAGTTCAGTTTGAACTCTTTCAAGCAAGTCATCTTTTCTTTTGTTTAAACCATCTATTGTTGCACCAGCACTAGCTTTTCTTTCTCTTATTTCAATCGAACTTTCTTTTGTAGAATTTAATTCATTTCTAAGTTCAACAATTTTGTTATCAATCTGGTCTATAACGGTTTGGTTTTCTTGTTTTTCTTTTTCAGCTAATCTTAGACTTTCAGAAATTTGTCCTTTTTTTTCTGCTTGTGATTGTGGTTGTTTTTCTAAATCGTTAAGTTGAGATAAAAATTTATTTTTTCTTTCCAAAAGCTCATCTACCATTTTTTCTGAATTAATTAGTAAATTTTTCCAGCTTTCTATTTCTGTTTTAATTATATTAATTCTTTCTTTTCTTTTTATTGACTCATTTTTTATATTTTGATTTTTACTATAACTGTCCGCGTACGCTTCTATGATTATTTTGCAGTTATCAAGAATAGTTATTGCTTCTTCATTTTTCTGAGTCTTTATCAATTCTTTAACTTTATCTATTTCATCATTTAGTCTATTTTTTGTAGTACCCAAGTCTTCGTTAGATTTTTTTTCTGTATCGTAGTATTTTGAGTCTATCTCAATTAATTCATTTTTTTCTTCTTTAAGTCTTTTCTCATTAGAGTTTGCATCTATGACAATACTTTTTTCTCTATCAGTATCTTCTTCAATGGTTTTTAATGATTTTTTAACATTTTCGATTTCAATTTGAATTCTTTCATTTTCTTCGTCTAAACCCTTTAATTCTAAGTTTAATCTTTGAATTTTAGATAAGTTTTCTATGTTTTTTTCTCTTATAGGCTCTACTTTTTCAGTTTCTATTTTTATATTTTTTTCAATATCTTCAATTTTTTCATTAAATTTTTTTACTTCATTTTCTGCTTCATTATTTATTTCATTTTCTAGTTTTATTTCTTGATCTAAATCTTTTAATCTTAAAAAATATAAACCAGATTCAATTTTTTTAATTTCTTCAGAAATTATTTTATATTTGGTTGCTTCCTCGGCTTGTTTTTGAAGATTTGCCAGTTGCCTTTCTTGTTGTCTTCTTAATTCGTCGGCTCTTTTTAAATTGTTTTCTGCAGCTTCCAGTCTCAGTTCAGCCTCATGTCTACGAACATGCAGACCAGCAATTCCAGCAGCTTCTTCTAATATGGTTCTGCGGTCTACTGGCTTTGCTGTTACCAATGCCCCAATACGTCCTTGACTAATTAGCGAAGGAGAATGAGCTCCTGTGGATAAATCAGCAAAAAACATTTGAGCATCTTTAGCTCTGGTCTCTTTATTATTTATGTAAAACTTTGAACCTTTATCTTTTTCAATTTTTCTTTTGATTTCTATAAGATCTAAGTTCTTATATTGGTGCGGACCATCTTTATCTTGGTTGGTTAAAGTTATTGAAACTTCTGCCATATTTTTTGAGGGTTTGTTTGAAGTCCCAGAAAAAATAACATCTTCCATTCCTGAACCTCGCATACTTTTTGCTGAGGTTTCTCCCATACACCATCTAAGAGATTCTACTATGTTTGATTTTCCACAGCCATTAGGACCAACGATACCCGTAAGACCTTCCTCAATAAGAAAGTCAGTTTTTTCAGCAAATGACTTAAAGCCGATAAGTTGAATTTTTTTAAATTCCATCAACAAATTATATCATTTTTTCAAGAGTTTTTTTTAAATTTTTATAGTTTAATGTTTTATCAAACTTTTTGTTGTTGATTATTAAAGTAGGAGTAGCATTCAGTTTAAATTTTTTTACTGCTTCGATTCGATCTTCCAAAATATGATCTTCTATTTTTTTGTTATTAATGCATTTATCTATATCTATTCTAAATTTTTCATTATCTAATATTTTTTTAAGTTTTAAATTTATTTCATCAATCGTGCTACCTTTGGCCCATTTTTTTTGGTTTTTAAATAGAAAATGTAAAATGTCAGATTTGCCATCATTTCTACAATGAGCAATTTTTGAAGCATTTAATGCTGCCAAATCTAAGGGGAAACTTCTGAATTCAATTTTTACGAAACCTTTATTGATAAAATCTTTTTTTAATTCAGGATAAACTTCATTATGAAAATCAGCACAGTGACTACAGGTGAGAGACTCGTAAATGATAAGTTGAATTTTTGCATCAAGATTTCCTTCGTAAATTGGATTTATTTTAGTGTCCGAAAAAACTGAAGTTGAAAAAAATATTATACAAAATATTGCCAATATAGTTTTTTTCATTTTTTTTTATATAGTCTGTTTAGTTCAAAAAGTGAATTTTTAATTTTATCATTTTTTATGGTTAATATTTTATTTATGTGTTGGTTTTTTGTCACATCCGAACTATTATTTTCCTTAGTTTTTTTATGTTCTCTTTCAAAAGAAATTAACTTTATTTTTTCAACAACATTGTATCCAAAAAAACTATTCATTTTATTGATAATTGATTTTTTAGAATACTCTACATCTACTTCATGACCCCTTTTGACCATTACATTCAAACAGCTTACTCTAAGTTTATTTGAATTTTTAAAAGACTTTGGATAACAAACATCAAATAATTCATTTCCAACTATGTATCTCCAATTTTCTAATGTTTCAGAATAAATATGTCCCTTTTTATTAAGGATTTTTTTTATTTTTTTGGGCAAGGTATCTTTAAAAGATCTTAATCCTTGAATGGTTTTGGTTCTCTGCTTAGTATTGTGTTTAAATTCCATATGAAAAACCAAAACATACCAAAAAAAATTCTACATTGGTACGATAATAATAAGAGAGTATTACCTTGGAGAAAACAAGTTTCTAAAAAACAAATGCAGTATTTTACACTAGTTAGTGAATTTATGTTGCAACAAACCCAAGTTAAAACTGTGATTCCTTATTTTAATAATTTTATAAATAAAATTCCAAATTTAAAAAAACTTTCAACTGTTAATGAGGCAAAATTATTGAAATGCTGGGAAGGACTTGGATATTATTCAAGAGCAAAAAATTTAAAGCGAACAGCAAAGAAAATTATTGAAGAATTCAGCGGAAATTTGCCAAGCACTATTGAAGAACTCAAAACACTTCCTGGTATAGGGGACTACACATCAAGAGCAATTATGGCAATAGTATTTAATAAATCGATTATTCCTTTAGATGGTAATGTTGAAAGAGTTTTAAAAAGAATTTTTTTCTTAAAAGAAAACAGTGAAATCACCAAACATAATATAAATAAAAAAAAATCTTTTTTTGGAAGTTCAAACAGAGCAGGTGCTTATGCTCAAGCCATTATGGAGATTGGAGCTTTGTTATGCAAACCAACAAATCCATTATGCTACGAATGTCCAATTTCAAAAAGTTGTAAATCATTTAAAAGAAATGATTTTAGATTGAAATCAAAAAATAAATTTAACAAAATAAAATATTTTGAAGCAAATATTTATCGAAATCAAAATAAATATTTATTAATTAAAAATAAAAAATTTAAATTTTTAAAAAATTTGTTAATTTTCCCTATGAAAGAAATTAAAAAAAATAAATTTGACATTTCTGTTAACAAAAAAATTAATATTAAAATGTCAAACATGGATATGAAAATTGTTTTAAATAAAAAAAGTAAATTTATTAAAATTAAAAATAGTTCCCTTTTAGATAAAAAAAATATTAAAGATCAAATATTGCCATCATTTACAAAAAAAATTTTTAACTCAATTTCAAACTATTTATGAAAAAAATAGCTATCATTGGAGCTGGCATTTCAGGATTATTTTTTGCAAACCTTTTAAAAAATAATGCAGACTACGATTTTACTGTCTTTGAAAAAAAAAAATTGATTGGTTTAGAGGATGGTTATGGTATTCAACTTTCTGTTAATAGCATAAAATTACTTAATGAAATTGGTTTTAGCAATATAGACAAAACTCAAATTTACAATCCAAAAAAAATCAATTTCATTAATGCCAAAAATAATGAAAAAATTTGTGATTTAGATATATCAAAATTTAATTATGCAAATAACCAGTATACAACTCTTAAAAGATCTACTTTATTAAAATTCTTATTAAACGATATTCCAAAAAACAAAATTAAATTGAATGCTCAATTAAAAAGCTTAACCAATGAAAAAAAATTAACTTTATCTTTTAGTGAAAATTATGTTGAAGAATTTGATTATTTAATTGTTTCTGATGGTGTTTTTTCTAACACAAAATCAATAATATTGAAAAAAGATATAAAACCTAAATATTTTAATTCATTAGCCCTGAGAGGTAATATTGATGACTATCCACATGGAGATATTTCGATGTTTTTTGGATCAAATTTTCATTTTGTAATTTATCCAGTTAATCAAAAAAAAGAATTTAATTTTATTTTTTTAATTAAAAAAAAATTATTGGAACAAAAAATGTATGAAGATAAAAATTTTTTAAAACATATAACTCAAGAATTATATACAAAAACTGAAGTAAAATTAGATGACAAATTACATAATATAAAATCTTTTCCAATTTATATAAGTGAAAAAATAGAGATTTCAGATAAAAAAAATATTTTTTTCGTGGGAGATGCTCTTTTTGCAACGCCCCCATCTTTTGCACAAGGGGCTTCCCAATCAATTGAATCTTCAAAGGAATTATTTGATCAAATTCAAAATAACACAGACGATTACTATAAAAATAGAATAAAAAAAATAAACTCTGTAAATTGGAGATCTAAATTAAACTATTTTTCTTTTCATTTATCTAATCCCATATTTTCTATGTTTAGGAATTCTATCTTAAAAATATTAGTTAAAAATAATAAATTTTTAGATAGTTATTTAGGCAATATATACAGAAGCTAGTTATTTGATCTTAGTCTTTGTCTTAATTCATCTATTGGTCTCAATATACTTCCAGATAAATAATGCCAATATGTCCAACCATTACAACTTTCTGCACCTAATATTTTTGCAGCAACTTTATGGATAGATCCCTCAGATTGTTGATATTTAATACTCCCATCAACCATAATTTTTGCATTAAATTTTTTCTTTTGATCATATATTTCAGTGCCTGGTTTAATAACTCCCATTTCCACTAAAGAGCCAAAAGGAATTCTTTGTTTGGATCTGTTATTTTGCAAAGTATCTAGATAATCATCTTCTATAGGTTTAGCATTTTTTATTCTTTTTTTTGCTGCTTCGAAATATTTTTTATCTTTTTCAATGCCATGAAAAAATCTTGCAAGTTTTTTTGATACAACGGCAGTTGTTCCTGATCCTAAAAAAGGATCTAATACAAGGTCATTTTTATTTGAAGAAGCTAATAATATTCTGTGAAGTAATGCTTCAGGTTTTTGAGTAGAATGAATTTTTTTTCCATTATTTTTCAACCTTTCTTTTCCACTACAAATTGGAAGGTTCCATGTAGATCTCATTTGCAGATCATCATTTAAACATTTAAGGGATTGATAGTTAAAAGTATATTTTGAATTTTCATTTTTTGAAGCCCAAATTAAAGTTTCGTGGGCATTTGTAAATCGTGTGCCTCTAAAATTTGGCATAGGATTACTTTTATTCCAAACTACATCATTTAATATCCAGAATCCCAAATCTTGAATTATAGCGCCAACCCTAAAAATATTATGATAGCTTCCAATAACCCAAATGCTTCCATTTTTTTTTAAAACTCTTTTACATTGTGTCAACCAATTTAAAGTAAAATTATCATAGGTCGTAAAGCTTTCAAATTGATCC
The DNA here is from genome assembly GCA_902566775.1 of uncultured Pelagibacteraceae bacterium. Classification (GTDB taxonomy): domain Bacteria; phylum Pseudomonadota; class Alphaproteobacteria; order Pelagibacterales; family Pelagibacteraceae; genus Pelagibacter. Next base: position 55,102 of record CACFKF010000003.1, on the reverse strand, counting down.
CATTTGTCATTTACAGCATTAACTTTAGATCTATCAGGTCTAACCAATTGATTTCTTAATTGAAGATTGTAGGGAGGATCTGCAAAAATTAAATCAAAACTTTCGTCCGGAATTTTTTTTAATTCCTTTATGCTATCACCGTTTATAATTTTATTTTTTAAATTACAATTAATCATTTTTAAAAAACGATTAGACTCCAGCTTCGAGTCCTCGTCAACCTATGATTGAATTTATTTGAGTCTATTTGTGCTAAGGGTTATCTCAGACTCAATATGTTGTGGACTGGTCGAAAGGTTTTTCGATGATATTTTGTTATACCGAATTTTTTAATTGCATGGATGTGATCTTTGGTTCCGTATCCAGAATTTTTATCCCAAAGGTATTTTTTAAATTTTTTTGATATTTTATGTACCAAGCGGTCTCTAGAGACCTTTGCAATAATGGATGCTGCAGATATTTCAGGAATTTTTTGATCACCTTTGACTATGTTCTTCAAATTATAATTATCAATTTTTGGTAATTTATTTCCATCGATAAGAACTAATTGTGGTTTTTTTATCAATTTTTTTATAGCTCTTTTCATGGCTAATAAGCTTGCATTTAAAATATTTTTTTTTTCAATTTCTTTAAGCGAAGCAGAGCCAATAGCCCATATACTATTATTTTTTATATAAACATCCAATATCTCCCTATTTTTTTTTGATAATTTTTTTGAATCTTTTAATTTTTTCTTATCAATACTTTTTTTCAAAATTACTGCTGCAGCATAAACGGGGCCCACTAAACTTCCTCTGCCTACTTCATCTACGCCTGCAATAATTTTTCTCATATGGAGATATTTTTTTTATCAATCTCTTTTCGAATAATTTTTAGATCTTCCCAAGAAAACTTTTTTTGCTCTGGTTTTCTTAATAGATAAGCCGGATGAAAAGTAACGATTGTCTTGTAGTTTTTTTGTTTGATTATTACATCTTTCCATTGACCTCTTTCTTTAGATATTCTTTTGTTGCTTCCCAATATTGCCTCCATTGCAGTGCTGCCCATAAGTATTAATATTTTAGGGTCTATAATTGATATATGTTCTTTAAGAAATTCAGAATATTTATTTATCTCTTTAGATTCTGGTTTTCTGTTATTTGGGGGTCTATAATTAACCACATTAGTTATATAAATTTTGTCTCTTTCAATATTTATTGCTCTGAGCATTTTATTTAGCAAACTTCCAGCATCACCAACAAAGGGTTTTCCCAGTTCATCTTCTTTTTGTCCAGGACCTTCCCCAACTATCATTATTGAGCTTTCTATATTTCCATCTGCAAACACAATCTTTGATGCATTTTTTTTTAAATTACAATTTTCAATAGTTTGAATCTTTTTCTTTAAGGTTTCTAATCTGGATTTAGAATTTTCTAATACAGGTTTAGTTATTATTCGCTTTATTGGATTTTCATCAAATATATAATTATAATCAATAATATTCAATAATTCTGAGTTTAAAATGTCATTTTGATTTATATCTTTTTTAATCATAGAATAAACATATGTTATCAAAAATTTATAAAATTACTCTTTCATTATTATTAGTTTTTTTTTATCAAAATATTGCATATCCAAAAAATTTTGATGAAAAAAATTTGCATAACTACTTTTCTGCACTTATTTCACTTGAAAAAAATAAAAGCATAGAATCATTAAATTATTTTAACTCTTCTAAAGAATTAAAGGAATCACATCCAACATATATTAAAAAATATCTGTTTGCATTAGTTCTTGGAGGAAAAATTGACAAGGCTATAAGTGAAATTAAGACAACAAAAGACAAAAAGTTGGTTGATTTTTTTGAAGCACACTTATTACTTGTATTGGATAGTATAAAAAAAAAAGACTACAAAAAAACCCTTGATTATATAAACAATCTCAAAAAGCACGAGGAAGAAGGAACTTTCCAATTAATTGTTTCTAATTTTTTAGAAGAGTACGTTTATTTATTTAAAAACAAGCAAATTAAATCAAATTTACAAAGTAAATTTGGAAAATTGGGTTTAATTAACAGAACTTTTCAAAAATGTTATTTAGGTCTCCAGGACACAGAAACTTTTTTTGAAAATTTAACAAATTATGAAGCAGAAGGTAATTCAAGATATTTATTTTTTTATGCTAATTATTTATTAACTCAAAAAAATTATTTAAAAACCAAAGAAATTTTTAAAGATATAGATCCAATAAATAGTTCTTTGTTAATTGGTCAAGCTAAAAAATGGATAGATAAAGAAAATTATTCTAATTTTAATAGTATTTTTTCATGTAAAAATTCAAATGATATTATTGGAGAATTTCTTTATATAATTTCAAATTTATATTCGATGGAATATGAAATGGAAAATTCCAATTTTTATTTTAATTTATCCAGTTTTCTAAATCCAAAATTTAAATTTAATTTTGTATTGCTGGTAGACAATTATCTTCAAAAAGAAGAATTTAGTAAAGCAAAAAAAATTTTGAAAAAATTTAACAAAAAAAATGAGATTTATTATTGGCATAGAGTTAAAAAAACTGCTCAAATTATTAGGAATGAAACAGATCAAAATAAATCATTCGAATATATTAAAGTGAAATTTGATGAAATTGAAAAACCTTCTTTGAAAGTTATTTATGAAATGGGAAATGTTGTTAAGAGTTTGCAAAAGTATGATTTATCAATAAAATATTATACAGAAGTTTTATCCAAATTAGATCCCACATCAATTATGTTTGCTGACGTTTTGTATCGAAGAGGAGGGAGCTATGAAAGAATTGATAACGAAAAAAAAGCAGATGAAGATTTGTTAAAGTCACTAAAGATCAATCCAGATGAACCACATGTATTAAATTATTTAGCTTATTCATGGTTAGAAAGAAATTACCAAATTGATTTAGCAATAGATATGTTAGAAAAAGCTTATGCTCAACGTGAAGACGATCCTTACATAATCGACTCCATTGGATGGGCATATTATTTAGTAGGCGATTATGTTGAAGCAGAAAAGTTGCTTAGAGAAGCAGTTAAAATTATGCCAACAGACCCAATTGTTAACGATCACTATGGAGATATACTTTGGAAGTTAGGTAAAAAAATTCAAGCAAATTATTTTTGGAAAAATATTTTAACTTTTGAAGGTGTTGAAGAAAAAATGAAAGAAGATATTTTTTATAAACTTTTAAAGGGTCCGAAAAATTTGTAAATATGAATTTTACAAAATTAAATTCCTGCGCCAAGGTTAATCTTTCACTTAATGTAATTAAACGTTTACCTAATAACTACCATCAGATTGAAAGTTTGTTTACTTTTATTCAATTATCAGATGAAATAAAAATTAGAAAAATAAATAAACCAAAAAATAAAGTTTCTTTTTCGGGAAAATTTTCAAAAGGAATAAATAAAAATAATACTATTGTTAGACTTTTAAATTTATTAGAAAAAAAAAAATTAATTAAAAAAAAAAAGTTTGAAATTAAAGTTAAAAAAAATATTCCTCAAAAATCAGGCATGGGAGGAGGATCAATGAATGCTGCTTGTATATTAAAATATTTAATGAAAAAAAAAATAGTCAATATTTCTCTAAAAAAAGCAAAAGAGATGGCTTGTAAAATTGGCTCTGACGTTGTTTTGGGTTTAGAAAAAAAAAATTCAATTTTGTTAAGCAATGGAAATGTAATTCGATTGGATAACAAACTGAATTTTCATGTTTTAATTGCCATTCCAAGAATCGGATGTTCTACTAAGGATATTTTTTCAAGGGTCAGGACATTTTCAAAGCCCTTGTATTTTAATAAAAATAAAATTTTTTTTAAAACAAATAATTTGATTCAATCAAATAACGACCTAGAGAATATTGTATTTAAAAAATATTCAATTATTAAAAATTTAAAATATTTTCTTTCAAACTTGCCAAATGTTGTTTTTACTAGAATGACTGGCACAGGATCGGCAGTGGTGGCATATTTTAAATCTAAAAATGCAGCGAAAAAAGCAGAAAAATTTTTTAAAAGCAAATATAAGAGTTATTGGTACATTATATCAAAAACTATATAATTTATTTTTTTTGTGATATATGAATTTAATTTTGGGGTGTAGCCAAGCGGTAAGGCAGCGGTTTTTGGTACCGCCATCCTAGGTTCGAATCCTAGCACCCCAGCCAATTATGACAAGTTTGATAAACAAAATTTTCTCTTTTTCAAAAAATTTGAATCAAAAAAAATATTTTTTTGAGTATTTAAAAAATGAAAAATCTACTTCATTATTATTTTCAGCCATAGAAGATTATTCTGAAAATAGTGAAATAAGATATGTGGGAGGATGTATAAGAAAAATATTAAGTGATGAAATTATAGATGATATTGATTTTGCAGTTAACCTAAAACCCAATGAATGTATAGATGCGCTAAGAAAACATAATATTAAATACTATGAAACTGGCATTGAACATGGAACGATTACAGCAATAATAGGAAAAAATAAATACGAAATAACTTCCTTAAGAAAAGATATTTTGACCGATGGAAGACATGCTAAAGTAGAATTCTCAGATAATTGGTTTGAGGATGCTTCAAGAAGAGATTTTTCAGTAAATTCCATTTATTCAGATATTGATGGAAATCTATACGATCCGTTCAATGGAAAAAAAGATCTTGAATTAGGCAAAGTTCAATTCATAGGAGATGTAGAAAAAAGAATTAAAGAAGACTATTTGAGAATATTAAGATACATAAGATTTTTTATTAATTATAGCAAGCAAGAGCATGACGATAAAATTAAAAAGATAATTAAACAAAATATAAGTGGAATATCAAATATATCTTCTGAAAGATTGCTGCTTGAGTTAAAAAAAATAATTTTATCAAAAAATTTTTTAAAATTATTTAAAGACCCTTTTTGCGAGGAAGTTATTAGGTTAATTTTCCCACAATTGAAGAATTTTGAAATTTTTAAAAGACTAAACAACCTTGCAAAAAAAAATATTAAAAAGGTCGATTATATTTTATTGATTTGTTTAATGATTATGGATGACACGGATAATGTTGATTACTTTCTTTTTAAATTTAATGTTTCTAATGTCGAAAAAAAAAGAATTTTATTTTTAAAAAAATTTTATGAGCAGGCAATTAATAAAGACTCTTTTTCAGAAAAAAATTTATGGAAAATTCTATACTACAATGGAAAACAAGCTCTTAGTGATTTGCTTTATTTTGAAATTTTTAAAACAAAAAAAAATAGTAAAAAATTAATAAATTTAATAGATTTTTTTGAAGATAAGGAAATTCCAATTTTTCCAATAAAAGCAAAAAATTTAATGGAAAAATATAATATTTCTGAAGGAAAATTATTAGGTATCAAATTGAAAAAAATAGAAGCAAAATGGGTTAATAATAACTTTGAAGTTTCAGAAAAAGAAGTTGCTCAAGTTATAGAAGGTTAAATATATTTTACATTCTTAATTTCAAAGTTTTTTATTCCTGCGGGTGTATTGATTTCCACAAGATCATTTTTGTTCTTTCCTATTAATCCTTTACCTATTGGAGATTTATAATAAATTAATTTTTTTTTTAAATCTGCCTCATCTTTTCCAACAATTTTATATTCTAGACTTTCACCAGTGTCCAAATTTTCTAAATCCACTGTAGATCCAAATATAATTTTACCATCATTAGAAAATTTTGTTACATCAATTACATTAGCTCTAGCAACAATATCATTTATCTCCTCAATTCTGCCTTCATTATAAGATTGTTGTTCTTTTGCTGCGTGATATTCAGCATTTTCTTTTAGATCACCATGGGACCTAGCTTCAGATATTGCAGCAACTATTTCAGGTCTCTTTTTTTCTTTTAAATAAATTAATTCTTCTTTTAATTTATTTAGACCATTAACTGTGATTGGTTCTTTTTCCATTTTATTTCCATTTTGCTGTTGGAGGCATAGACATTAATATTGCTTTTGGGTTGCCACCACTATTTAAACCAAATTTTGTTCCTCTATCGTATAATAAATTAAATTCAACATAACGTCCTCTTTTTAATAACTGAATCTCCTTATCTTTTTTTGTACATTTTAAGAACATTTTTTTTCTTATAATTTTTTTTATAAGATAAGCAAAAGTTTTACCTACATCTTGAACAAATAAAAAATCCTTTTCCCAATTATACATTTTGTAATCAAAAAAAATACCACCTATACCTCTTTTTTCTTTTCTATGAGGTAAATAAAAATATTCATCACACCATTTTTTGTATTTTGTGTAATATTTTTTGTCATGAAGATCGCACATTTTTTTTAATTCGTTATGAAAATATTTTCTTTCACTGTTATCTTTGATACATGGAGTTAAATCTATACCTCCGCCAAACCAAGCTTTTTGAGTACAAATAAATCTAGTATTAAAATGCATTACAGGAATTTTAGGATTTTTTGGATGTAACACCACAGAAACTCCTGAGGACCAAAATTTATTATTGTTACTAGTCCCTGGAATTTTTTTTGCAAATTTTTTTGGAAATTTTCCAATGACGTTTGAAAAAGCGACACCTCCTTTTTCAATTACTTCACCCTCAATTATTCTAAATTCGCCATGTTTCCACTTGTTTTTTTTAAATTTTTTTTTTGATCCATATGTTTTTTCTAATTCTTCAATATTTTTACAAATTAATTTTTGTAATTTTAAAAACCATCTTTTTGCCATTCGTTGTTTTTTTTTAATTTTCATTTTTTTTAAATTAGTCTATTTTGCCTGAGACTTTCAGCAAGAGTTATAGCAACAGACGAGGCTAAATTTAAAGATCTCTTTTTAAGAGACAAAGGTATCTTTAATCTATTATTTGCTAGTTTATGTATTTTTTCTGGCACACCAGCACTTTCTCTTCCAAATAGTATAGTATCTGTTAGCTTAAATTTAAATTTTGTATAAGAAGTATTAGCTTTTGTAGTCATAAGTACAATTCTTCCTTTTTCTTTTTTCTTAGTTTGAAAAAAATCATCATAATTTTTGTAAAATTTTATCTTTTCTTCTTCGAGATAATCCATAACAACTCTTTTAAAACGTTTATCATTTATCATAAAACCGCAAGGCTCAATAATTTCAATCATGACATCTAGACAAGAGCAAGTTCGAATGATTGCAGCAGTGTTTTGAGGAATGTCAGGTTCATAAAGTGCAATTTTTGGTCTTAAAATCATCTTTTTTGATGTCATTGTTGTCGCAGATAAATAACTTTTTTCCTATATGAAATCATATATTAGTGATTAGAATAAACATAGTTTTATAAAATGTCAGATCAAAAAAAACCTAAAAGAAGAGATTTTCTATTTACAGCCTCGTATGCGATAGGTGCAGTTGGTGTTGGCGCATCAATTTGGCCCTTAGTAGACCAAATGAACCCAGATAAATCTGTGAAAGCTTTAGCTAGCACAGAAGTTGATGTTAGTTCAATAGAACCTGGAAAATCAATAACAGTTCTATGGAGAGGTAAGCCAGTTTTTATAAAAAGAAGAACGCAACAAGAAATAGAAGAAGCGAGAGCAGTAAAATTAGATGACCTTAAGCATCCTGAAAAAGATGAAGACAGAGCAAAAGATCCTGAGTGGCTAGTAATGCTCGGGGTTTGTACTCATCTTGGATGTGTGCCTTTAGGGGACAAGGGAGAATATAATGGATGGTTTTGTCCATGTCACGGCTCACATTATGATACCTCTGGAAGGATAAGAAAAGGACCTGCTCCAACAAATTTAGAAATACCAAAATATGAATTTGTTAATAGCAATACCATTATAATAGGTTAAAGGATAAATATGAGTGATCATAATTATGTTCCGTCAACTAAACTGGCTAAGTGGTTTAATGATAGACTTCCTTTATTGTCGCTAAGTGCACATTTAAGAGAATATCCAACACCAAAAAATCTAAATTACTGGTGGACTTTTGGAGGTATATTAACTTTTTGTTTGATTACCCAGATTGTTACAGGAATTGTATTGGCAATGCATTATGTAGCTCATACAGATTTAGCTTTTGCAAGTGTAGAACATATAATGAGAGATGTGAATTACGGATGGCTATTAAGATACTTTCATGCAAACGGAGCATCGATGTTTTTTTTAGCAGTTTACGTTCACATTTTTAGAGCTCTGTATTATGGGTCTTACAAATCTCCAAGAGAGGTTATTTGGATTATTGGAATGATAATATATTTTTTGATGATGATGACGGCTTTTATGGGATATGTTTTGCCATGGGGACAGATGAGTTTTTGGGCCGCTACCGTAATTACTAATTTATTTAGCGCAGTGCCTTTAATAGGGGAGTCAATTACTAATTGGTTATGGGGAGGTTTTGCAGTTGACAATCCAACTTTAACTCGATTTTATGCTTTACACTATCTGCTTCCATTTTTAATTTTTGGTTTAGTGATATTACACATTTGGGCTTTGCATGTTCCAGGGAATAACAATCCAATTGGAATTGAATTAAAAAAACCTTCAAAGGATACTGTTCCTTTTCATCCTTATATAGTGATTAAGGATTTATTTGCATTACTACTTTTTTTAATTGTATTTGCTTTTTTTGTTTTTTATGCTCCGAATATATTGGGACATGCTGACAATTATATCGAAGCAAATCCGATGGTCACTCCAAACCATATAGTTCCCGAATGGTACTTGTTACCTTTTTATGCAATATTAAGATCTGTGCCAGATAAACTTTTAGGAGTAATTGCAATGTTTGCATCAATTTTTGTTTTGGTAATATTGCCATGGCTTGATACTTCAAAAGTTAAATCTGCAATTTTTAGACCTTTATACAAACAGTTTTATTGGATACTTGTTTTAGATGTTCTTGTATTAGGTTATATGGGAGCAATGCCAGCCGAAGGAACTTACCTGTTGATAGCAAGAGTAGCTACTACTTATTATTTTGTTCACTTTTTAATTATTTTACCAGTTCTTGGTAAAAAAGAAAAAACACTACCAGTTCCATCGAGCATTATGGAACCAGTATTGGGAGGTTCTCCAAATCCAAATACAATTAAGAAAAAAGAACTTTATAGCTAATTTTATGAAACATATAACCAAGTCAATTTCTTTTTTATTTTTGTTTCTAATTTTTATAAGTCAAAATGTTTTTTCTGAAGAGAAAAAAAAATTATTAAATACTGATTGGAGTTTTAAAGGATATTTTGGAAAATTTGATAGAGCTTCATTGCAAAGAGGATACCAGGTATATGCAGAGGTTTGCGCCTCATGTCATTCAATAAGTTATTTAAGCTATAGAAATTTGGCAGAAGAGGGAGGACCAGAATTTTCTGCAGAACAAGCAAAGGCTATAGCTGCAAGTTTTGAAGTAATAGATGGACCAAATGATGATGGAGAAATGTTTACAAGACCAGCAAAACTTTCAGATAAATTTGTTAATCCATATCAAAATGATAAAGAAGCAATGGCTTCAAATGGAGGTGCATACCCACCTGACCTGTCTGTTATAGTTAAGGCAAGAGGTGGAGGTGCAGATTATATTTATTCGCTTTTATTAGGTTATGATGATCCACCTAGTGACACAATCCTAGATAGTGGCGTTTATTATAATGCTTATATGTATGGAAATAATATCAAAATGCCAAAGCCATTATCTGATGGCCAATTGGAATATTATGATGGGACAGAAGCAACTGAGGAGCAAATGGCAAAGGACGTTACAAATTTTCTGGCTTGGGCAGCCGAACCTCATCTTGAAGCAAGACACAAAATTGGTTTTAAAGTAATAATATATTTAATTATTATAAGCATATTAGTCTACCTAAGCATGAGAAGGCTTTGGTCACGCATTGAACCTGATGTTTAATACATCGCCATCTTTTACAATATAATCTTTACCTTCTAATCTCATTTTTCCTCTGGCCTTAGAATTTGCCCACCCATTGTTATCTACAAAATCTTTAAAGCTAACAGTTTCTGATCTAATAAAACCTTTTTCAAAGTCAGTATGGATGACTCCTGCGGCTTTAGGAGCTGGGCAATTTTTTGGAATTGTCCATGCTCTAGATTCTTCTGGCCCAGATGTAAAAAAAGTTTCTAGTTGCAATATTTCATATCCTTTTCTTATAATTAAATCTAAACCTGTTTCATTTATATCGGCCATTTTCATGTAATTAACTTTCTCTTCATGATCTAATTGATTTATTTGATTTTCTATGTCAGCAGAAGCAATGATTGTATTATTTTCTCCATATTTATCTACAAACGTCTTAGTATATTTGTTTCCATTTTTAATACTATGTTCATCGACATTACAAACAAATATCTTTGGCTTAACAGAAAGAAGACCTGTTTGTTTTAAAATTTTTTTTTCAAACTTATCAATAAGAGCATCTAGATTTTGATTGTTATTTATAAGTTTTAAAGCATTTTCAAGAATTTCTAGCTGTTTAATGTCTAATGTTTTTTTTTTCTTTTTTTCTAATCTTTTTTGAATTGACTCTAGATCTGCAATCAACATTTCAGTTTCAATAATTTCTAGATCTCTTACAGGGTCAACATTTGGGTTAACATTTTGAATATTATCAGAATCAAAACATCTAATCATATGTATTATTGCATCTACTTCTCTTATGTGAGATAAAAATTTATTTCCAAGACCTTCTCCTTTCGAAGCTCCTTTTACCAAGCCAGCAATATCAACAAACGATATAGTTGTGTTTATTTTTTTTTTAGATGATGATATTTTTGCTAATTTATCCAATCTTTCATCTGGTACTGGTACTACGCCCTCGTTTGGATCGATTGTACAAAAAGGAAAATTTTCCGCTTGCGCTTTACTTGAGTTTGTCAAAGCATTAAATAGTGTAGATTTGCCGACATTAGGCAAGCCCACTATGCCACAACGGAAACTCATATTATTTATTATTTACGGTACTTGAAAATAAGTCTAATTTTTTATCTAATAAAATTGGAATAGAACTAGTTATATTACTTGTTATATTTTCCAATTCAACTTTTTCTTCTTCATCAAAATCTTTTAATACATGATTGGTTACATCGGCACTTCCATTTGGTTTGCCAATTCCAATTCTAACTCTTGAATAATCTTTACCAATAAATTTATCTATGGACTCAATTCCATTGTGTCCAGCACTAGAGCCTCCAAATTTAGTTTTAATCTTACCAAAATCAACATCTAGATCATCATGAAAAACTATTACATTTTCTGCTTCAATTTTAAAATATTCAATAAGTTCTCTTATGCAAATTCCAGAGTTATTCATGAAGGTTAAAGGTTTTATAGCATAAACTTTTTTATTTCCTATATTGCCAGTTGTTAGCAAACCCTTAAATTTTGGTTTTTGTTTTGATAAGCTAAATTTTTTATTAATTGCATCAATTATTTTAAAACCAATATTATGTCTATTGTTTTCATTATCTGGACTTGGGTTTCCTAAACCTACAAATAAAATCATTTTATAAATTAAATTTTGGAATTTTTTGCACTAAAATTATTTCTTTTCAGCAGGTGTTTTTTTATCTTCTTTTTTATCAGCTTCTTTTTTATCAGCTTCTTTGACTGTTTCCTTTTTTTCACCTTCTTTTTCACCCTCAGCAGCTTTTGCTTCTCCCTCAGCACTTTCCGATACTCCTTCGGCGCCTTCTTCAGTAGTTTCTTCAGCTGGTTTTTCAGGCTCTTTTATTATTGTTGGTGCCGCAACTGTTGCTACAACAAAGTCTCTTCCCTGAATAGTTGGCACAACATTTTCAGGAAGTTTAATTGAAGAAATTTTAATACTAGAACCTATATCTAGGTTATCTAAATCTACAATAAGTTCTTTCGGTATGTTTTCTGCTGGACATTTCAATTCAACTTTTCTTCTAACAATGTTTAAAACTCCGCCTCTTTTTAGACCTGGGGATTTATCATTGTTAATAAATTTTACAGGTATTTCTAAGACTACCGTTGACCCTTTAACAATTCTTAAAAAATCTATATGAATTGGTTCATCAGTTATAGGATCCCATGCAAGTTCTTTTGGCAATACATTTTCTGATTTACCATCTAAATTTATGGAAATTATGTTTGATAAAAAATTTTCTTTTTCTATAAGATTTTTAACATTTTTTTTTCTCAATGAGATTTTTTGATTTTTCTCTGATCCACCATAAATAATTGCGGGAATGTCTCCTTTAATTCTTAACGAATTTATATCACCTTTAGTTTTTGTATTTCTTATAGTTGCTTCAATTATGCTCATAAAAACAAAGCTTTGTAACACATGTTTTTAATAACTCAAGCAAATTATTTAAATAGATCAGAAACCGAAGTTGAATTAGAAATCCTCTTAATTGCTTCAGCTAATAAATTGGATATAGTTAATACTTCTATATTCTTAGCCTTTTTTATCTTATCAGAGTTGTCAATTGTATCTGTAATAACTAATTTTTTTATTCTGGATTTTTTAATTTTATCAACTGCCTCACCACTTAAAACTCCATGAGTTATATAAACGTGAACTTCTTTAGCTCCTCTATTTATTAGTGCTTGTGCTGCATTTACTATTGTTCCGCCCGAGTCAATAATATCATCGATAATTATACAAGTTTTACTGTTTACATTTCCTATAACATTCATTACTTGAGATTTACCTGGGGAAGGTCTTCTTTTATCTATTATAGCTATTCCAACATCTAATTTTCTAGCAAGTGCTCTTGTTCTTTCAACACCTCCAACATCAGGAGATACACAAATTAAGTTTTTTTTATTTAAATTCTTTTTAACATGTCTTGCAAAAATTGGAGTTGCAAAAAGGTTGTCAACTGGAAGATCAAAAAAACCTTGTATTTGACCTGCATGCAAATCAACGGTAACAACTCTATCTGCTCCAGCTTTAGTTATCAAATTAGAAACTAGTTTTGCCGATATAGAAGTTCTTGGAGCAACTTTTCTATCTTGCCTTGCATATCCAAAGTAAGGAATTACAGCAGTAATATTTTTTGCTGAAGATCTTTTTAGTGCATCAATACATAATAAAAGTTCCATTAAATTATCATTAGCTGGCGCAGAACTTGATTGAATTAAAAAAATACTATTGCCCCTAATGTTTTCATTAATTTCTATGTAAATTTCACCATCAGCAAATTTTCTTATACTAGAATGCACTAGTTTTGTTTTTAAATGCTTCGATATTTTTTGACTGAGGCTTTTATTACTGTTTCCTGTAAGAAGCTTCATTTTGTGAAAATCTTATTTAATCATAATTACAGATATATTTCTACCATAATCATGATTATTTTTTTTGGATCTTCTAGAACTAAAAAAGTTATTTTTATTATTATACGTATCTTTTTTTATTATTTCAATATTTTTTATTCCCAAATCTTTCAATTGTCCTTTAATATAGTCAGATAGGCTAAAAAAGATTCTATTTTTTATATATTTAAAATACTTCATGTTTTTTTTGTTTTGTTTAAGAAATTTTTTTTTAAATTCAATTCCAACCTCATAGTTTCTTTGAGCAATGGACGGACCTATTACGAAATACAAGTTGCTTAAAATGGAATCTTTTTTTAATAGATATTTAACAATTTTTGAAAGAATTTTTTTGTAGGCTCCTCGCCATCCAGCGTGTATTGCTCCTATTATTTTTTTTTTACTATCATAAAACAATATAGGGGCGCAGTCCGCAGTTAAAATACCAATAGCAACTTTTTTGGTATTTGTTATTAAGGCATCTGCTTTTATTTTTTTTTTATTAAATTTATAATTTCTTCCAATATAAATAAATTTATCACTATGCGTTTGGTGTAATAGTATGAGTTTTTTTTGTTCGCATCCAATTTTTTTAGAAACTATTTTTAGATTGTTTGATACATTTTTTTTTTTATCATGAGATCCACTTCCGCAATTTAGACTTTTATATATTCCAGTAGAAACACCTCCTTTTCGATTAAAAAAACCATGCTCTATATTTTTAAATTTTTTTAACTTTTTTGAAACAATCAATTTTCAAATCCTATTTTAAATTTATTATTTTTTTTTGTAGCAAACATCACTTTAAACAAATTGCCCATAAATTTATTGTCCATTAAGCGATTTAACCTGTAATAAATATTAGCTTTTTTTGAAAATTTTAAATTCCTAGACAATATTTCTGCACGTTGAATAATGCCAAGTTTTGTTAAAAATTTTTTTTGAGTAGTGGTACCCACTACTTTTAGTTTTAGTTTTTTTAAGATTTTTTCTAGCAAAAAAAAAGCTAATGTTATATGTAATATCTGAGTTGCCGAAACTTTCTAAAATATTACTAAATTTATGTTTTCGAACAGATTGTAAACTATTTCTCATTTCTTCTTCAAAATATCCATAGTCAATAATCAATAGTCCACCCTGAAAAGCATTAATTTTTTTTGAAATTGTATTCAAATATTTATAAGCCATTGGAGAAAATTCAATGACTTTTTGATTATTTTTTAAATTAATCCCAATTTTTTTTTCAAATTTATTTATATTTGTTGGTTCGTTAACTAATTCAAAATTATTTTTACTTAAAACTTTTACTTTTTTTTCAAACCATTTATTGTTTTTTTTTATAAATTGTTTTACCGGCAAAGCATCAAAAAATTCATTTGCCAAAAAAATATTAGGTCCACTTTTTAAATTATCCAGCGAATTGATCCATGATACATTGAAGGAAGTTATTTTTTTTTTCTGAATTTTTTTTAAAAAATGACTTTTTTCAAAAATAAAAAATTTGCTTGCTTTTAAAAATTTTTCGAATTTTTTAAAAACTTTTGTCATTTGATGCATCATTTCACCATTGCCAGCGCCCAATTCAACAATATTAATTTTTTTTGGACATCCAAGGTTTTCCCAGAAAGCTATACACCAGATGGCTATTATTTCAGAGAATAAGATGGAAATATTTGGAGCTGTAATGAAATCACCTTTTTCCCCGAATGGATTATTGCGCATATAATATCCATTTTTTTTATCGTAAAGTGCTTTATTAATAAATTTATCTAGAGAAATATTTTTGTTGTTATTTGTTTTCATTTTTCTTTTTAGAAAATATGTAAAACCCTAAGCATAAAAAAACTAAACTTATAATTTGACCCATTGTTAAATTTAGGAAAATAAAACCTAATTGTTCGTCTGGCACTCTATAAAACTCTATAAAAAATCTAAATGTTGAATAGAATATTAAAAAAAAAGATGAAATTAAACCAGGTTTATTTAGGTAATTTTTTTTTATAAATAGGTACATTAAAAAAAACAATACTAAGCCCTCAAGAACAGCTTCATATATTTGTGAGGGATGTCTAGATATATTATCAATTCTTGTGAATACAACAGACCATAAAACATCTGTTTTTTTTCCATAAAGTTCAGAATTAATAAAATTCGAAATTCTTCCTAGAAAAATTCCAATTGGAGCAGAAGCTGCAATTAAATCTAAAAAAATATAACTATTTATATTATTTTTTTTTGCAAAAATTGTAGTTGCAATAAATATTCCTAGCAAACCACCATGGAATGACATACCACCTTGCCAAATCATTAAAATTTCAATCGGATTACTTAAATAATATTTTATATTATAAAATAATACATAACCCAATCTTCCACCTAAGATTATTCCAATTATTAAATATGAAATTAAATCATCAAATAATTTTGATATATTTTTATCTTTAATAAGTATTTTTTTACAATATATCCAAGCAAATAATATTCCAAAGATATAAGCTAATGAATACCATCTTATTTCTAGAGAAAAAATTTGAATTGCCACAGGATCAAAATTGTTAATAAACATATTAAAAAAATAAATATAATAGAGTATATTATTTTAAAAATTGAATATATGTCAAAATCGAAATTTATAATTGATAAATTTGCTAAACTATTTGAACAGAGCCTTATATCATACAAGGATTTAAGTTCAGAAATAACAAACATTTTAAGATCTCAAAGAGATGATATTGTTTTTAAAATGAAATTAACAAGCAAAGAGGAAACAGCAATATTGCTCCAACGTATTGAAAAAATTGAAAAAAAAATTGAAAAACTAGAAAAAAAAAGAAATAAAAAAAATCCTAAAAAGGTAAAAAAATACTAGCTCTTAATCCATTATTAGGGGAATTTTCTAATTGAATATTTCCACCATGCGACCTTATAATGTCAGAGGCTATTGATAATCCTAAACCGACACTTGATTTGGAGTCACCTCTACTTTTATTAATTTTATAAAAAGGTTTAAAAACGTTTTCTCTTTCGTTTTCGGGTATTCCTGGACCATCATCGTCTATGGTGATTTTTATATTATTTGATGATTTTATTACAGAAACTGCAATATTATTGCTGTACTTAATTGAATTATCAATAAGATTATTTAGACATCTTTGTATTAAATTTTTTCTTCCATTGAAAAAAATTTTTTCAGAAATATCAGAAGTAATTTCTTTTTTTTCGTATTTTTTTATTGTAGTTAGCAAAAGTTCAGAAAGATCAAATTTTTCTGTTTTCTCCAAAGATCGCGAACTAGCAAATTGCAAATATTCATTAAGCATTTTTTCCATTTCTATAATATCATCCGATAATTTTTTTGAAATTTTTTGATCTTTAATAAATGCTAACTGTAACTTCATTCTTGTTAAAGGTGTTCTTAAGTCGTGGCTAATACCTGATAGCATCTCAGATCTTTGATTTAAATGACGTATTATCCTTTTTCTCATTTTATCGAATTCATATCCTGCTTGCCTGATTTCTAAAGCGCCAGAAGGTACAAAATCCTCAACATCTTCCCCTCTGCCAAATTTTTCAGAAGCTCTAGCTAGTTTTACTATTGGTCGAGTTTGGTTTTTTAAAAATAATATAGCAATAAAAATTACTAGAGCGGCAGGCAAAGTTATCCAAAGTGCAAATATTCTTGCTGACGAACTTGTTACTCTATCTCTAGGTACTAAAAATTTGAAATATCCAGATTTATATTTAATTCTCAAATCGATTAATTCTTTATAACTTGTTGTATTAAACCAAAATTCTTCAGAGCCAAATCTTGATTTTAATTCTCTTCTAAGTGTTCTGTCAATTGGGCTAAACCATCTTTCATTAAAATCATAATTAAATTTTTCATCTTGAATGAATTCAATATTTAAATCTTGGTAAATTGAAAATAGATTAGTAATTTCTACTTTATCATAATTATCATTATTATAAGCTTCTACAAAAGTACTAATTTCATTTACCAATGCTCTAGTCATTCCTTTGTTAGTTTTAATCCACAAACTGTCAAAAAATACAATTGAAATTGTAATTTGCATAATAATAATTGGAGCAGCAACAATTATTAAGCTTCTATAAAATAATTGCTTAGGTAGAATCTTTTTTAAGTATCTACTCAATCCATAAAACATAGCCTGTTCCTCTTATAGTTTGCAAAAATTTTGGATTTTTGGGATCTTTTTCAATTTTTTTTCTTAATCTTGTTATTATTACATCTATAGATCTTTCTTTATCTAAATTTATTAATTTGCCTATTTCTTCTCTGGTAAATGTTTGTCCTGGAGAATTGATCATTTTTTCAAGTATAATTTTTTCAGTATTATTAATCTTAAATTCTAGATTATTATTAATTATTAATAACTTGTTTAAATCGATGTTTATATTGCTAAAATTTACTACTCTTTTTTGACTTTTGCTTTTGGTTTTTTCCAATATATTTTTTATTCTTAGAACTAATTCTTTGGGCTCAAAAGGTTTTGCCAAGTAATCATCTGCTCCTATTTCTAGTCCCTCAACTCTATCGCTTGCTTCACCTTTTGCAGTTAATAATATAATTGGTGTTTCAATTTTTTGTTTGTATTCATTGGTAAATTCAAGCCCACTTTGTCCAGGCATCATAATGTCTAGTACGATTAGATCAAATTTTATAATATCCACTTTCTTTTTTGCATCTTCTGCACTATTTGCAGTTGTTACAAGATAATCATTATCATTAAGATACTGTTTAACTAGTTCTCTAATTCTATCATCGTCGTCGACAATTAATATGTGCGCTTTAAATTTTTTCATTAATGATTCTACTTATTACATTATTGAAGTGTAAAACTTCTTTAGAGCTTGAGTTTAACAATGCCTTATGAATTCTTTTTTTTTGTATAGAAAATATTTCATCAAATAATTTTTTTCCAGTCTCGGTGAGATAAATATGTTTTAATCTAGTATCTTTTTTGTCTCTTTCAAAAAAAATACACTTATTTTTTTCTAAATCATTAATAACTCTGTTTAAACTTTGTTTAGTTATTTTTAATTTTTTTAGTAATTCAGAAATAGTGATGCCATTATACATAGAAAGAAGAAGAATTACTTTGTGATGAGCTAGGCCTATTGAATGTTTATTTAGTATGTTCTTTGTGTCAGAGAAGGATTCTCTATAAGCAATAAAGATTTTTTGGACAAATTCTTTTATCTGCTCATCTTTTAAATATAAAAGTTCATTCATATTGGTAAGTTATATTGACATATTATATATACAAAGATATTTTTTTGTAAAAAAAATCTAATGATACCCTACGATAAAAGAGAAGGCAAAATTTGGTACAATAACGATCTTGTGGACTGGCAAGATGTCAGGCTACATGTTCTTAGTCATGGATTGCATTATGCTAGCTGTGTGTTTGAAGGATTAAGAGTTTATGATGGATTGATATTTAAATTAGAAGAACATACTGAAAGACTTTATCATTCATCAAAAAGAATGGATATTGAAATTCCATATTCAAAAGAAGAGCTAAACAGTGCTACAAAAAAAATTGTTTTATCTCAGAATGTAAAAAATGGATACGTTAGGCCTTTTGTTTGGAGAGGAAGTGAAATGATGGCTGTTTCAGCACAACAAACAAAAATACATGTAGCCATAGCAACTTGGGAGTGGGGAACATATTTTGATCCAAAATTAAAAACAGAGGGAATTAAGCTAAATATTTCTAAGTGGAGAAGACCAGCTCCTAACACAATTCCTTGGGATACAAAAGCATCAGGACTATATATGATCTGCACACTTTCAAAACATGAAGCAGAAAGACAAGGATATTCAGATTCACTAATGCTTGATCATGAAGGTAATGTTGCTGAAGCTACAGGGGCGAATATTTTTTTTAAAGATAAAAATGGACATTTGCACACACCAACGCCAGATTGTTTTTTAGATGGGATTACTAGAAGAACAATAATAGAGATAGCAAAATCTAAAAATATAAAAGTGAATGAAAGAAAAATTTCACCAAACGAACTCCCTAGCTTTGTTGGATGTTTTTTAACTGGGACAGCGGCAGAAGTTACTCCAATTTCAAAAATTGCCGAACATACTTATAAAGTTTGCAACCTCATTTTAGATTTATCAGCTAGTTATGATAAATTAGTTAGAAAAAGAAAAGCTGCCTAATTTTTTTCATCTTCAGATATAGCATGGTCAATACCTTTTCTTAGGTAGTCATACCCAGTATATAAAGTTAAAAAAGCAGAAAACCATAATATTATTATCCCAATGGTTTGAGCGTTATAATCTTGAAAGTTTATTATTTTATTTCCAGTTTCGCCAGTTAGCAAAATTGATATTGAAAACATTTGCAAAAAAGTTTTAAGTTTTGCTAAGCTTGAGACAGGAAGTTTTATTTTTCCTTTTGCTAAAAATTCTCTTAAACCTGATATTAATATTTCTCTAGTTAAAATTATTATTGCAGCTATAACTTCATAATTTCTAATTGTGCCATCCATCACCAATAAAATTAAAGCAGTGGCCACAAGAATCTTGTCAGCGATCGGATCTAAGAGCTCCCCAAGCTTTGATTCTTCTTTATACATTCTAGCCAATAATCCATCTAAAAAATCAGTGAATGAAGCAATAATAAATAAAGCAAATGGAATAATATCTCCATAAAATCCTGGTAGATAAAATGAAATAACAAAAATAGGCACTATTATAATTCTGCCAATTGTTAAATAATTTGGTATTTTTATTTTCATTCGTGAAAAAAATTATATATCTTTTTTGCTACTTTTTCTTCAACTCCTTCAACAGATTTTATTTCTTCAAAACTAGCAGACCCAACTGCTCTTGCTGAACCAAAATGATTTAATAATGCTCTTTTTCTTATAGATCCAACACCTCCAATTTGATCCAATAATGATTTGCTTATACTTTTTTTTCTTTTTGCTCTATGCGCACTTATTGCAAATCTATGAGCTTCATCTCTAAGTCTTTGAAGTAGAAAAAGAACAGGATCGTTTCTCTCAAATTTATATGATTTTCTATTACAAAAAAAGGTTTCGTTTCCACTATTTCTAAACTTTCCTTTTGCAATAGCTATCATTTGCAAATCGTGTAATCCAAACTCATTTAATACTTCTTTTGCAGTTGAATATTGTCCTTTTCCACCATCAATTAAAATTAAATCAGGCAAAGATAAATAGTTGCCTTTTTCAAGTATTGCTCTTTTGAATCTTCTTTTTAAAACTTCTCTAATCATTCTATAATCATCTTGCTCTGAACTTTTTGATTTTATATCAAATTTTCTATACCTTTTTTTTATAAATCCTTCTTCGCCGAAAGTGATCATGGCACCAACACTATGTGAGCCCTGTATATGACTGTTATCATAAACTTCAATTAAATTAATATTATTTTTAATATTGAATTTTTTATTTATTGCTTCAAATAAATTTTTATTATTGTTTGTTTCGTAAAGTTTTCTATTTAAAGATTCTTTTGCATTTTTTTCTGCAAGAGAAACAACAATTGCTTTAGATCCTTTTTTTGCAATTGTAATAGAAATATTTTTATCTTCTTTTGAACTTAATGTTTTTTCAATTAACTTTTTATCTTTGATATCATGATTTAAAATAACTAATTTTGGAACATTTTTATTTTCATAAAACTGCATTATAAATGAAGACATTATTTCTGAAATATTTTGATCGGGATCATGTTTAGGAAAATAGGACTGATTTCCCCAATTTTGTTTAGATCTGTAGAAAAATACTTGAATACAAGTTTTGCCAGATTCTTTGTATGCTGCAATTACATCAGCATCTACTAAGTTGGCTTCATTAATTTTTTGAGAAGATTGAATTATATTTAGCGATTTAATTTTATCTCTAAGTATTGAAGCTTTTTCAAAATCTAGTTTTTCACTTGCTTCTTCCATTTGTTTGGATAAATTTTTTTGAATTTCTCTTGATTTTCCTGAAACAAATTTTATTGCATCTTGAACGGAGTTTTTATATTCAACTTCATCTATATATCCCACACATGGCGCAGAGCATCTTTTGATTTGGTATAAAATACATGGACGTTTTCTATTTTTAAATGTGCCTTCATCACAAACTCTGATTTGAAATATTTTTTGAAGCATTTTAATTGTCCAATTTGCAGAGCCAGCAGATGCAAATGGACCAAAATAAAAACCATCTTTATCTTTTTTTCCCCTATGTTTAATTAGTTGAGGCCACTTATCTTTCTTGCCAATGTATATAAATGGAAATGATTTATCGTCTTTAAGTAAAATATTGAACTTTGGTCTAAATTTTTTTATTAAATTTGCCTCCAAAAGTAAAGCTTCACTTTCATTAGAAGTTGTTGTGATTTCTATTTTATGAGTTTGCGCCAACATTCTTTCTGTTCTAATTATATGGTTTTTTTCAGAAACATAACTCTTAAGTCTATCAGGTAAGTTTTTTGCTTTTCCAATATAATGAACGTCTCCTTTATAGTTTATCATTCTATAGACCCCAGGGCTTTTAGGTATTAAAGAGAGTTCTTTTTTGATTATTTCTTTTCCAAGATCAGAACTTTTCATGGCTTCTTTTTTTAGAAATTTGTATTCCAACTGATGAGCAGTCTTTCATAATTTCTAATTTTTCTATTTGAAGATTTATTTTATCAATTCTTTTATCTTTAAATAGCTCATCAAAAACATCTTCGGCCAATGTTTCAAGAAAGTTGTAATGTTTATTTTTTACTAATTTTTTTATTAGTTTTACTATTTTGTCATAATTAACTATTGATTTTAAATCTTTATCATTCGTTGGCTTTTTATCCTTGTAGTCAATTTCTAATGTAAATTTTACTTTCTGTGGTTTATCTTTTTCAAAATCGAAATAACCTAGCTTCAAATTTAAAGTAAGCTCTTTAATAAGGATTTTTTTCTCATAATTAAATAAGCTTTTGCTTTTATCTATTCTAACAACTTTTAGATTATTTTTTTTCATTCTTTAGTTCCTATAATATCTGGAGTTTGCCAGTTTAAATTTTGTCCACTATCAACTGCAAGCACCTGTCCAGTAATTGACTTATTTTTAATAAAAAAGTCAACTGCATTACAAATTTCTGATACATTAACTTGTCTTTTTAAAGGAGTGGCTAAATATTGTTTTTTAAAATGTTTTTCACTTTGTCGTCTATTTTTAAGAGTTGGTCCTGGGGCAATCCCATTTACCCTTATTCTTGGAGCTAAGCTTATAGCGCTAGTTTTTGTCATAGTATAAAGGCCAGTTTTACTTATTGTGTATGAAAAGAAGAATGGAGTTAATTTAAAAACTCTCTGGTCAATGATGTTTATAATATTGTTATTTTTACCTTTAACATTTTTTGCAAATTCTTTTGATAATAATGCTGGAGCTCTTAAGTTTGTTCTTAAATGTTTTCCCCAGCTGTCAGTAGTAAAATTTTCTAATTTATCATTTTCAAACAATGAAGCATTGTTTATTAAACAGTCAAAATATTTTAATTTTTTTTTACAAAATTTTACTATTTTTTTTAAATCAGTTTCTTTACTCAAGTCTCCTTTGATCAAATATACTTTTGTTAAATTTTTTGATAATTTTTTTTTTAATTTTTCAGCATTTAATTTTGATTTATTATAATGAATTACAATTTCCACTCCAGGACCAGATAGTTTATTTGCAATTGCGGCCCCAATTCTTGTAGCACCACCAGTTATAATTATTTTATTTGCTTCCACTTTTTCTTTCCTTTTTTTGCCCTTGTCCCCGGCATACCCATAGTTGATCTTCCTTTAGGATAAATTTTATTATTCAGGCTGTACTGTTTTACTTTAGGGTTAAGTGTAATCTCTAATTCAGTACTTTCAAGTTTTCTAATCTCATCCCTAATTTTTGCAGCCTCTTCAAACTCTAAATTTGATGCAGATTCCTTCATTTTTTTATTTAAAGCTTTTAAATGTTTTTTTAGATTCCCTCCAATATTTTCGTCAGCTCCTACTTTTACATAATCTTTTTCATAAACACTTTCTAATACGTCGCTTATTTCTTTTTTTATTGTTGTTGCGCTAATATTATTTTTTTTATTGTATTTTAATTGAATGGCTCTTCTTCTATTGGTTTCTTCAATTGCTTTATTAATACTACCAGTTTTTTTATCTGCATATAAAATAACTTTACCATCCAAGTTTCTTGCTGCCCTGCCAATTGTTTGAATTAAAGATCTTTCTGATCTTAAAAATCCTTCTTTATCAGCATCTAATATTGCAACTAGCGCACATTCAGGTATATCTAATCCTTCTCTTAATAGATTGATGCCAACAAGAACATCAAACACACCCATTCTCAAATCTCTCATAATTTCAATTCTTTCAAGTGTATCGATATCTGAGTGCATATATCTAACTTTAATTCCATTTTCATGAAGATATTCGGTTAGATCTTCTGCCATTCTCTTTGTTAAAGTTGTAACTAGAACTCTATAATTCTTTTCAATGGTTTTTTTACATTCGTGCATTAAATCATCCACTTGATTTTTTGCGGGCCTTACTTCTACGGTAGGATCAATTAGTCCGGTAGGCCTAATAACTTGGTCAATATATTTTCCTTTTACCTGTTCTAACTCCCATGGCCCTGGAGTTGCAGACACAAAAATTGTTTGAGTTCTCATCATATTCCATTCTTCAAATTTAAGCGGCCTGTTATCCATGCAAGAAGGTAATCTAAAACCATATTCTGCAAGTGTACTTTTTCTAGATCTGTCACCTTTGAACATTCCATTAAGCTGAGGAACGGTTACATGGCATTCATCTACGAATACTAGAGTATTATCTGGAAAATACTCAAATAGAGTAGGAGGTGGTTCTCCTGGTTTTCTGCCGGATAAAAATCTAGAATAGTTTTCAATTCCAGCACAAGATCCTGTCGCTTCAATCATTTCCAAATCAAACTTTGTTCTTTCTTCTAAACGCTGTGCTTCGAGCAATTTATTTTTTTCTTTGTGCTTTTTAAGAGTGATTTCTAACTCTTTTCTTATATTTATTATTGCTTGTTCTATAGTAGGTTTTGGTGTTATGTAGTGACTATTAGCGTATATTTTAATTAATTTTAAATCTTTCACTTTATCTCCAGTTAAAGGATCAAACTCTTCAATTTTTTCTAATTTATTATCAAATAAACTTAGTCTCCAAGCACGATCTTCTAAATGTGAAGGAAAAATTTCTAAATACTCTCCTCGAGCTCTAAAAGTTCCTCTGTAAAAATTTTGATCATTCCTCTTATATTGTAAGTTAACTAATGATTTTATAATTTGTTCTCTATTATATTCAGAATTTTTTTGAAGGGTTATGGTCATTTTACTATAAGCTTCGACTGAGCCCAATCCATAAATACATGATACGCTTGCAACAATTAAAACATCATCTCTTTCCAATAATGATCTTGTTGCCGAATGTCTCATTCGATCTATTTGTTCATTTATTGAAGCTTCTTTTTCAATATAAGTGTCTGACCTAGGGACATATGCTTCAGGTGTATAATAATCATAATAAGAAACAAAATATTCAACAGCATTTTCTGGAAAAAAGGTTTTCATTTCTCCATAAAGCTGAGCAGCCAAGGTTTTATTAGGAGCCAAGATTAGAGATGGTCTATTAGTTTGTTCTATTACTTTTGCCATTGTAAAAGTTTTTCCAGAACCTGTTACTCCTAGTAGAACCTGGTTAAACTCACCTTTATTTGCACTATTAACTAATTTTTTTATTGCTTCTGGCTGGTCCCCAGCAGGCTTAAAATCAGTTATAAGTTTAAATTTTTTTCCGCCTTCAAGTTTTCCACTTATTTCTGGATTTTTACTTTGAATATCTGTAATTAAATCTTGATAACTATTTTGCATAAAGTAAACAAGGTATTAGAATAATAATATTTTTCAATGAGCATTATATCTGACAATTTAAAAAGAATAAAACCATCACCAACTATTGCAGTAACTCAAAAAGCAAGAGAGCTAAAAGCTGCAGGAAGAGATGTTATTGGGCTAGGAGCAGGAGAGCCAGACTTTGATACTCCTACCAACATAAAAAATGCAGCGGTAAAGGCTATTAGAGGTGGCGATACTAAATATACTGCAGTTGATGGAACTCCAGCTTTAAAAAAAGCGATAATAAAAAAATTTAAAAGAGAAAATAATTTAAAATTCTCAACAGAAGAAATAACTGTTGGAACAGGAGGCAAGCAAGTTCTTTATAATACATTTATTGCTACTTTAAACAAAGGAGATGAAGTAATTATCCCAGCTCCTTTTTGGGTCTCTTATCCTGATATGGTTTTGTTAGCTGGAGGTAAACCAAAAATTGTAAAGTGTAGTGAGGTTGAAAATTTTAAACTGACTTCAAAAAAATTAAAAAAAAGCTATTTCTAATAAAACAAAATGGTTAATATTAAATTCACCATCAAACCCCACAGGCGCAAGCTATACGAAAAAAGAGATAATGGATTTGTCTAAAGTATTAACTAAATATAAAAAAATTCACATATTAAGTGACGATATTTATGAGCATATCACATATGATAAAACAAAATTTTTTACCATTGCACAAATATCCAGCTTAAAAAATAGAACTCTTACTATGAACGGTGTAAGTAAATCTTATGCCATGACAGGATGGAGAATAGGTTACGCAGGAGGCCCAAAAGAAATTATTAAAGCTATTCGCAAAGTTCAATCTCAATCAACATCAAATCCTTCGTCTGTAAGTCAAGCAGCAGCAGTTGAAGCTTTAAGCGGAACTCAGAAATTTATAAAAATTAGATCTAAAGAGTTTAAAAAAAGAAGAGATTTTGTAGTTGGAAGCTTAAATAAAATTAAAGGAATTAACTGTTTAACACCAAATGGTGCATTTTATGTTTTTCCTAGTTGCAAAAAATTATTAGGAAAAAAGACAAAACTAAAAACAGATTCAGAATTTGTTGAAAAACTCTTACAAAAAGCAAATGTAGCTGTAGTTCAAGGATCTGCATTTGGTTTGCCAGGTCATTTTAGAATTTCATACGCTACGTCAATGCAAAAATTAAAAATAGCAATGGGTAGAATAAAATATTTTTGTGAAAATTTTGGCTAATTTAATTTTTTGATGATAGAAATTTTTCAGCTTCAAGCGCAGACATGCAGCCCATTCCAGCTGCAGTAACAGCTTGTCTAAAAACTTTGTCTTTTACATCTCCAGCAGCGAAAACTCCTGGTATGTTTGTTTCTGTTGAGTCTGGTTTTGTTATTAAATAACCTTCTTTATCCATATTTAATTGATCTTTGAATAGTTGAGTAGCAGGATCGTGTCCAATTGCGATAAACAAACCATCTACCTTTAATTCTTCGACTTTATTTGTTTTGACATTTTTTATTTTTAGTCCTTTGACATTTTTTGGTTCGTCATCTCCTATTACTTCTTGAACTACACTATCCCAAATAATTTCAATCTTTTTATTAGCCATTAATTTACTTTGAAGCATTTTTTCAGCCCTCAAAGCATCTCTTCTATGAATTAATTTTACTTTAGTTGCAAATTTCGTAAGAAACATAGCTTCTTCTACAGCAGCATTGCCCCCACCTACTACTGCTACTGTTTTATTTTTAAAGAAAAAACCATCACAAGTTGCGCATGCAGAAACTCCAAAACCTCTAAATTTTTGTTCAGACTGAATATTTAACCATCTAGCTTGAGCACCTGTAGAAATGATAATTGAATCAGCAGTATATTTCTGACCGCTGTCTCCAACAGCTTCAAATGGTTTAGATTTTAAATTTACCGAAGCAATATGATCTTCAATCATTTCTGTACCAACAGCTTTAGCTTGATCTCGCATTTGTTCCATCAGCCACGGTCCTTGAATTACCTCTGCAAAACCAGGATAATTTTCAACATCAGTTGTAGTTGTTAATTGACCTCCTGGCTCCATTCCAGAAACCATTATTGGTTTCAGCATTGCTCTAGCAGCATAAACTGCAGCCGTATATCCTGCCGGTCCTGATCCAATTATTAACACTTTTGTGTGTTTAGTTGGATTTTGATTCATATCAAAGCTATATAGTAATTAATGGGCAAATTAAAAGGGTTATTGTTAACAGAAGGATTACACGGCATGATTAGCCAAGTTGAAGGGTTGGCTAAAGCTTTAGAACTAGATTATTTTCACGAAAAAGTTGAATTGAATAATTTTTGGAATTTAATTCCACCAAGTCTTACACCAGTAAGTAAATTTATTTTCAAAAATAAAATAAATAAAGAATTTGATATAATTATTTCTTGTGGCAGAAAAAGCGTTGTTCCTTCAATATATTTAAAAAAAAACTCTAAAAAAAAAATAATAAATATTCATATTCAAAATCCCCTCGTGTCGCTAGAAAACTTTGACTATGTAGTTTCCCCAGAACATGATGGCCTTAGCGGAGCAAATGTCATAAATTCAAAAGGTGCCATTCACTATTTAACCTTAAATGAAATAAATAATGAAAAGAATTATTTAGAAAATAAATTAGATAAAGATAAAGATATAATTGCCTTAATTTTAGGTGGGCCAACAAAGTACTATGACTATAACAATGAAAATATCATAGAAATATTTTCCAAAGTAAATAAGCATTTAATCGAAAATAATTTACAATTAATCTTGATTCCTTCTAATAGAACACCAAAAGACATGATTACTTTTGCAAAAGAATATTTTAACAAAAACCGTTTAATAATAGAAACTGTTGATAAAAAGGCTTACTTGTCCTCCCTAGCTTTATCAAAATACATAGTTGTGACATGTGATTCTAGTTCAATGATTTCAGAAGCGGCATTAACAGGAAAACCTGTTTATATCGCAATGATACAACCAAAGAGAAATGATAAAAGATTCAAGAAATTTAGAAGTTTATTTGAAGAATTAAACATTATAAAAGAACTAGGAAATGAATTAACCACTTGGAGCTATAAAAGCCTGGATGAAACTAGCAGAGTAGCTTCAAAAATTAAGGAACAGTTAAAATAAATGTCGTTTTTAGATTCAATAACTAATAATTCAAAAAGATTTGACAATCCTTTTGTTCATTGGGAACTAAATAAACCATTAACTGCTGAACAAATAAATGAAATAATTAATGCAGATATAGCTAATCCAATTGAAAATAATTTGAATTATGATGGCACAAGAGCAATTGATGGTGGCGAAGGGAAATTTAGAGAAGGAATTTCTGATGGAGGTAAGGCTTTAAAATTTAGATGTTTTATAACTAAAGAGAATTCAAATAAATTTCCAAATTTAATAAATTTTATTAAAGAACTTCAAAATAAAAAAACTTATGAAAAAATTTCAAGTCTCATTGGAAAAGATTTATCCAACAGTTATGTTAGAGTTGAAGTTATATGTGATAGAAAAGGTTTTTGGCTTAAACCACATTGCGATATAAAGGAAAAGCTTATTTCATGCTTGCTTTTCGTAAATAAATTTAATGAAAATGAGGATTTGGGTACTGATTTTTATGATAGTGAATTAAAAAAAATCAAAACCCTTCCTTATAGAGATAACTATGGATATTTCTTTTCAAGCGGGCCAAATACTTGGCATGGAATGGAAAAAAAAGAAATTGTAAAAGAAAGACGTTGTCTTCAAGTAAATTATGTTACATTTAAAACTGACTGGAAGGTAGAAGGCTAAATTTCTTGTAAAGGCTTGACTTCTATTTTTTTTGTTTTCAATGATTTAATAGCTTCTAAACAGGCATAAGCAGTTGACATATTTGTACAATAAGGAACTTTATTTATTAAGGTTGATCTTCTTAAAGATGTAGAGTCTTTAATACGATATTTACGTTTTCCACCTCCAGTATTAATCACTAATGCAATTTTTTTTGCATTTAATATATCAATGATGTGTGGAGAGCCTCCACTAACTTTATTTATTTTTTTGCACTTAATACCATTTTTAATAATCCTATTTGCGGTACCTTCAGTACCACATAATGCAAAACCTAATTTTACTAATTGTTTTGCTAAATCTACTCCTTCGTTTTTATGTCTATCTTTTAAAGAAATAAATGCTAATCCCTTTGTTGGTAAGGAATTTTGTGATGCGATTTGACTTTTAGCGTATGCTAAACCGAAGTCTTTATCAATTCCCATTACTTCTCCTGTTGATTTCATTTCAGGACCCAACAAAACATCAACATTTGGAAATTTATTAAATGGGAAAACAGCTTCTTTAACAGCAAACATATTTTGATTTTTATTTTTTAAATTAAATTTTTTTAATTTTTCCCCTGCCATTATTCTTGAAGCAATTTTGGCTAGAGGAATTCCTTTAGCTTTAGAAACAAAAGGTACAGTTCTACTGGCTCTTGGGTTAACTTCAATAATGTAAATTTCATCATTTTTAATCGCAAATTGCACATTCATAAAACCTTTTACTTTTAAAGCTAATGCTAATTTTTTTGTTTGGTTATTAATTTCATTGATTAATTCTTTCTTAATGGCAACTGGAGGCATACAACAAGCCGAATCTCCTGAATGAATTCCAGCTTCTTCAATGTGCTGCATAACTCCTGCAATAAAAACATCTTTACCATCAGATATTGCATCAACATCTACTTCCATTGCATTATTAATAAATCTATCAATTAAAATTGGATTATTTTCTGCGGCCTTAAATGCTTCTTCAACAAAATCTTTTAGTTGATCTTTTTCATGAACTATTTCCATGGCTCTGCCTCCCAACACATAGGAAGGTCGCACAACAAGCGGCAAACCAATATCAGAAGCTATTTTTATAGCTTCATTGTATGTTTTGGCTATTCCACTATCTGCTTGTTTTAATTTTAATTTAATTAAAAGTTTCCTAAACCTTTCTCTGTCTTCAGCCAAATCAATTGATGAATATTGGGTACCTATAATTGGCAAAGAGTTATCATTAAGAAATTTTGCTAATTTAATAGGAGTTTGACCTCCAAACTGGGCTATTATTCCTATTAAATTCCCTTTTGATTTTTCTTTTAAAATTATGCTATGGACGTACTCTTCAATTAAAGGTTCAAAATATAATCTGTCACTTGTATCGTAATCGGTTGAAACGGTTTCTGGATTACAGTTGATCATTATTGTTTCAAAACCAGCTTCTTTTAAAGAGTAGCTTGCTTGGCAGCAGCAGTAATCAAATTCAATTCCTTGGCCTATTCTATTTGGTCCACCACCTAAAATAACAATTTTATCTTTTGCATTAGGATTGGCCTCACATTCAGTATTTATTGAAAAATTTCTTTGATATGTAGAATACATATAAGGAGTGAAAGATTTAAACTCAGCAGCGCACGTATCAACTTTTTTAAATACAGGCAAAACTTTTAAAGCTATCCTTTTTTGTCTGACTATTTTTTCTTCTAAATTAGTCAGTTGAGATAATTTTTTATCAGAAAATCCTATTGATTTAATTCTATTAAATTCATTAAAATTTTTAGGTAAACCTTTTTTAGATATTTTATTTTCCTCATCTACAATTTCTTTAATTTGTTCCAAAAACCATGGATCTACTTTAGATAATTTATATATTTTTTTGAGATTAATTTTTTTACGTATTGCTTCAGCAATTAGTAAAATTTTATTTGGTATATTAATCTTCAATTTTTTTTCAATTTCACTTTTATTTAGATTAAAAATTCTGTCTAAGCCTGAAAAACCAACTTCCAAGGATACCAAAGCTTTTTGAAGAGCTTCTTTAAAATTTCTGCCAATTGCCATAGCTTCCCCAACTGATTTCATTGAGGTACCTAGTACTGCAGGAGAATTAGAAAATTTTTCAAAAGTAAATCTTGGAATTTTAGTAACCACATAATCTATTGTTGGCTCAAAAGATGCTGGCGTAATTTTTGTAATTTCATTTTTTAATTCGTCAAGTGTGTAGCCAACAGCTAGTTTGGCAGCAATTTTTGCAATTGGAAAACCAGTTGCTTTCGATGCAAGTGCAGAAGATCTAGAAACTCTAGGATTCATTTCTATAATAACCATTCTTCCATTTTTTGGATTAATAGCGAACTGGACATTGGAACCTCCAGTTTCAACCCCAATTTTTCTTAAGCACGCAATAGAAGCATTTCTCATAACCTGATATTCTTTGTCTGTAAGAGTTAGGGCAGGTGCTATTGTAATAGAGTCTCCTGTGTGTACTCCCATAGGATCTAAATTTTCAATTGAACATATGATGATGCAGTTATCTTTTTTGTCTCTAACAACTTCCATTTCAAACTCTTTCCAACCCTCCAAACATTCTTCTACTAGAACTTGATTTACTGGTGATGCTTCAAGGCCTTCTTTAACGCGTTTGAAAAAATCTTTTTTATTTTTTGCTATACCACTTCCAAGTCCACCAAGAGTAAATGCTGGTCTGATTATTGCAGGTAATCCAACTTTTTTTAAACATTTTTTGATTTTTTTAATATTGCTAACGATTTCTGATTTTGGAAGATTTAATCCAATATCACTCATATTTTTTCTGAATTTTTTTCTATCTTCTGCGTTAGAAATAGCTTTTGAATTTGCTCCAATTAGTTCAATTTTATATTTTTTTAGCAAACCAATTTTTTCTGCTTTAATAGCTAAATTTAGGGCAGTTTGTCCTCCCATAGTTGGTAAAATAGCGTCAGGTTTTTCTTTTATTAAAATTTTTTCTAAAATTTCTATTGTAATGGGTTCAATGTAAGTTTTATCAGCAACACCTGGATCAGTCATAATTGTTGCGGGATTTGAATTAATTAATATTACTTTATAACCTTCATCTTTTAGCGCCTTACAGGCTTGTGTTCCAGAGTAATCAAATTCACATGCTTGGCCAATAATTATTGGACCTGCTCCTACTACTAAAATTTTTTTAATGTCTTTTCTTTTTGGCATTTTTTTTTACTTCGTTAATGAATTGATTAAATAAATAATGACTATCTTGAGGACCAGGGTTTGATTCAGGATGATATTGAACAGAAAACACAGGTCTATTTTTTAATTTTATTCCTTCCACACAATTATCGAATAAAGATTTATGAGTCACTTCAACATTTTTTGGTAAGCTTTCTTTAACTATTTCAAATCCATGATTTTGACTTGTTATCTCAACTTTATTATTAATTAGATTTTTTACTGGGTGATTGGCGCCTCTATGGCCCAATTTCATTTTTTTTGTTTTTGCTTTGAGCGCTAAAGCTAATAATTGGTGCCCAAGACATATTCCGAATATTGGAATATTTGTTTTAATTAATTTTTGAATTATATTTATTGCATATTTTCCAGTTGCAGCGGGGTCCCCAGGACCATTTGATAAAAAAATTCCGTCAGGTTTTAATTTAATGATCTCTTTAGATTCAAGGTTACAAGGAACAACAATTACCTCACAATTAAAATTTGAAAAATATCTTAAAATATTTTTTTTTATTCCATAATCAATTGCAACAATTTTATGTATTTTTTTTTTGTTTTTTTCAAAACCTTTCTCTTTTTTCCATGTTTTAAAACCTTTCCATGTGTATTTTTTTTTGGTTGTAACTGTCTTAGCCAAATCAAGTCCATTTAATCCAGACCATTTAATAGAATCGTTAGTTAATTTTTTTAAATTAAAATTACCTTTATTGTTGTTAGAAATTGTGCCTTTAGGCGCCCCTTTATCTCTAATAAAATTAGTTAAGCTCCTAGTATCTAATCCTGTTAAACCTACAATTTTATTTTTTTTTAGCCAAGCATCTAGTTTTTTTAAAGACCTGTAATTTGATGGATTAGTTATTTCCGTATTAAAAATAACTCCCTTGGTCCAAATATTATCTGACTCATGATCTTCTTTATTTGTACCAACATTTCCAATATGCGGAAAAGTAAAATTAATAATTTGCCCAGCATAAGAAGGATCAGAAATAATTTCTTGATATCCCGTTAACGACGTATTGAAACAAACTTCGCCTGTTGCGGATCCCTGGTGGCCAATACCAATTCCTTTAAAAATAACCTTGTTTTCAAGAACTAAAACGCCTGTAGGAAAATGAGTGATTTTTTTTGAGCTAGTCTCTTTTGCTTTTTTGATCAATTACAACTCATAAGTTAAAGGTTAATACAATAAAACCTTAATTACTGCAACATCTCTAATAAAAAAATTTAAAAAAATTTTTCTTTTGAAGAATATTATCTTTGCAGTAGATTAAAAAAATGTCTTTAAAAGAAAAAATTGAAACTAATTATAATAATTCTGTAAAATCTAAAGATAGGGTTCAAATATCAACCTATAGGTTAATTTTGTCTGCCATTAAAGACCTTGATATAGCGAATAGATCAGGGCCAAATAAAAAGGAAACTGATGATGAAGATATAAAAAAGATTTTAAAAAAAATGATAAAACAAAGAGACGAATCAATAGAAATATATAAAAAAAATAACAGACAGGATTTGTTGGCAGTTGAGCAAAAAGAGCATGAAATAATATCGGCTTTTTTGCCAAAACAATTAGGCACAGAAGAAACAAAAAATATTTGCAATGAGATAATTAAAAAATTAAATGCATCTTCGATTAAGGATATGGGAAAAGTAATGGGAGCTTTAAAAAAGGATTATTCAAATAATATAGATTTTTCAAAAGCAGGCTCTTACTTAAAAGAGGTACTGAATAAAAAATGAAATATCCCAAAGAATATTTAGAAGAAATAAAAACACGGTTAAAAGTCTCGAGCGTTGTATCAAAAACAGTTCAACTAAAAAAAAGAGGCAAAGAGTTTGTGGGACTATCCCCTTTTAAAACAGAAAAAACACCATCTTTTACGGTCAATGATGAAAAAGGTTTTTATCATTGTTTTAGCACATCCGAGCACGGGAATATTTTTGATTTTGTTATGAAAACTCAAAATTTAAAATTTGGAGAAGCTGTAAAATTTCTTGCTAATTTAGCGGGCTTACAACCATATACTTTTTCAAAAAAAGATCTTGAAAGAGAAAAAGCCTGGCAAAATTATTCTTTAATTTTTAATCAATATGTTCAATTCTATCATGAAAACCTTTTAATAAATGAAAATTCAAATATTGCTAGAGAATATTTAAAAAATAGAAAGTTATCAAAAGAAGAAGTTAATAAATTTAAAATTGGATATGTAGAAAAAAATCCCAATTTTTATAAAAAATTAATAAAAGAATTTGATGAAAAAACTTTAATTACAACTGGCCTTTTCTATTTAGATGAAAAGAAAAATGTTTATGTTGAAAGATTTAGAGATAGAATTATTTTTCCAATTAACAGTATTTCAGGAAAGCCCATTGGTTTAGGCGGAAGAACAATTCGGGAAAATAATTATTTAGCAAAATACATAAACTCACCAGAAACACCTTTTTTTAAAAAAGGATCAAATTTATATAATTTAGATATTGCAAGAAAATTTTCTAATAAAATAGACCATGTTTATTTAGTTGAAGGATATATGGATGTTGTTGGCTTAAGTAAAAATGGAATTGAAAATGTTGTTGCTAATCTTGGAACTTCATTAACAGATAGGCAAATTTTAATTTTAAATCAATTCTTTGATGATGTTATTATATGTTTTGATGGTGATGATAGTGGCTATAGAGCAGCATTACGAGCTGCTGAAAATTCAATTAAAGAATTACTGCCAGAAAAACAAATTTCTTTCTTATTTCTGCCAGACAATGAGGATCCTGATAGTTTTGCAAATAAAAATGGAAAAGATTCTTTTATTGATTTTAGCAAGAAGAATAAAATTTTTATTCACCAGTTTATATTTGAGCATTATAAAAAAGAAACTGACAATAACCCATCATCGATGGCTATTTTTGAAAAAAAATTAAGAGAAATAGCAAACACAATTAAAGATAAATTTATTAAAAAATATATTTTAGAATACTTTTTGGAACAAATATCTTCTCTTACACCACATACAAATAATAATAAAAAGCAATATAGAAGAAAGAAAGCTAGTTCTTTAAAGGCCACTCAAAGATATTTTCAAGAAAGTAAGTCTCTAAGTCAAATTGAAGTAAAAGAATTTTCGTTATTATATTTAATTATAAATAATTTAGATATTTTTCAGGAAAATATTCATTTAATTGAAAAAATGAGATTGTTTACAAATGAAAATAAGTTAGTTTTTGATGCAGTTATATCTAAGTTAAAGAGTGGTAATAAATTGACCATAGATGATCTTTCAATAGATAAACAGTTGATCGATAGAATTATTAAATTTTCATCAATTAAGTATATCTTAGAAAATTATCAACATGATCAAGAGAAAATATTTGATTTATTGCAAGAGATAAAGAGAGATTTAAAAAATTATGAACTAGAGACTAGAATAGAAGAGTTAGAATCTAAATTTGCTCAAGATTTTAGTGAAAATACTTTTAATGAAATTAAAGAGTTGAAAAAATTGCAAAATATCAACTAAATTAAATAAATTAATTATAGATTTTTATAAATTAGTCATTATATACATCTTCCGGGCTTTATTACTGTGGAAAGAATAATTACAAAATCATTTGCAAGATTAATGGGTAGAGGCGTCCATAGAGGCTTCATCACCCATGAAGAACTTAGCAAATCTTTGGGAAAAAGAAATCTTAGCCAAGAAAATCTTACGCAAGCATTCATTCATATTTTAAATGACAAAATATCCTTAGTTGAAAAAAAATCTGATTATAAAGTTTTAAGAAAAAAAGATAACTCTTTAAAAGATGAAGGTAAGACAATAGAAAAGAGTGACGACCCTATAAGAATGTACTTAAGAGAAATGGGTGGTGTTGAACTTTTATCTAGAGAAGGCGAAATTGCAATAGCAAAAAGAATTGAAGCAGGAAAAGATGTCATGCTTAATGCATTGTCCCAAAGCCCAATTACAGCACAACAATTTTTTGAATGGGATAATAAACTACAGAAGGATGAGATTTTAGTTAGAGAAATCATTGATATCGATACAAACTACATGGAGTACGATAATGCAGAAGATAATGACAAAGAGAAAAAAACATCCGAAGATTCAAAGGAAAAACAGAATGATAAATCAGAAAACTCAGAAGAAAATGAAGATGAATTTAATCCTACTCTTGCGGCGATGGAAAGCGAGATTAAACCAAAAGTTTTACAAACGGTTTCAAAATTAAGTAAGGACTATAATAAACTCATTAGATATCAAAAAGAAAAGTTACAATGTATATTAAGTTCCGTTAATTTTTCTCCAGCAAAAGAAAAAAGTAGCCAAAAAATTATTAAAGAAATATTAACAAAAATAAAATCATTACAGTTATCTCCTGCAGTATTAGAAGAATTGGTGCAAAAACATTACATTGATAACAAAAAAATTATATCTCTAGAAGGTAATTTACTAAGATTGGCTTTAAAAAATAATATTTCTAGAAGTGAGTTTATAAAGTTTTATGTTGGCAACGAGATTAATCCGAACTTAAAAAATTTTTTAGATACCAACTCTACTTGGAAACAGTTTTTTCAAAAAAATAAAGTAGAGTTTAAAAATATAAGAGAGAGATTAGTGGAAATTAGTAATAAGCTTGGAATTTCTGTTACTGATTTTAAAAAATTAGTAAGCAGAATTCAAAAAGGAGAGAAAGAGTCAAGGATTGCCAAAAAAGAAATGGTTGAAGCTAACCTTAGACTCGTTATTTCAATTGCTAAAAAGTATACCAATAGAGGCTTACAATTTTTAGATCTTATTCAAGAAGGAAACATAGGTTTAATGAAAGCTGTAGATAAGTTTGAATATAGAAGAGGCTACAAATTTTCTACATATGCTACTTGGTGGATTAGGCAAGCTATTACAAGATCTATAGCAGACCAAGCTAGAACAATAAGAATTCCCGTACATATGATTGAAACAATAAATAAGATAGTAAGAACTCAAAGATTAATCCTGAGTGAATTTGGCAGGGAAGCTACTCCTGAGGAACTTGCAAAAAAATTAAGAATGCCCTTAGATAAAGTTAGAAAAGTTCTTAAAATTTCTAAAGAGCCTGTTTCTCTAGAAAAACCAGTTGGAGATGAAGAAGATAGTAGCTTGGGAGACTTTATAGAAGATACAAAAGCTCTTGCGCCATTAGAACAGGCAATAAAATCTAATTTAAGCGAAGCAACAACAAAAATATTATCAACTTTGACACCAAGAGAAGAAAGAGTGTTAAGAATGAGGTTTGGAGTTGGAATGAATACTGACCATACTTTAGAGGAGGTGGGACTTCAATTTTCAGTAACTAGAGAAAGAATAAGACAAATTGAAGCTAAAGCACTTAGAAAATTAAAACACCCAAGCAGATCTAAACAATTAAAAAGCTTTCTTGAGAGTTAATTTAATTTTAAATAAAATTTTCGGGCCGTTAGCTCAATAGTAGAGTACTGCATTGACATTGCAGGGGTAGTTGGAGCGTAACCAACACGGCCCACCATCAAATTTTTAACTTTAATTGATAACTATTTAAAAATGATATAATTAAATATTAAATTTTGGGCCTGTAGCTCAGTTGGTTAGAGCAGTACACTCATAATGTATTGGTCCCAGGTTCGAGTCCTGGCGGGCCCACCAATTTTAAAGCACATTTTTTTATTAAAATAATGATTTAAAATTTCTTTTTAGTTGGTAAATCAATAGTATAAACTAATAATAATGCAAGTCGTACTTCAGTCTGGTGGAGTTGGATCTCGTCTATATCCTTTTACAGTTGATAAGCCTAAGTGTTTTCTTAAATTAAATGGCAAACCAATAATAGACTATCAATATAAAAATTTAAAAAAATATAATCTTCATAAAAAATTAGTCATAATCTCAAATGAAAATCATGTTCATCATTTTCAAAGATATTTTAATAATAAAAAATATAAGCCAAAAATAATTTCAGAAAAACCTGGCCTTGGATCCGGAGGTTCTTTGTTAAGAAATATTAAATTATTAGAAAAAACTTTTATATTAATTTATTCAGATATTTTTTTTGATATAAACTTTCCAAAGTTTTTAAGAAAATATAAAAATGAAAATAAAATATTTTCTCACAAAACATCACACAAATTTGATAGTGATGTAGTTATTGTCGATAAAAAAAATATTATAAAGAAAATTATCAAAAAAAAAACAAATAAAAAAATTTTATCAAACACTTCTATATCTGGAATTTTTTTTTTAAAAAAAAATTTTTTATATAAAACAAATAAAAAAATTGATTTAGCAGATTTAATATTAAAGAAGTTAAATAAGACTAAATTTTATTCATATTTTTCTAATGAAAAATTTTTTGACTTCGGAACTCATGATAGATATAAAAAATTAAAAAAAAATTTCCAATCAAATCAAAAAAAAATTGCAGTTATTTTTGACAGGGACGGAACTATTATAAGTGAAAAAAAATTTGTTAACTCTACTAGAAAATTAAAAGTTTTTAAAAAGTTTTATAAACTAATTAAAAGAATTAATAAAAAAAATATAATATTAATATGTATTACTAACCAATCTGGCATTGCAAAAGGTTTTATTTCTGAAAAAAAATTAGAAAAAATACATTCTAAATTAAACAGTATAATGTACAAAAAAACAGGAACTTTTATTGATAGATATTATCATTGTCCACATTATCCAATAGGTGGTTATAAAAAAGAAATAAAAAAATTAAAAATAATTTGCAAATGTAGAAAACCAAAACCAGGATTATTTTTAAAAGCAATAAATGATTTCAATCTAGATAAAAAAAATATTTATAACATTGGCAATACTAAAAGTGATATGCTTGCTGGATATAGCGCTGGAATAAAGAAAAATTTTTTATTATCAGAAAATAAAAAAAATATTTATTATACAAAAAAATATATTGAACTAAGTTATGAAAATCTTATATCAAAATTAAAATGAAAGGATTTATATCACCCCTAAGAATAAGTTTTGTTGGCGGAGGTACAGACATGCCTTTTTATTATAATAAATATAAAGGGGAGGTAATCACAACAGCAATAAATAAATACACTTGGGTGCTTATAAATAAATGGCAAAGCAAAAATTTACTTTTAAAGTATTCAAAATCTGAATTAGTAGATAATAAAAAAAAAATAAAACATCGTTTAATAAAAGAGATTATGAAAAATTATAATTTTAGTGGTCTTGATATAAACTTTATTGCAGATCTACCAAATCGTGCAGGTTTAGGTTCATCTTCTAGTTTTACAGTAGCCTTAATTGGTGCTCTTGAAAAATTTAAAGGGAAAAATATAAATAAAAAAAAATTAGCTAAAAGCGCCTGCGATATTGAAATTAAAAAATTAAAAGATCCAATAGGAAAACAAGACCAATATATTTCTGCTTATGGTGGACTTTGTCATATAATTTTTAGAAAAAATAGTGTTTTTGTAAAAAAAATTAATATTCAAAAAAAAAAAATTCTAAATTTTGAAAAATCTATATCTCTAATAAATACTGGCATAATAAGAAGTGCTAGTAAAATTTTGAAAAAACAATCAAAAAAAGCAAAAAAGAATAAACATATCTATCACGAAATAAGAAAATTAGTTCCTAAATTTTTATTAGCATTAAAAAATAATGACATAAAAAAATGTGGAAATATTATAAAAGAAAATTGGAATTTAAAAAAAAAATTAGATGATAATGTTTATTTAAAAAAATTTAGTTTAATAGAAAAAAAACTAAATAGAATAGGCGTTTTTGGTTATAAACTTTTAGGTGCTGGTTCTGGTGGATATTATTGTGTGATATCAAATCAACATCAAAAAAAAAAATTAAAAAAAATTTTTAAAAAAAATTTTTTAAATATAAAATTTGATAATTTGGGAGCAAGAGAAGTAAAAATTTCTACTTAATCTTATTTAATTGATTTTTTAATCTTATAAAATTTATTAAAAAAGAACTGATCATTAAAGGTATTTTGGTAAGAGACGTTGCTCTAGATTTTGAAGGCCTTTGAAAATAATTTACATTTACTTCTTTAAAAAGATAACCCATATAAATTATCTTTAAACAGATTTCTGACATAAAAAAATGTGAATTTTGTTTTTTTAGTAAAATTGCTCTTTTTGCAGATTTTTTACTAAACATTTTAAAACCAGAGTCTATATCTCTAAATTTACTAATTGTGAAAATTCTCAAAAATACGTTAAAAAAATAAGTTAATAATATCCTATAAACTTGATCTTTTCTGTTTACCCTTAATCCAGAAACAATTTCATATTTTTTTCTGTATTTGTACAACTTCCAAAATTCTCTATAATTAAATTTATTTCCACTATCTACAAAAAAAATAAATTCACCTTTAGATTTTTTTAATGATAATAAAAGTGCTTTATGCACTCCCAATCTTTTAGCTGAATGAATGTAGTTGATATTATATTTTTTTTTTACCGAAGAAATTATTTTATGCGTTTTGTCTAAACTTCCATCTTGACAAATAATAAATTCAGTATTTTTAATTTTTTTTAATATTATTTTGTGTATATTTTTTATATCATCCAATATTGTCTTTTCTTCGTTGTGAGCAAGTAGGATTAAGGTTAATTTAGTTTTCAATTACTTGTTTATGAATTCTGTTAGATTGGTAAATAGTGCGTTAATATTACCATCATTACTTTGTATTACTGAATTAAATTCTTCTTTTTGAGTTCTTGCTAGACTTAGTCCTTCAATGATTAGATCTCTTATTAATGGATTGGTGGGATCTTTGGTATAAACCCTCCAATTTATTTTAACTTCTGGATTTTTTTCAGTAGCTACTAAAACACTAGATACTATCGAGTACTTATCATTTAATTTTTCCGAAGATATTACGTTAATTTTTGGATTGGTATAGTCACTAAGCCTGCTTGAAAAGCTTTTTAAAAAGTATTTTTTAAATAACTCATTATATTGTTCTTTTTGGCTATCTGATAAACTTTTTCTATGAGAGCCAAGTGAATACAAACCTACACCTTTTATATCTACAGATTTTAAAGCAATAGCTTTTAATTTTTCTATTTTTTCTTCTTTAGAAAAATTTTCCACAAGAACTTTAGATGCTTCGTCAGCAATGGACTGAATGAATTTACCAGGTTCAATGGAAAAAGATTTTTCACTTGGTAAGAATAATAGAAATAAGATTAAAGAAAATTTAATAAAATATTTTCTTAATTTCATTAAAAATTAGACTTGTTAATTAGTTTCTATTTCTTCCCAATCACTATCATCCATAGTGTCGGTAACTTTTTCTGAATTTAGAATCTTTTGCTGTCTGTCCTGTAAGTATAAACTTCTTATTGAAGCGTAAAAGTCAATTGAATTTTTTTCAAGATTATCAAATGAATCTATATTTTTAGCTCTAAAATCAACTCCGCCTGTAATTCTGGTTGTATAATAATCACTCTCATTAACGTAATTTGTATCATTTCTTACTGTAACGTTGAACCAAGGATCACCACCAACAAAATTTGCAACTGTACCGGCAGTATCTCTTACAGTAGACGGTCCAAGTATAGGAAGAACCAAGTAACATCCAGGACCCATCCCCCATCTGCCAAGTGTTTGTCCATAATCTTCTTTTTCTTTTTTTTCTAATCCTAAAGCATTGGCCGGATCAAATATGCCCAAAATTCCTACTGTTGTATTAACCACAAATCTTGCAGTATTAATGCCTGCAGTTTTAATATCACCTTGAAGCAAATTATTTGGAACTGTAATTAAATTTGACAAATTTGTTAAAACATTGCTTGTCCCGGTTCTAATAGGTGATGGAATGTACCTATATCCTTTAGCAACAGGTTCAAAAATTGCTGTATCCAAAGCTTGATTAAACGCAAAAACACCTCTGTTCACTTTTTCAAAACAATCTTTAACTTCTTCAGGTTGATTTTTTGCTTTTAGTGAATTCTCACCATCCGATCCAGCATTTGCTGAAACAGAACATAAAACCGATAAAAAAAATATTAATATTATTTTTCTCATTTTGCCCTATATAATATATCTTATATCAATGTAAATTAGTTATTTTATAATGAAAGCATAATTATGGCGCAAAAAATAAGGGAAATTTACTCGCCTAACTTTGATTCGAGACCTAGAAAAAAAAAAAATATACGATTCTTAATATTTCACTATACGGGGATGAAAAAAGAAAAAGCAGCAATTCGAAAGTTAGTCAAAATACAATCTGAGGTTGGTGCTCATTATTTTGTTAAAAGAAATGGCGAAATTATAAGAATGGTACCAGATTTATATAAAGCATGGCATGCAGGAATTTCACACTGGGGCAAATATAGCTTTCTAAATAAATATTCAATTGGTATTGAAATCTCAAATCCAGGTCATCAATTTGGTTATCTTAATTTTTCAAAAAAACAAATTAAAAGTTTAATGAAATTAACAAAAACATTAATCAAAAAATATAAAATTAAAAAAAATAATATATTGGGACATTCTGATATTGCTCCCAACAGAAAAAAAGACCCCGGAGAAAAATTTCCATGGAAAATTTTGTATAAAAATAAAATAGGTATTTGGCATGATTTAAACAACAAAATACTAATTTCTTTAAGAGGAAAATCTATTTCTTTAAAGGAATTAACTTTGTTTATGAAAAATTTAAGAAAATTTGGATATTCTAATAAAGGCATTGTTGTTAAAAACAAAAAACAATACAGCAGAATATTAATTAAAGCTTTTCAAAGGAGATTTAGGCCAGAGCTAATTAATGGAAATATTGATAAAGAATGTCTCCTAATAATGAATAAAATAGCTAGTATTAAAGCATAATATTTACTTGAAATTACAAATTTAATGAATATTTTGAGCCTGCCAGATAAAAGACTTATCGCTTTAATTTTTTTAAAGAGGAAAGTCCGGGCTCTACAGAGACACGGTGCCAGGTAATACCTGGCGGGGGCGACCCTAGGGATAGTGCCACAGAAAATAAACCGCCTTATCAAGGCAAGGGTGAAAAGGTGTGGTAAGAGCACACCGGCTTTATTGGTAACAATAGGCGCATGGAAAACCCCACCGGGAGCAAGACTAAGTAGAGATGACATTGTTGTGAAACTAAAAGCAGTCTTTGGCTAGTCATCAGGGTTAGTTGCTTGAGCCTTAAGGAGACTTAAGGTCTAGACAAATGGTAAGTTTAAATGACAGAACCCGGCTTACATTTTATCTGGCAAACTTATTAACAGACTCATAAATATAGCGATAAATGTTCTTCATTTGATTCATTATTGAGTCATTTCTGTTCTCTTTTTTCTCTAATGAGTTGGTTTTATTAAAAATATAATTATTCAGACAATATCTTGTAAATATTAAATTATTGCCTGTAAATGGCCAAAAATTAGTTATTGACGCATAGGTTGAAAACCCATACTATCCCAAATATTCCCAAATAGGGTAATTATGAATTATGTTTTTATCTACTTACGAAAACAAATTAGACAAAAAAGGAAGGGTGTCAGTGCCTGCAAGTTTTAGATCACACCTTTCAAATCTAGGATACAATGGTGTTATCTGTTATCCATCATTTAACAATCAATGTATAGAGGCTTGGCCACAAGATAGAATAGAAAAAATTTCAAATACAATTGAAGCTTTAAATCCGTTTGAAGAGAAAAAAGATTATTTTGCCACATCAATATTATCTGAAAGTATTAATTTACAGTTTGACAGCGAAGGAAGGATTTCATTAACAGCAAAATTATTAAAACATGCGAAAATTAAAAATAGCATGTTATTTGTTGGACAAGGAAAAACATTTCAAATTTGGGAGCCAACAGCATTTGAAAAATTTAGGGCACAATCTAGAAAAAAATCTAACTTATATAGAAACAGCCTTAAATGGGAGCAGAAACTTAACAAATAATAGCGGGGAGAGAAATGACAATTAATTTTAAAGCACCAGAAATAAGAGAGTTGAAGCCAAGAATATTAGTTCTAGGAGTTGGAGGAGCAGGAGGAAATGCAATAAATGAAATGATTGAATCGGGAGTTGAAGGAGTTGAATT
Source organism: uncultured Pelagibacteraceae bacterium (assembly GCA_902566775.1). GTDB lineage: Bacteria > Pseudomonadota > Alphaproteobacteria > Pelagibacterales > Pelagibacteraceae > Pelagibacter. The sequence continues at coordinate 10,799 of CACFKF010000003.1, read as the reverse complement.
TATTGCAGTAAATACTGATGCACAAGATTTAAAAACAAGCAAAGCACATACAAGAATACAAATAGGTTTAAACATTACAAAAGGGCTAGGGGCCGGCGCAAAACATGAAATTGGTCAAGCAGCAGCTGATGAGTCTTTAAATGATATTATTGACTTGCTGAAAGGTGCAAATATGGTTTTCATTACCGCCGGTATGGGGGGCGGAACAGGAACTGGTGCTGCCCATGTTATTGCACGAGCAGCTAAAGAATTAAATATACTTACCGTTGGCGTTGTTACTCTACCTTTTTTATACGAGGCACCATCTAGAATGAGAAGAGCACAACAAGGTCTTGAAGAATTAAGAAAACATGTTGATACAATAATTGTAATTCCAAATCAAAATTTATTTAAAATTGCAAATGAAAAAACAACTTATAAAGAATCATTTCAATTATCTAATAGTGTTTTAAGACACGGTGTTCAAAGCGTAACTGATTTAATGGTTAAGGATGGATTGGTAAATCTAGATTTTGCAGATGTTGAAACAGTTATGAATTCAATGGGTAAAGCAATGATGGGAACAGGCGAAGCTGAAGGAGAAGGTAGAGCAGCGAAAGCAACCGATATGGCTCTTAACAATCCTTTGATTGACGATTATTCTCTTAAAGGAGCAAAAGGTTTATTAATAAATATCACCGGAGGTGAAGATCTAACTCTTTTTGAAGTAGATGAAATAGTCAACAAGATAAGAGATCAAGTTGACCCAGAGGCTGAAATAATTAATGGATCAATTATTGACACGAAACTAGAAGGAAAAATTCGTGTTTCAATAGTTGCAACAGCACTAGATGGTCAAGAACCAGAATCTAAGTCTGTGATTAATATGGTTCATAGGATACAGAATAGAAATACTGGTTATTCTGATTTTTCACAAGTAAATGTTCCTTCCTCATTTAATTTTAATGGAGCTGTTGAAGGTGCAAATGCCCTAAAGCTTGAAAGTGAAATTTCTCCAGAAACTAACCAAGAAACAATTTCAACAAACGTTTCTGAAGAACTAGCTACACAGACCCAAGAAGTAGTATTGGAAAACAAAGAGGAAGAAAAAAACAACAGTCTTATACTTGAAAATGAATATAAGGAAGAAAAAGAAACTTCTAATGGATTGGAAAATTTTCAGTTAGAAGACGATACTCTAGATTTGTTTGAATCAGAAAATGTATTAGAAACAGAGAATAAGGAACAAGAGTTTTCATCTTTTGCCAAAGAACAAAGAGAAGATGAAGATGAGCTTGAAATACCAGCATTTTTAAGAAGACAAAAAAATTAATGATCTTCGAAAAAATAAATGAATGCCACCATATTTCCGGAAAAAAAAAAACATTATCCGGTTCTGATCAATGAAATAATTAGTATTATTACCCCTCAATATGGTGGCACGTTTATCGATTGTACATTTGGACAGGGCGGTTACACAAAAAGAATTTTAGAATATCCAAAAACTAAAGTAATAGCTCTAGACAGAGATCCAGAATCTATAAAAATTTCTTCAACATTAGAAAAAAAATTTGGAAAAAGATTTTATTTTAAAAATAAAAAATTTAGTTTTTTAGAAAAAATGGAATTAGATAAAGAAGATATTAATAGCATAATATTCGATCTTGGGTACTCGCACACACAAATTAAGGACATGAACAAAGGTCTTTCTTTTAATAGCCATGGAGATTTAAATATGAAAATGGGTATAAACGATTTTTCGGCAAAAGATGTGATACACAAATTAGATAAAAATGAGCTTGAAAAAGTATTTAAATTTTTTGGAGAAGAAAAAGATAGTAAAAAAATAGCTTCTAAAATTATAAAAAATAGAGAAAAAAAAAAAATAGACACACAAGAACTAGTAAGAATAATTAAATCTTCAAAAAAAACAAAATATTATAAAATACATGTTGCAACGAAAATTTTTCAATCCTTAAGAATTTTTGTTAACAAAGAAATAAGTGAATTAATTTTTGGCCTGATAAATGCAACAAAAATTTTAAAGCCAGGAGGAAAAATTGTAGTTGTGACTTTTCATTCTTTAGAAGATAAAATTGTAAAATTTTTCTTCAAAAGTTTGTCAGAAAAGAGGAGCATTTCAAGATATATGCCTAAAATAAATGAAGAAGATAATTTATTTAAAATAATAAATAGAAAACCAATTATTCCTTCTAATAAGGAATTGGAAGAAAATGTTCTATCTAGGTCAGCCAAATTAAGATTTGCTATTAAAGAAAAAAATGTACTTAATTTTGAAAAAGAGATTTTGAAAAAATTTAATTATTTATTAGAAATTGAAAATTTTTCTAGAAAGTTATGAAAAAATTAATTCTTATTTTATCAATTTTTTTGTTATTAATTTTTACAACTATAACTAAAAATTCTACTAAGGATATGGAAAAACAAATCTATGATATAAATGAAAATTTGAGAATATTAGAACAAAAATATGAAATGGTTTTGTTGGATTTTAATTATTTAAGTTCGCCAGAAAAACTAATGGAATATCAGTCAACGTATTTTGAAAACGAGTTAAAAGAGGTTGATATTAAAGATTTAAAGAAAATAACTTTAGTTGAAGATGAGATTCAAGTTAAACAGTTTATAGATTTCAAGAATGAATAAAAAAGATATAGAGAATTTAACTTTAGAAAGTTATGAAAATGAATTTTCATTTAAAGAAAATAAATCTAATTTAAATATTTCATTTAACAGAATTGCTTTCATTTTTTTCATTTTTTTAATGATTTGTTTAATTTATTCAATAAAAGTTTTTTATTTAGGTTCTTTAAGTTCAAAAATTTTACATAAAAAAATAAATCTAGCTCAAACAAATTTTAGAGCCGATATAGTAGATAGAAATGAAAATTTTATTGCTAAAACTGTTAATACTTTAACAGTTGGTATTCGTCCTAATTTAATTATTCATGAAAAAAAACTTTTAATTAATTTACAACTAATTTTTCCAGATAAAGATTTTAGCAATATAAAAAAAAGAATTAAAAAAAAAAAATATTTTCGAATTCAAAAAGAACTTAGGCAAGATCAAATTGAAAGATTACGAAACTTAGGTGATAAATCCATAGAATTTGAAGAACAAATAACAAGAATATATCCTCAAAAAAACTTGTTCAGCCATATTATTGGTCAAATCGATGATGACAACAATGGTATTTCTGGAATTGAAAAATTTTTTGACTATGAATTAAAAAAAATACATGATCCATTAAAATTAACTGTTGATACTGATATTCAATTTTTAATAAGAAAAGAACTAATTAAAGCTCAAGAAATATTTCAAAATATTGGAAGTGCCTCAATTCTTATGGATGTTAATAATGGAAACATACTTTCCATGGTTTCATTGCCAGATTTTAATCTTAACAAAAGACAAGATATTAAAGATGTCAATTATATTAACAGAGTGACCAAAGGAGTTTATGAATTTGGTTCAGTCTTTAAAACTTTTACATTTGCAGCAGGTTTAAATGAGGGAGAGGTTGAACCCGAAACAAAATTTATAAATTTAAAAAAAAAAATTTATTGCGGAGGAAGACCTATTGGAGAATATGATGATAAAATGCCTACGAATTTAACAGCAGAACAAATTTTGATAAGATCTGGAAATATTGGATCCGTAAGAATTGGACAAAAAGTAGGAATAGAAAAATTTAAACTTTTTTTAGAAAGTATTGGAGTTCTAAATAAAATAGAATTTGATATTGAAGAAGTTGGTCAGCCAATTTCTTCTAAATGGGGAAAATGTAAGCTTGCAACATCATCTTTTGGACATGGCATTACTACTACTCTTTTACAATTGGCAAAAGGATATTCAATAGTTGTCAATGGCGGTTATGACATCAAACCAACATTAATTAAAAGGCCAATAGACAGCAAAATACAAAAAAAAAGATTATTAAAAGAAGGAGTTTCTGAGAAAGTAAATAAAATTTTAAGGAAAATAGTATCTACTAAAGAAGGTACGGCAGAATTTGCAAATGTTACTGGTTATGAAGTTGGTGGCAAAACTGGTACAGCTCAAAAATCAATTAATGGAGTTTATTCAAAAAGCAAAGTAAATACATTTGCAGCAATTTTTCCAACATCAAAGCCAAAATATGTTTTAATTGTTTTATTAGATGAACCTAAGCCTAATAAAGAATATGTTTATCACTATAGAGATGGAAGGTCTCCTTACAAAGGAAATTGGAGAAATACAGCTGGTTGGACATCAGTTGAAATTGCAGGCAAAATCATAGAAAAAATTGGGCCAATTTTAGCCACAAAATACGTAGAATTTAATTAGCGTCTATGTTTGTTGGAAAATTTTTTAAAAATGTAAATCAAAAAAATAGAAACCATTTTTTTTCTGGGTTAAGTTTTAATAGCAAAAACGTGAAAAAAAATAATATTTTTTTTGCAATTAGGGGAACCAGTATAAATGCCAATCAATACATTGAAGAAGCAATCAAAAAAGGAGCAACTACAATAGTTTCTAATTTAAATTTGCAAGGAAAAAAGAATAGAATTCTTTATATAAAAACGAATAATTCAAGAAAATTATTATCAGAAGTTGCTTCAAAATTTTATAAAAATAAACCACAAAATTTAGTAGCAGTTACAGGAACAAATGGAAAATCTTCAGTTGCTGACTTTTATTTCCAAATTTTAAAATTAAATAATAAAAAAGTAGCATCTTTAGGAACTCTTGGTGTGAAAACTCATAATGCTAATTTAAAGATAAATAATACTACTTTAGATCCTATTTCGCTGAATAAACATCTACAAAAATTCAAAAGGCATGAGATTGATAATGTAATTTTAGAGGCTTCTAGCCATGGTTTAAAACAGCATAGATTAGATGGGCTAAATTTCAAAATAGGTATTTTTACAAATTTATCTCGTGACCATTTAGATTATCATAAGTCATATAAAGATTATTTAAATTCAAAATTATTTTTATTCAAAAATTTACTTAAAAAAAATTCAAATGTAATAACCGATATCAATATTCCTGAGTACAAAAATATAAAAAATATTACAAAAAGAAAAAAATTAAAAATCACTACAATTGGATCAGTTAATAGTTCTTTAAAATTAATACAACACAAATATAAAGAGGATAAACAAATATTCCAAATTAAGTACAAAAATAAAATTTACTTAATAAACGTCAATTTAATTGGAAAAGCTCAAATAAAAAATATTTTAATGGCGATGATTGCTGCAGAAAAAAGTGGTTTAAAATTTGAAAAACTAGTTAAAATAATTGATAAAATTACAAATGTAAATGGAAGATTTGAAAAAGTAGGACAATTAAAAAATAACTCAACAGTAATTTTAGATTATGCTCACACCCCAGATGCTCTTAAAAATTGTTTGCAAAATATTCAAGAGCAATTTTCAAATAGAAAAATTTCAATTGTATTTGGCTGTGGAGGAAATAGAGACAAGGCTAAAAGATCACAGATGGGGAAAATAGCAAATAAATTTTGTAATAAAGTTTATTTAACTGACGATAACCCCAGATTTGAAAACCCTAAAACAATTAGATTAGCTATTAAAAAATCGATTAAAAAAGAAAAATTATTTGAAATTTTTAATAGAGAAAAAGCAATATTTACTGCTATAGAAAGTTTAAATTCAGGAGAAATATTGTTGGTTGCGGGTAAAGGCCACGAAGAAGATCAAGATTATGGCAATTACATAAAAAAATTTTCAGATAAAAAAATTATTCTAAAATATATTAAAAGGAGAAATAAATATTTGTCAAAAAATTGGAAAATAAATATTTTAAATGAAGAATTTAAAAACCAAATAAATATTAATTCTAAAATTAATAAAGCTTCAATAAATTCTAAAGAAATAAAAAAAAATGATATTTTTTTTGCAATTAAAGGAAAAAAAAAAGATGGAAATTTTTTTATTAACGAATCTTTTAAAAAAGGTGCTTCACTTGCAGTTGTAAATAGAATTGATAAATCAAAAATTCGATCAAAACAATTGTTGGTTAAAGACAGTTTAAAATCTTTAACAAATATTTCAAAAAAAATAAGGCTTTTATCAAATGCAAAAATTATTGCAATTACTGGAAGTTGTGGAAAAACTTCATTAAAAGAACTTTTGGCCAATACAATTAGTAAAATTGGAAAAGTAACTTACTCACCTAAATCTTATAATAATAAATATGGCGTTCCTTTAAGTTTATTTAATATAAATAAAAATGATGATTTTGGAATTTTTGAAGTTGGAATGAATAAAGGTGGAGAAATAGATTTTTTAAGCAATATTATTAAGCCAGATCTGGCAGTAATAACAAATATTTCATATGCTCACGCTAAAAATTTTAAAAACATAGATCAAATAGCAAAAGCTAAAGCCGAAATAATCAAAAATATTAATAAAAATGGATCAATAGTTTTAAATGCAGATGATAGTTTTTTTAAAAAACATAAAAAATTGGCAATACATAAAAAATTAAAAATATACTCATTTAGCTTAAATAAAAGAACAGCAAATGTTTATATAAAAAAAATTGTCAAAGAAAAAAATAAATTTAAAATTAAAATAAATATAAATAAAAAAGAAAAAGTTTTTTTTGTAAAATCTATTTTTGAAACTAATCTTAAAAATATATTGGCTGCAACGACTGTAATTTCTTTATTTAAAGATATAGACAAATTAAATGAAAATATTTTTTATCAATATAAAATTCCAAAAGGTAGAGGTGATATTTCAGAAATAAAAATTAAAAGAAAAATTATTAAATTTATAGATGAAAGTTATAATGCAAATCCATTATCGGTAAGTTCTGCAATTAAAAATTTTGATTTAATTCAAAAAGGTTCAAATAAAAAAAACTTAATACTTAGCGATATGTTGGAATTAGGAAAACATTCAAAAAAATTACATGAAGATTTAGCTAAGTGCATAAACACATCAAAAATAGATAATGTATACGTTTATGGTAATAATATTAAACATACTTTTAATAAAATAATTCCAAAAAAAAGAGGTTTAGTTTTAAAAAATAAAAATCAAATTATTAGTTTGATTAAAAATAATATTAATAATAATGATTACTTGATGATTAAAGGTTCTAATTTAACCGGACTACACAATCTTGCAAATAATTTAAAAAAAGGAAATCTTAATGCTTTATAAATTAATTTTAAATTATGTAGATATTTTTTCATTTCTTAATGTTTTTAAATATTTAACAGTAAGAACTGGATTGGCAATGTTTACTTCAATGGCTGTAGTTTTTTTAATAGGAACACCGTTTATAAATTTTTTTTCTGCAAAACATATTACCAACCCAATCAGAGAAGACGGACCTGGTGAGCATATAATTAAAAAAATTGGAACACCGACAATGGGAGGCGTTTTAATTTTAATAGGTCTTTTTTCCAGTGTTTTTTTGTGGTGCAACTTATCTAACCCATATATCTGGACATTAATATTTGTTGTTGCTGGATTTGGATTATTAGGAGCATATGACGATTATAAAAAAATTAAGCATAATAACTCATCTGGTGTCTCATTTTATTTTAAAATAATAATCCAAATTTTAATTGCTGTTTTGGGTATTCTTATATTAATTAATTTTTCAGACCATCCTGACTTAGAATATTTATATTTTCCATTTTTTAAAAATTTATTGATAAATCTTGGTTGGTTTTTTATTCCTTTTGCCGCTTTTATAATTGTTGGATCTTCTAACGCAGTTAATTTAACTGATGGATTGGATGGCTTGGCCACTGTTCCAGTTATTCTCGTAGCCTCATGTTTTGCTTTTATAAGCTATATTACAGGTAACATTGTTTTTTCAGAATATCTTCAAATTCCATATATCGAAGGAGTTGGGGAGGTTGCTATTTTTTTGGGATCAATAATTGGGGCTTGCCTTGGATTTTTATGGTTTAATGCACCTCCAGCTAAAATTTTTATGGGAGATACAGGATCCTTGGCGCTAGGTGGATCTTTGGGAACTGTTGGCATTATCACTAAGCACGAAATAGTTTTGGCGATTACTGGTGGATTATTTGTGTTAGAAGCAGTGTCAGTTATTGTTCAAGTTTTATCTTATAAATTAACAGGTAAAAGAGTTTTTAAAATGGCTCCAATACATCATCATTTTGAAAAAAAAGGCTGGGCCGAGTCAACAGTAGTGGTTAGATTTTGGATTATTTCAATTATTTTAGCAATGATTGGTCTAGCTACTTTAAAATTAAGATAATGGATCTTTACAACAAGATTTTTTATAAAAAAAAATTTTTAATATATGGAATGGGTAAAACTGGTATTTCAGGATATAAATATTTAAAAAAAAATAATCAAATTTATTTATATGATGATAATAAAAATATTTTTATTAAAAAAGATTTAAAAAAATTATTATTAGACAGAAATAAAATACAAAGAAGTAAATTTGATTTTATACTTATTAGTCCAGGTATAAATATCAATAAGTGTGATTTAAAAAATTATCTTAAAAAAAACCAAAAAAAAATCATTACTGATTTAGATATATTTTATAGTCATCACCCAAAAAACAGGATTATTACAATTACTGGTACCAATGGCAAATCGACAACAGCAAAACTTTTAGATTTAATATTAAAAGATCACAAAAAAGACTCTAGATTGTGTGGTAATATAGGAAATCCTATTTTGTCTCAAAGTAAAATATCAAAAAATACTTTATTTGTTGTTGAAGCCTCTTCTTATCAAATAGCTTATAGTAAATTATTTAAAACTAATTATGCAGTAATATTAAACATTTCCCCAGATCATGTAGAAAGACATGGTTCAATAAAAAATTATGTTAGTGCAAAATTTAAATTAATAACAAATCAATCAAAAAAAGATTTTGCCTTTGTAAATAGTAAGGACAGATATTTAAAAAACAAAATTAATAAAAGTAAATTTTTTTCTAAATTAATTAATGTAAATCCCAAGTTAACAAATAGTTTTAATAAAAAAGTTGTAAATCCTTATTTTTTTTCACAAGGAAACAGAGAAAATTTATCTTTTATTTTTTCTATAAGTAAAAAATTAAAATTAAAAGAAAATAAAATTTTTAAAATAATTAATAAATTTAAAGGCTTAAAATATAGACAACAAATTATTTACAACAGTAATAAAATTACATTTATAAATGATTCCAAGGCAACAACTTTTGCATCAACTATGAATATTCTTAAAGTCTTAAAAAAAGTTTATTGGCTAGTTGGAGGGATCGGAAAATTAGGAGATAAATTTACTCTAAAAAAAAATGAGTGTAAAAATATTAAAGCCTATATTTTTGGAAAAAATAAAAATTTTTTCGTTAAGAAATTCAAAAATAAAATATCATATTATTATTTTAAAGATCTAAATACTGCAGTTAAGCAAGTTTTAAAGGAAATAAATAACACCAGAGATGATTTACATAGAACTGTTTTGTTTAGTCCAGCAGCAGCTTCTTTTGATAGTTTTAAAAATTTTGAAGAACGCGGCAAGTACTTCAATTTTCTTTTAAAAAAGTATAAAGTTAAAGAGATTGTCAATGCTACCAGATAACTTAATTTATAAAACTTATTACAATTGGTGGAAAAATATTAATAAAACAGTTTTGGTTTTAATTATAGTTTTGTTTGGTTTGGGCCTATTTTTTTCACTTGTATCTACTTCGTTAATTGCTTCTGATAAACTAAATACAAATAGTTATTATTTTTTTATTAAGCATTTGTTTTTTATATTTGTCGGAGTTTTTTTTATAATTTTTTTTTCCTCTTTGAAAAATGATGATTTAACCAGAGTATCTACATTTTTTTTTATATTATTTTTATTTTTTTTAATTTTAGTTCCATTTTTTGGAGTTGAAGTAAAAGGGTCGAAGAGATGGATGGATATTCCTTTTTTACCAAGATTTCAACCGATAGAACTTTTAAAACCTTTTTTAATTGTTATTCTTGCCTCTGTTTTAAGTTATAAAAATAACAAAAATATTTACTACAAGTTTTTTTTAAGTTTTTTAATACTAACACCAATTATTTTGCTATTAGTAATTCAGCCAGATGTAGGTCAAACTTTATTAACTTTTCTTACATGGCTAAGTTTAATTTTTATTTCTGGGATAAATTTAATATTTTTTTTTGTACTTTTTGTTTTGCTTTGTTTATCGTTATTAGGAGTAATATATATTTTTTCAAATAAGTTTGGTTATATTCTTAACAGATTAAAGTCTTTTTTTGACCCAAGTTCAGGAAATAACTATCAATCAGAAAAAGCTTCAGAGGCAATTATTAGTGGAGGTTTTTTTGGAAAAGGAATTGGCGAAGGAACATTAAAAGATCGTGTGCCAGAAGCTCATACTGATTATATAGTTTCAGTAATTTCCGAAGAGTTTGGAGTTTTATTTATAATTATTTTGATGATTGTTTTTTTGTTTTTTGTTTACCATGTATTTAAGAAATTATATTCTGAAGATAGCAATCAAACAAAGTTAATTCTTGTGGGATCTATATCAGTTATATTGTTGCAAACTCTTATACATATAGGGGTGAACATTAGATTATTACCAACAACTGGAATGACGCTTCCCTACATAAGTTATGGAGGCTCCTCTATTATTAGTACATCAATTTTATCAGGAATTATTTTAAATTTAACAAAAAGAAGAGTTGATTATTAAATGAAAAAAAAAATTTTGATAAGCACTGGTGGCTCGGGTGGCCATGTAATTCCAGCTACTGCATTTTATGATCATTTAAAAGAAAATTTTGATGTTTTTT
>CACFKF010000002.1 GCA_902566775.1 uncultured Pelagibacteraceae bacterium | reverse complement strand
AGCATTAATGAAAACTCCCATAAATGGCGCCAGACTATCTTCAAGTTTTGGAATGAGAAAACATCCAATACTTGGTTATAATAAAATGCACAGAGGAACTGACTTTGCTGCACCAGAAGGAACACCTATAATGGCTTCAGGTGATGGTAAAATTATTAGAGCAAGATGGTGCGGGGGTGGAGGAAATTGTATTAAGATTAAACACAACTCAACTTACTCAACAGTTTATGCTCATCTATCAAAATTCGCTTCGGGAATTAAAGAAGGAGTAAGAGTTAAACAAGGAAGAATTATTGGTTATGTAGGTTCCACTGGAATGTCTACTGGTCCCCATCTTCATTATGAAGTTATTGAAAATGGAAAAAAAATAAATTCTCAGACATTAAAACTCCCATCAGGAAAAACTTTGGTTGGTAAAAATAGAGAATTGTTTGAAGTTAATAAAATTAAAACAAATGTATTAAAGTCTGAAGTAATTCACAAAAAAAACTAAACTTTTAGTATTGGTTTTTCTTGAATGTCTTCATGTTTAGATGGCGTTTCAATATTTTCTGAATTTGTTTCGTTGCTCTCTTTAATTTTTTGCAATTTATGATTTTCTTTTTCTGATAAAATTCTTGCAAAATGGTCGGCATGCTGAAAGTAATTTTCGGATAAGATTTTATCACCCTTAGACAGTGCTTCTCTTGCTAGATCGTTATATTTTTCAACTAACTTTGATGCATTGTGATTATTTCTACCTGGAGATTTTCTTTGAAAATTTATATTTGAAGAATATTCGGAGTTAAACTTCTTTGGTTCCCCATTTCTTTTTTTAAAATACCTATCTCCATTTGATCTAAATCTATTTCTTTTATGATTGTTTTTATAACTATTCATATTTTAATATTCTGCGCAATTATACATCTGTCTTTTTTTGATAAATCCTTAGAAATTTTTTTTATATAAAAACCATATTTTTCTAGTAAACGTGAAACGAAACCCACTTGATCATAACCAATTTCTAAAATCAAGTTTCCATTTCTTTTTAGCAAACTTACACTCTTATTTATCACTTTTTCTATTATCAAATATCCATTATAGCCTCCGTCTAAGGCTAATTTGGGTTCAAAATTCTTTATATCCTCTTCTAATCTGCTAATTTTTATTTTTTTAATATATGGAGGATTAGATACAATCAAATCATATTTGCCCCAATTATATTTGTCAACATCTGTATTTAAAAATTTTATTCTATTATGAAGTTGTTGTAATTTTGCATTGATCTGTGCAATTTTTATTGCATTTTTTGAAATATCTATTCCGACTCCAATAGATTTTGGCCTTTCTAATAAAATGGATAATAGTATGCATCCAGAACCAGTTCCAATATCAAGTATTTTTTTATATTTGAATTTAGGCAAATAATTTAATGATTCTTCAACTATTAGTTCTGTTTCTGGTCTTGGAATTAATACTGAATTGTTAACAAAAAATTTGCTTTTCCAAAAATCTTTATACCCAAGAATGTAAGCTACTGGAGCTTTTTTTAATCTTTTTTCTAATAATAATTTAAATTTTTTATTCTCTTTAAGCATAATTTTTTTATTTAGATTTAGTAATAAATTTTCCCTAGAAATCTTTAAAGAACTAGAAAGCAATAACTCGCTATCTAGTTTTGCATTTTTTATGCTTAAATTTTTTAATAAATTAGATGATTGACTTAAAATAGTTTTGTAATCCATATTATTTTATATTTTTAAGCTCTTCTTCTTGAGCCTGTAAAATTAAACTTTCATTCATTTCGTCAAAAATTTCTCCTTCCATAAATTCAGTCAACTTGTTTATTGTTAAATTTATTCTATGATCAGTTATTCTATTTTGAGGCCAGTTATATGTTCTAATTCTTTCAGATCTATCACCAGTTCCAATTTTGCTTTTTCTATCTTTTGATCTTTCTTCATCTCTTTTTCTTCTTTCAAATTCATAAATTCTAGATCTCAAGATTTTTAATCCTTTTTCTTTATTCCTTATCTGAGATTTTTCATCTTGCTGGCTAACAACAATCCCTGTTGGTATGTGAGTAATTCTAACTGCTGAATCGGTTGTATTAACACTCTGACCTCCAGGACCACTGCTTCTAAACACATCAATTCTCAAATCTTTATCTTCAATTTTTACATCAACATCTTCTGCTTCAGGTAAGACAGCTACGGTTGCTGCGGAAGTATGAACTCTTCCCTGTGTCTCTGTATCTGGCACTCTCTGGACTCTATGAACTCCACTTTCATATTTTAGTGATGAATAAATATTTTTTCCTTTTATAGTTGCTATTACTTCTTTTAAACCACCAGCATCGCTTTTTGAAATACTAATTATTTCTAATACCCATTTTTTTTTATTGCTTACTTTTTCATACATTTTAAATAAATCTGATGCAAAAAGACTCGCTTCTAATCCTCCAGTACCAGCTCTAATTTCTATAATTGCATTTTTTGAATCTGCTTCGTCTTTTGGTAATAAAAATAACTTAATTTTTTTTTCATTTATTTCATTTTTTTTAATTAATTCTTTAAGCTCTGATTGTGCCAACTCTATCATTTCTTCATCACTATTATTGTCGTTTATTATTTTTTCTAATTCTTTTCGCTCGGACTCGAAAGAGCTATAGTCTTTAGCTTCATTTACTATGTCATTGATATCAGAGTATTCTTTTGACTTTTCAGCAAATTTTTTTTTATCGATTTCTCCTGTAGATAATTCTTTTTCAAGTAGTGCATGCTTAGAAATTAAGTCTCTGACTTTATTTATTGGAATCATTAAATTTTATTTTGTATTTCTGCTGCTTTTTCCTCTACTAACTTAACTACCTTTGCAATAATATCTTTATTTGATAGTTTTTCAGTTTGAATACCTTTTAAGTAAAGCATATTACTTCCTTTGCCACCTCCTGTAATTCCAATATCTGTAAATGCAGCCTCCCCTGGTCCGTTAACCACACACCCAATTATAGATAATGTAATTGGAGATTTAATATGAGAAAGTTTTTGTTCTAAAATCTTTACAGTATCAATGACATTAAATGCCTGCCTAGCACATGATGGACATGATATGATTTTTAATCCTCTTTCTCTAAGGTTCAATGATTTTAATATTTCATTGCCAATTTTTACTTCTTTAACAGGATCATCTGACAAAGAAACCCTAATTGTATCTCCAATGCCATCTAATAATAAATTTCCCAGCCCAATTGAAGATTTGATACTTCCTGGTAAGTATGATCCAGCTTCAGTTATGCCCAAGTGAAGTGGATAATCTATAACTTTTGATAGTTGTCTATATGCTTTTATTGTCAAAAAAACATCCGAAGATTTTACACTAACTTTAAAATTAAAAAAATCTTCATCTTCAATGATTTTAATATTTCTTAAAGCGCTTTCTACTAATGCCTCTGGACAAGGTTCTTTATATTTTTCCAATATATCTTTTTCAAGAGAACCAGCATTTACTCCAATTCTTATTGCACAATTATTATTTTTTGCAGCAGAAATTACTTCTTTAATTTTTTTTTTATCTCCTATATTTCCAGGATTGATTCTTAAACACTTGGCTCCATTATCTGCAGATTCTAGAGCCCTCTTATAATGAAAATGAATATCTGCAACTATTGGTACAGTAGAATGTTTAACTATTTCTTTTAAAGATTTTGTAGAGTCTTCGTCAGGACATGAAACCCTAACAAGATCAGCTCCTTCATTTGCTATTTCTATAATTTGTTTTATAGTTGTTTTAGCGTCTTTGGTAAGTGTATTTGTCATTGATTGAACTGAAATTGGATTATTGCCTCCGATTTTAATATTGCCAACATTAATTTCTTTGGTTTTTCTTCTATGAATATCTCTAAATGGTCTAAGACTCATTTTTTTATCTATTTAATTTAAACTCTTTATGAAGTGCAGATATTGCTTTATTTATATTTTTTTTATTTATTAACACAGATATTTTTATTTCTGACGTCGCTATAACCAAAATATTAATTCCTTTATCTGCCAGTGTTTGAAACATTCTATATGTTACACCAGGTGTAGTTACCATTCCAACACCAATAATTGATATTTTGGATACATTTTTATTCACTATCAAATCTCTATATTTTATTTTTTTGTTTTGCCTTATAAGTCTTAAAGTTTTAGATAAATCTTCTAATTTAATGGTAAAAGTTATATCAGTTTCTCTGTTATTGCTTGAAGAAGTTTGAACAACCATGTCTACATTTATTTGATTTTTAGAAAGTGGTTTAAATACAGAAGCTGCTACTCCAGGTCTATCTTTAACTCCAACAAGAGTTACTTTTGCATCATTTTTTGTAGAAGTTAATCCGGTAATTGTTCTATTTCTAAATATATTTTTTCTTTTTGTTATTAAAGTTCCTTTTCTATTAATAAATGAAGATTTTACTTCAATTTCAATCCTATTTAATCTTGCATCCTGTATAGAGTGTGGTTGCATAACTTTTGCTCCTAATGATGCCATTTCCAACATTTCCTCATAAGATATAACTTTTATTTTTTTTGCATTCTTTAAGTTGCTTGGATCTGTTGTATAAACACCTTCTACATCTGTAAAAATAACACATTTTTTTGCCTTAAAAAATTTTGCACACATAATTGCTGAAGCATCAGATCCTCCTCTTCCAAGTGTTGTTATTCTGTTGTTATTATTTATTCCCTGAAAACCTGTGATAACTGGAATGCCTCCAGACTTTAAATAATTTAGGATTTTTCCTTTATTAATATTGCTTATTCTCGAAGATCTGTGTTGTCCTTCTGTTAATATTGGAATTTGCCAACTCATCCAAGATTGTGATTTATATCCCATATGATTTAATCTCCCAGCTATTAAAGCACATGACATTTGTTCGCCCGCAGCAACAAGCACATCATATTCTGAAGATTTAAAATTATCACAAATATTTCTTGATTTTTTTATCAAATTATTTGTTACTCCACTCATTGCAGATGAAACTACAATTACTCTGAATTTTTTTTTAACATAGCCTACTATTATATTGGCTACTTTCTTAATTCTCTCAGCAGTACCTACTGAAGTACCTCCAAATTTTAAAACAACAATTTTCATTGATAATTATTTTTTTTAATAATTAAATTATGTTGATAAAATACATCTTAATTGTAATGTCAACAACTGAATGAAAACAACCACTATAAATAAAACAGAAATTAACAAGTTCAATAAATTAGCTACTGAATGGTGGAATCCAGAGGGTAGTTTTAAGCCTCTGCACAAATTTAATCCAATCAGAATAAAATATATAAAAGAAAACATAATTAAACACTTCAAAATTAAATCTAAAAATGAGCCTCTAAAAGGTATAGATATATTAGATGTTGGTTGCGGAGGAGGTCTGATTTCAGTGCCAATGAGAAAGCTAGGTGCCGATGTAGTTGGCATAGACGCTTCTTCAAAAAATATTAATGTAGCAAAAATTTACTCAAAAAAAAATAATCTTGAAATAAAATATATTTGTTCATCACCAGAAAAATTAAAAATAAAAAAAAAATTTGATGTCTTGTTAATGTTAGAAATTGTTGAACATGTTAATGATATTAATTTATTTGTAAAACAAAGTGTAAAATTTTTAAAAAAAAATGGTTTAATGTTTATTGCTACACTAAACAAAACATTAAAATCTTATGCTTTTGCAATTATTGGTGCTGAATATATATTAAATTGGCTACCGATTGGAACACATGATTGGGAAAAATTTATTAAACCTGATAATTTGATAAATATTACAAAAAATTATCAATTAAAACTGTTAGACATGAGCGGATTAAAATTTAATCCAATCTTGGATAGGTGGAATTTGGCTAACGACAAATCTGTGAACTATATAGCTAATTTTAAAAAAAATTAATTTTCATTATCTTTAAACCATGGAATTACTTCTGTTTCTATTCCTTCTTCCCTAAGTTCAGATATTTCCTCAAAATTAGCTTTGCCATAAATTCCTTTCTTTTTACTATCTTTATTATAATGAATTGTTCTTGCTTCATTAACAAAATTATCTCCGACGTAGTCAAAGTTCTTTTTAACAAATTTCTGATATTCCTTAATTTTATTTTTTACTTTAGAAAATTTATTATCTTTTGAAATCGATACAATTTTGTCTTTAGTGTTTACGACACTTGGGGCCATTAAAGTTTTTTCAACTTTAAGTGAATTACATTTGTGACAATTTAAATGTTTTAATTTTTTTAATTTTTCATATTCCTTTGATGATGAAAACCAACTATCAAACGCATTATCACAATCTTTACAAATTAATCTGTATTTTATCATTTCATATATTTAATAATTTATTTAAATTATTCAATATCTCCTAACTTCGATAGTCAGAATTAATTTCAATATATTGTTTTGTTAAATCCATTGTATATGCGGTAAAATCTTTGCTTCCAACATTCAAATCCACTACCAAATCTATTTTTTCTCCTTGTAAATATTCTGCAACTACAGCTTCTTCATAATTTGAAAATAATTGGCCTTTTTCAATTACTTTAATGTCTCCAAAACTAATGGCTAACTTATTTAAATTTAAATCAGCTTTTGCCTTTCCTATTGCCATTATAATTCTTCCCCAATTTGGATCTTCTCCAGCTATTGCTGTTTTTACCAAAGGAGAATTTGCAATTGAAAAAGCAACTTTCTTTGCATCGCTAATATTTCTTGCACTTCTAACTTTTACAGAAATAAACTTTGAAGCTCCTTCGCCATCAGCAGCTATTCTTTTTGCTAAATTAAGCATCACTGCATGTAGACTTTTATCAAATTCTTTAAGTTTATTGTCGTTTATACTTTTTACTTTTGAATGTTTAGTTTTTTTTGTTGAAAAAAATGTGACCATATCATTTGTGCTAGTATCTCCATCGCAGCTTATAGCATTAAAAGTTGTTTCAATATTTTTTTTTAGTAATTTTTTTAATATGCCTGAGGGAATATCAGCATCTGTAAAAATATACCCTAAAGTTGTAGCCATATTTGGAAAAATCATTCCACTTCCTTTAGCTATACCATAAATTTTAACTTCGGAGTTTCCAATTAAGCATTCTTCCATTGATAGTTTTGGTACCAGATCTGTTGTCATTATTCCCAGAGCTGCTTTCATCCATAAATATTTATTTTGAGTATATTTAATTTTTTTTATTAAATCTGGCAAAGAATTTTTAATTTTTTCAGCAGGAAATTTTTCTCCGATTGTTCCGGTTGAACCAAAAAGTATTTCATTTGATTTAACGAAATTTTTTTTTTCTTCATCTTCGGACATTTTAATTGTAAGCTCTTTAGATAATTCTTCTGCAATTTGAGCGATTCCTTTAAATCCTTGTTTTCCTGTAAAAGCATTAGCGTTTCCTGCATTTACAAGTAAAGCTTTTACAGAATTAGATTTTAAATTTAAATTCCACTTAATATTTTCTGAAATTATCTTTGATTGAGTATAAACTGATGCATAATTAGCCCCATCTCTAAAATAAAAAAGAACTAGGTCATCTCTTGTTTCTTTATATAGATCTGCTGATATTGCAGAAATTGCAACACCATCTATATGTTCTAAGTCCTGAAAGTCACCAATTTTGGACTTTTTATTTTTAGACAAAAGAAAATTTTTTATATTAATTGGCATAGTATTTAAATAAATTATTTAATACCTATATTAAAAAATAGACATAAATAATATATAAAAAAAATTACAAAATGCTTAATCCATTAAATTTAATATCTAAATTCATAAAATCTCCTAATCAAAGGGAGCTGGACAGATACAGTAAAATTGTTTTGAAAATTAATGAATTAGAACCAAGTTTTGCAAATCTAGAAAATAAAGACTTTCCGGCCAAAACTGATGAGTTTAAAGAAAGAATAAAGAAAAGTGAATCAATAGACAATTTGCTTCCTGAAGTTTTTGCCTGCGCTAGAGAAGCTGCAAAACGAACATTAAATGAAAGACCATTTGATGTTCAAATTATAGGAAGCATTGTGCTTCATGAAGGAAAAATTGCTGAGATGAAAACGGGTGAAGGTAAAACTTTAACAATTGCCTTAACCGCATACCTTAATGCGCTTACTGGACAAGGAGTGCATGTTGTGACTGTTAACGACTATCTGGCGAAAAGAGACTGCTTAAATATGGCTAAAGTTTATAACTTCCTAGGAATAAAGTCAGGCTACATCAATAACAACCAAAATGATGAGGAAAGAAAAGAAAATTACAACTGTGAAATTACATATGCAACAAATAGTGAATTAGGATTTGATTATTTAAGAGACAATATGAAATTTTCCAAAGAAGATATTGTGCAAAGAAAACTCAATTTCTGCATAGTAGATGAAATTGATTCATGTCTAATTGATGAAGCTAGAACGCCATTAATTATATCTGGACCTGTGCAAGATAAAACTGATCAATATTTAGCAATCGATAAATTAATCAAACAACTTTCAAAGGATGATTATGAAATTGACGAAAAAGATAAAAATGTTCTTTTAACAAATAAAGGAATTGATAGCGTTGAAAGAATTTTTTCGTCAGCAGGTGTGTTAAAAAATAATAATTTTTATGACCCAAAAAATTTAGAACTGGTTCATCATGTAAATCAGGCTTTAAGAGCTAATCATATATTTGAAAAGGGAAGAGATTATATAGTTAAAGACGGAATACTAAAAATTATAGACGAATTAACTGGTAGAATTTTAGAAGGGAGAAGATTTGGAGACGGAATGCATCAAGCATTAGAAGCAAAAGAAAAAATTAAAATCCAACAAGAAAATCAAACTCTTGCTTCAACCACTTATCAAAATTATTTTAAACTATATAATAAAATTTCTGGATGTACTGGAACTGCTGCAACAGAAGCTGAGGAATTTTTTGAAATATATAATCTTTCAATAGTTGTTATTCCCACAAATAAAAAAATGATAAGAAAAGATTGGAACGATCAAATTTTTAGAACTGAAATTGAAAAAAACAATGCCATTATATCAAAAATTTCTGAATGTAATAAAAAAGGACAACCGCTTCTTGTTTTTACTTCAAGCATTAATAAATCTGAACACTATTCAAAACTTCTTAGATCTGAAGGCATTTCTCACACTGTACTAAATGCAAAAAACCACGAAAGTGAAGCAGAAATAATAGCTAATGCGGGTAAAATAGGTTCAATAATTATTACCACAAGCATATCAGGAAGAGGAGTTGATATACAACTTGGAGGGAAAAAAGGAAGTGTTGAAGAACAAAAACTTAACAAAGAAAAAGAAAAGGTCAAATCTCTAGGTGGTTTATTTGTAATTGGAACTGAGCGAATGGAATCTAGAAGGGTAGATAACCAAGCTAGAGGAAGATCAGGTAGACAGGGTGATGAAGGAAATTCAGTTTTTTATGTGAGTCTTGAAGATGATTTAATGAGAATATTTGGATCTGAATCAATGAGTAAAATGTTAGAAAAACTTGGTTTAAAAGATGGCGAAAGCATTGATCATCCTTGGATAAATAAAGCACTAGAAAGAGCACAACAAAAAGTAGAGGCGCGAAACTTTGATATAAGAAAAACACTCTTAAAATTTGACAACGTTTTATCGGATCAAAGACAGGTTATTTTTTCTGAAAGAAATAATGTTATGAATAACAAAGAAATATTTAATTATTCAAATGTTTTTTTACAAGATATAATTAAGGATCTTGTAGAAGATAAAAAAAAATATTTAACTAGCCCCAAGACTAATGATTTTAATAGAAAATTTATATCTATTTTTGGAAAAAGTTTTACAAACGAAGAAATAAATGAATTAATTAAATTAGAGGAAAAAGATTTTAATTCAAAAATTAATAATAAATTTCAAGAAAAAAGAAATGAAAGAATAAGTTTATTGGGGGAAAAAAGAGCTGAAGAAATTGAAAAAGGATTTTTTTTAAAAATTGTCGATGTGAATTGGAAATCTCATATTCAATATTTAGAACAGTTAAGACAAGTAATAGGATTAAGATCTTATGGTCAAAGAGATCCTTTAATAGAATATAAAAAAGAAGCTTTTGAACTATTTGAAAATTTATTAATAAAATTAAAAAGAGATCTAGTTGCATTATTAATCAACCTTACGTTTGTTGAAGAGCCTATTGAAAATATGAAAAAAAAAGAAGAACCAATAAATATTAAAAAAAAAATGAAGAGAAATGAGCCCTGCTTCTGTGGCTCAGGAAAAAAATATAAACACTGTCATGGGTCTTTATAAAAAATAATAAATTATTATAGCAACAAATAATAAAGCTAGTACTTGGAATTTAAATTTCTGAAATTTTAATATAATTTTTTGTAAAAAACTTTCTTTCATTGTTAAATTTTTTTCCACTTCTAATGAGCTTGAAAAACCTTTGCTTCTACCTATTGATAAAAATTTATTCTTTCTTTGATAAAAAATTTCATCTCTGTTCATTGATTTCATCCCATCTAAATTTTTTTGGATCGATTCTCTAACATTATTTAAACATAGTTCTCTATCTCTGTGAGCACCACCTATAGGCTCAGGAATTATTTCATCTATAACTCCTAGTTCAAAAAGATCTTTTGATGATAATTTCATGGCTTCTGCTGCTTCTAAAGTTTTTTTTGGATCTCTCCAAAGTATTGAGGCGCATCCTTCTGGAGAAATTACTGAATAAATTGCATTCTCAAACATTAAAACTTTATTTGATGAAGCCAATGCAATAGCTCCTCCTGACCCGCCTTCTCCAATAATAATAGAAATTGTAGGAACTTTTAATTCCATGCAACATTCTATAGATTTTGCAATAGCTTCGGCCTGACCCCTTTCTTCAGCGCCAACGCCTGGATAAGCTCCTGGGGTATCTATGAATGAAATAATAGGAATATTAAATTTATCTGCTAATTTCATTAATCGAATTGTTTTTCTGTAACCTTCTGGTCTCATCATTCCAAAATTTCTTTCAATTCTTGTATTTAAATCATCACCTTTTTCTTGACCAATAACTAAGACAGAAGTCTGCTTAAATTTTGCAAAACCAGTTATTACTGATTTATCTTCTCCATAAAAACGATCTCCAGATAGTGGTATGAATTCTTCAAATAAATTTTCAATAAAAAATCTTGATTTGGGTCTATCTTCATGGCGAGCAACCTGAGTTTTTTGCCAGGAATCTAAATTTGAATATACTTGTTTTAACTTGCTATTAATTTCAAGCTGTATCTCTGAAATTCTTTTAGTATCAACTTCTGATAAGCCTTCTTTGTTATAAGGATCTTTTAGTTTGTCCAGTTCTACTTCAAGATTTTTTATATCATTTTCAAAGTTTAAATAATTTTTCATTTTCAAAATATATTTACTAGTTAATAGCAAAAAAAGGCCACAAAATGTTCAAATATTTATTAGATTATTATTAATTTACATAATAGAATATAGTTTATTTTTAAGGGAGAGACTGCTTTTGTGGCGCCGAAGGAGCAACCGCCCCGGAAACTCTCAGGCAAAAGGACCTTAAACATATTAACTCTGGAAAGAAGACTAGATCTCACCGAAGGAGTAAATCTCTCAGGTAAAAAGACAGATGGGGCCAGTGAGTTAATATGAAGGAAAAATATATAAAAATTAAAAATTTATCTGTTTCCGAAAAGTTACTTAATTTTGTAAATGAAGAATTATTACCTGGAACTAAAATTAAAAAAAAATTTTTTTGGGAAGGGTTTGATAGATATGTTCATGAATTAGCACCCAAAAATAAAAAATTATTAGAGGTAAGGGAAAAATTACAAAAAAATATAGATAATTGGCACAAAAATAGAAAAGGTCAAAAAATTAATATAAACAAATATAAGGAATTTTTAACAAAAATCGGTTACTTAAAAAAAACTGGTCAAAATTTTAAAATCAAAACAAAAAATGTAGATGCTGAAATATCAAAAATTTGTGGTCCACAATTAGTAGTGCCTATTTCAAATCCTCGATATGCACTGAATGCTGCAAATGCGCGTTGGGTTAGTCTATATGATTCTTTGTATGGTACGGATGTTATTCCTGAAACAAAAGGAGCTTTACGTGGAAAAACATATAATCCTCTTAGAGGTGAAAGGGTAATATATTATGTTCGTAATTTCTTGGATAAATTTGTACCTTTAAAAGACAAAAGTTGGAAAGATCTTAAAAAAATTCCTAAGGTAAATAATAATAAAATAGATTTAAATTTAAAAAATCCTAAACAGTTTGTTGGATATACAAAAAAATCCAAGCTTCTTTCTTCACTTTTATTTGTAAATAATAATCTTCATATTGATATTTTATTTGATCAAGATGGAACACTTGAAGTGAATAACCCTGATGGCAATCAAGATATTATTGAAATACACGATGTGTTTTTGGAATCAGCAATTACAACTATTTGTGATCATGAAGATAGTGTTGCTGCAGTAGATGCTGAAGACAAAGTTATTGGTTATAAAAATTGGTTAGGTATGATGAAAGGTAACCTAAAAATAGAATTTAAAAAAAATGGCAAGAATCTTTTAAGAAAATTAAATCCAAATCGAAGTTATATATCTCTTACAGGTAAAAAATTTAAATTGTCTGGTAGATCATTATTGTTGAATAGAAATGTTGGCCATCTTATGACTAATCCTGCTATTCTTTTAAAAGATGGCTCAGAATGTCCAGAAGGAATTCTTGATGCTTTTATTACTTCTACTGCATGTCTCCATGATTTAAAAAGAAAAGAAAACTCTAAATTAAACTCTATTTACATTGTTAAACCAAAAATGCATGGGCCTGATGAATGTGCTTTTACTGACTTAATTTTCGAAAAAGTTGAAAAGTTATTAAATTTAAAGAAACACACAATTAAATGCGGAATAATGGACGAAGAAAGAAGAACTTCTGTAAATTTAAAAGAGTGTATTCGGGCTTTAAAAAATAGAGTTTTTTTCATAAATACAGGATTTTTAGACAGAACAGGGGACGAAATGCATACATCAATGGAAGCTGGTCTAATGATTAAAAAAGGTGATATGAAATCATCAAAATGGATAACCGCCTATGAAAATAATAACGTAGATATTGGACTTGAATGTGGATTCTTAGGTAAAGCACAAATAGGTAAAGGAATGTATGCTGCACCTGATTTAATGGCAGAAATGATTAAACAAAAAATTGCTCATCTTTTGGCAGGAGCTAATTGCGCTTGGGTTCCAAGTCCTACCGCAGCAGCATTGCATGCCATGCACTATCATGAGGTTGATGTCTTTGCTAAACAGAAAGAATTGTTAAAAAGAAAACCAGCAAAACTTTTAGATCTCTTAACTATTCCTATTGCTGATAGACCAAATTGGTCAATGGAAGAAATTACTACGGAATTAAAAAATAATGCTCAAGGAATTTTAGGATATGTAGTAAGATGGATTGATCAATCAGTAGGTTGCTCCAAAGTTCCTGATATCAACGGAATTGGCTTAATGGAAGATAGAGCAACATTAAGAATCTCTTCACAACATATTGCTAATTGGTTACATCACGGCGCCTGTAGTAAAAAACAAGTTTTAGAAATTATGAAAAAAATGGCAAAGGTGGTTGATAACCAAAACATTAAAGACCCTGCTTTAAAAGGACATGCTCCTTATCAGACTATGTCTGGTAACTTTGATAAATCGATAGCTTTTAAAGCGGCTTGTGAACTTATTTTTCATGGGAGAATTCAGCCTTCAGGTTACACCGAGCCTATTCTTCATTTAAATAGACTTCTTAAAAAAAATTAATCAGAATTATGTTCTATATGCCTTCTATTTTTAAAAGCGGAAAATAAAGTTCCATCATCTAAACTTTCAATTTCACCACCAACTGGTAATCCTTGTGCCAATTTTGAAACCTTAACATTTGTATCCTTAAGACTATCTTTTATATAATGAGCAGTAGTTTGTCCTTCTACAGTTGCGCTAGTAGCTATTATCACTTCTTCTATTGAATCTTTCTTCACTCGTTCAACTAAAGATGAAATTAAAAGATCTTCTTTTCTCTGACTATTAGAGGAAGAAAGCGTTCCTCCTAAAATATGAAAATAACCTTGGTATATATTTGAATTTTCTATACTCCACTGGTCAGCAATAGTTTCTACCACACAAATTTTATTATATTTTTTCTCGACTTTTTCACAATTATTGCAACCAATTAAGTTAGATTTTAATGCCCCGCAAGAATTGCATCTTGAAACATTTTTATAGGCTTTAACCAAACAATTTGCCATTGGCTTCATAAGTTCTTCCCTGGAGTTTATTAGTTTTAATATTATTCTTTTTGCTGACTTGGGGCCTAAACCTGGTAATTTTGATATTAATTTAACCAATTCTTCTATTTCATCAATATTTTTCATTAAATTAAATTGGCCATTTAAATCCAGGTATACCAAATTCTCCTGTGGCTTTTGAAATTTCTTCAGAAGTTTTTGTTTTTAATTGAGCTTTTGCATTATTATGAGCAGCAACTATTAAATCCTCAATAATAGACTTTTCTTCTTTAACTGTTTCTGAGGATATTTCTAATTTAACCATTTCACCATCTCCATTAAGTGTAACTTTTACAGAGTCTGCTCCGGAAGTTCCTTGAACCTGAATACTTTTTATTTTCTCCTGGCTTTCTTTCATCTTGGTCTCTAATTCTTTGGCTTTATTTAAAATTTTATCAAAATCAGTCATTTTTTTTATCCATATTTTTTTCAACGTTAATTAATTCAGCATCTGGAAAAACTTCTAAAACTTTTTTGTATGTTTCACTTTTTTTTGCTTTCTCTAAAAGTTCATTTTTTAAAATTTCTTCTTTTTCTTTTTTTGATAGCTGACCACTTTCTTTTGATAAGGAAATAATCCATCTATCATGTGTCCACTCATATAATTTAGAAGATAAATTTTTTATAAACTCTTTATCCAATTTTTCGTTAAAAGAAATTTCGATTCTTTTATTTTCGAAACTTACTAAATTTACATTAGTTTCTAATTCGTGTTTTAATTTAATTTCTCTTTTTGAAGAACAATGATTAATTAGATCTTCAAAACTTTTTATTACTAATTTTGTCTGATCTGTTGATTTAAATATTGTTTTTTCTGTTTGTTTTTTTTCTTGAACAATATTTTTTATTTGTCCTATTGTTTTATTTTTAATATCAGATAAATCATCATTGTTTTTGTTATCTACAGTTCTATTTTCTAAACCTTTGTCAATGCTATATTCATTAGATTTATTGTTGTTAATCTCTGCTAAATTATAATTTGATATTTCTTTTAAGTACATTAACCTTATTAAGAACATCTCCATTGCTATATGTTGATTAGATACAACTTCTACTTCTTCCAAAGTCTTAATAGTAAATTGCCAAAACAACAACAAAATTTCATTATTAACTGAGCTAGCTAATTTTTTTATCCTACTAAAATCTGTATCATTTAAATTAAAATTTGTTCCATCAATTTTTAAGTAAGAAATATTTTTTAAATAATAAAGTATTTCTAAAAAATCATTTAAAAATACCTTTGGCTCTACTCCTTGATTGTAAATTGATCTATAAATATCTATTACTTTTTTTTCTTCTGCCAAAAATATTGATTCAAATAATTCAATTAAATTTGATTTATCAAAACACCCAAATATTTTTTGAGCCATATCCAGATCTAATTCAGAATTTTTTTCTAAACTAACAAGAGCACGGTCCAAAAGTGAAAGAGCGTCTCTGACTGAACCTTCAGAAATTTTTACAATTAACTTTAATGCTTCGTCTGTAACTTTTCCTTTTTCTTTTTCGCTAACTTTTTTAATAAAATCAAATAATTCATTTGATTTAATTCTAGGTAAGTCAAACCTTTGACATCTTGACACCACTGTAACTGGCAATTTTTTAATTTCTGTTGTTGCAAATATAAATTTTAAATACTGAGGTGGTTCTTCTAAAGTTTTTAACAGTGCATTAAATGCTGACTTTGACATTTGATGAACTTCATCAACTATGAAAATTTTGTATTTTGCAGATGTGGGTCCATATCTAGAAAATTCAATTAAATCTCTAACATCATCAACTCCAGTTTTGCTGGCAGCATCCATTTCGAGAACATCGATGTGATTTGAATTTGTTATAGCCTCACAGTGTTCACACATCTTTTCTTTACAAAGATTTTCTATTCCTTTTCCACAATTTAAAGCTTTTGCAATTATCCTCGCTATTGTGGTTTTTCCAACTCCTCTAATTCCAGTAAATAAATATGCATTTGGAATTTTTTTTTCTTTTAAAGAATTCAATATAGTTTTAGCTACCACATCTTGCCCGATTAAATCTTCAAAAGCTTGTGGTCTATATTTTAGTGCTAAAATTTTATTATTATTCATGATATAAATAGGAGACCAACCAACCTGAATATTACTCATTACCCTTGCTCTTTTTCAAGCCTGGGGGAATTCATGGTACCTTCACCTGATTGGCCTCCAAACTTATTATAACAGTAAAGTTTTCTATTCCACAAGAAAAGTAAAAATAAATTTATTTATCCCTAAATTTATCTGAAATAAAAACACCTAATACGTGAAAATCCTCACAATGCAATCCAAGTTCTTCTAATGATTTTTGTACCTTTGGCTCCTCTATATGACCATCTAAATCACAAAGAAAAAAATAAGATGAAAATGAATTTTTTTCTGGATAACTTTGTAGCTTAGTTAAATTAACTCCCTGAATAGCAAAGCCTGACAAAGCAGAATATAGTGCTGCGGGTTTACTTTTTAATTTAAATAAAAAAGAAGTTATATATTTTTCTTTTTTTAATGGGGGTTGTTTAACTGATTTTCCCATTAACAAAAATCTAGTTACATTACCTTTCTCATCTTGGATATCAGATGATATTATTTCTAAATTGTAAATTTTTGCACTTTCTTTTGATGCTATAGCTGCTTCACTTTTAATTTTGGCTTCAGATATATATTTTGCACTACCAGCCGTATCCGCACGAACATTTTCTATAAGATTATTTTTTTTAATAAAATTTGAACACTGACTTAAACCTTGTGAGTGAGAATAAACATTTTGTATATCTTGAATTTTAGATCCAGGCAAAGCTAACAGGTGATGGTTAATTGGATAAAATTTTTCCTTATATATATTTAAACGATATTTAAAAATTAAATATTCTACGCCTATATTTCCCGTTGTTCTATTTGACTCTGGAATAATAGCCATGACTTGATCATCTTCATTAGCTTTCTTAAAAACATCATCAAATGTTTTACATGAAATCATCATGCAGTCAGGATATAATTCTTTTGCACAGCTTTCGCTATAGCTACCTTTAATTCCTTGATATGCAATTTTCATAATTTAAGACTTATATTCCATAATTTTTTTTAAAGCTATATAATCTTCTTTGGTGTCAATGCCAATAGGTGAAGATCTAGCTAAGGCTACATTAATTTTTATATTGTTATCAAGAGCACGAAGTTGCTCCAGTCTATTTTCAATTTCATTTGGGCTATGTTTTAAATTAACATATTTTTTTAAAATTGAAACTTTATAACAATAAATTCCTATATGATGATAAACATTTGAACTTTCTTTTGAAAGATTTTTTCTTGAAAAATCCTTTGCTAGAACAAAATTATTATCTTTTAATTTTTCTTGAGTTTTAACTTTTACGATATTTGCATTATCAAATATTTTATCTTCGTCAATTTTTGCTGCTAATGTTCCAATATCTGAATTATTTTCATTTACATGTTTGTATAAATTTTTTATATCCTCTGGATTAATTTGTGGTTCATCACCTTGCAAAGATATTACATAATCAACATCTGCAATTTGTAGTTTTTGTAAACCTTCATAAATTCTCTCTGTTCCATTTTTATGATAATTTCCAGTCAAAATAGCCCTTCCTCCATTTTTTTCTACTGCTAAAACAATTTCTTTATCTTCGGCACATACTACTACCTCTCCAAGCTCAGTTTCTTGTCCTCTTTTTACTACATGAGAAATTATAGGGATGCCTTTGATCTCCAAAAGAGGCTTGCCCGGCAATCGTTTAGCTGCCATCCTTGATGGAATTAAAATTAAAACTTTGCTCATTTTTGATGCTTTTAGCCTATGCGTCCAACGGACGCAAATTAACAAATTAAAACTTAAGTAATTTTCAATTTATCATGTTATATGTTTATTATTTAAAAAATTAAAATGGATTCATTTGAAATAAATAAGATAATTGCTGCAATTTTAGTTACAGTATTACTTGTTTTTGGCATAGGCAAAATAACCGACATAATATTTCATGTAAAAAAACCAGATATACCAGGCTACAAAGTTGAAGTTAAAGCTGCTAGTGCCTCAAGCGCAGCAGAAAATTCTGAAAGCCAAATTGATATTGCGTCTCTTCTAGCATTAGGTAGCGCTGAAGATGGTAAAAAAGTATTTAAAAAATGTGCAGCCTGTCATTCAATAAATGCAAGTGGAGGAAATAAAATTGGCCCAAAACTTTGGAACGTAATGTTTAGACCTATAGGTTCGGTATCTGATTATAAATATTCAAAAGCATTATTATCTTATGGCAAAGAATGGACTTGGGAAGAAATGAATGGTTTTTTAATAAAACCATCTAAATGGATAAAAGGTAACAAAATGGGATTTGCAGGTTTAAAAAAGGAAGAAGATAGAGCCTCAGTAATACTTTACCTTAATGAAAATAGTGATAATCCTAAACCTCTACCTTAATTTTTCTAAACAATATAATAAAATACTTTTCTGTACATGAACTCTATTAAGTGCTTGCTGCCAAACTTTTGATTGTTTATCAAAAAAAACTTTTTCTGAAACTTCAGGTCCTCTAGGCAAACAATGCAGAAAAATTGCATCTTTATTAGCAAAGCTCATTAATTTTGAATCTATCCTAAATTTTTTAAAATCTTTAATTTTTTTTACTTTATTTACCTTATCGTTTAAAGACACAACTTTATCAGAAAATATAACATCAGCATTTTTAGCGGCTTTTTTTGGATTATTAAATATATTAATTTTTCTTTTATTTTTTTTAACCCAATTCATTACAAATTTTTTTGGTTCATAATTTTTTGGACAACTAACATTTAAATTAAATGAAAATTTAACAGAAGCCGCAATCAAACTATTTAGAACATTGTTTGAATCTCCTATCCAGCAAATATTTAATTTTGAAATAGGTTTTTTTTTAATTTCTTCAATTGTAAATACATCTGATAGGACTTGTGTTGGATGTGATGATGGACTCAAGCCATTAATAATTGGGATAGTTAAATGTTTACTAAATTCTTCTATTTTTTTATCACTGTCAGTTCTAAGCATGAAACCATTTCCATAAGTCGATAAAATTTTTGCTGTGTCTGCCAGACTTTCGCCTCCTTTTCCTAAATGCAATTCATTAGCCCTGAGAGTTAAAGTTTCTCCACCCAATTGTTTTATTGCAAGATAAAAACTTATTCTTGTTCTTGAACTTGCTTTTTCATACATTTGGATAAGTAGTTTTCCTTTTAATGGTCTATCCTTGTCCAAATCTAAAGTATTAAGATTTTTTCTTTTTTTCTTTCTTTTTTTTGCATCTAAAATAATTTTTCTTAAATCTGAAGCAGGAATATCTTTAAGATTTATAAAATGTTTCATTAAACTTTGTATATCTTACAAACTTTTTTTATAATCTTAATTGCTAAATCAACTTCCTTTTTCTTAACTGTAAGCGGTGGAAGTATTCTTACTACATTTTCTCCAGCTTTTATTGTTAAAAGATTATTTTCCATTAATTTTTTAATAAATCTTGATTGATCTTGATGAAGTTGTAATCCTATCAATAGCCCTAATCCTCTTACTTCTTTAATTATGTTTGGATAATCTTTCCAAATTTTCTTGAGCTCAGAATGAAAATATTTAGAAATTTTTTGAACATTTTTTAAAAAACCTCTTTTAAATATCTGATCTAATACAGCGTTACCTACGCTCATTGCTAACGGATTGCCCCCAAAAGTGGAGCCATGGGAGCCAGGTATCATTCCTGATGCTACTTTTTTATTCATTAAAACTGCACCAATTGGAAATCCTCCCCCAATGCCTTTTGCTATAGGAACAATATCAGGTTTAACGTTTGAATATTCATAAGCAAAAAATTTTCCACTTCTCCCTATTCCACATTGTATTTCGTCAAAAATTAATAAAATTTTTTTTTTCTTACAAATTTTTTCAATTTCTTTTAAAAATTTTTTTGAAATAACTTTAATTCCTCCTTCGCCCATAACAGTTTCAACCATAATTGCTGCTGTTTTCTTTGTTATAGATTTTTTTAGAGATTTAATGTTGCCAAATTCAAAGTGGTCAAAACCCTGTACTTTTGGTCCAAACCCCTCAATCATTTTTTTTGAACCACTTGCAAAAATTGCTGCCAATGTTCTGCCATGAAATGAGTTTTTTATACAAAGAACTCTATTTTTTTTTGGTTGCCCAATTGAATAAAAATATCTTCTTGCAACTTTTATTGCTACTTCGGTTGCTTCTGTTCCGCTATTTTGAAAAATAACATAATCTGCAAATGTTTTTTTTGTTAACCTTTTAGCTAATCTTTCGCCCTCAGGTATAATAAATGCATTTGATATATGCCATAATTTTTTTGATTGTTGACTAACTGCTTTGATTAAATTCGGATTTGAATGTCCTAAAGAATTTACTGCTATCCCTTGAACAAAATCTAAATATTTTTTCCCATTATTAGCATAGAGAAAACTTCCTTTTCCTTTTTTAAAAGAAATTTTTCTTCTACTATAATTTTTAGCAAGTGCGCTCACCATTTTTTAAGATTTAATTTTATATCCTATTTTAAATAAATAATAAGATATGAACCACATTATAATTGATAAAATTGTTAAATAAGCTATACCAAAATTAATTGAACCATCAGATGTTCCCAAAAAACCATACCTAAAACCATCTATCATATAAAAAAAGGGATTAATTTGGCTTATCGATTTAAAGAAAACTGGAAGTCTATCTACAGAATAAAAAACACCACTTAAAAAAGATAGTGGAGTTATAATAAAATTGGTAACTGTTGCCATATGATCAAATTTTTCTGCCCATAAACCTGCAATAATGCCTAGGGCTCCAAGAATAAACGATCCCAAAAAAGCAAATATAAATATATATAGTACACTATAAATGTGTAGATCAATTATCAAAGAAAATACCAAAATTGATATTATTGTTATAATTACACTTCTTGTAACAGCTGCTAAAATTATCGCCAAAGTAACTTCGGCTGCTGAGAGAGGTGCTAATAAGGTATCAATTATAATTCCTTGTATTTTACCTATCATGAATGAAGAAGATGAGTGAGAAAAACTTTGTTGAATAATTGACATAGCAATAAGGCCTGGTGCCAAAAAGCTAATGAATGGAAAGCCCAATACATCTCCCCTATCATTTCCAATTGCAAGTGAGAGGACGGATAAGAATAACAAACTAGAAATGAGCGGTGAAAATAAAGTTTGAATCCACACGTTAAAAAATCTGTAAACTTCTTTAACGTATAAATTGTAAAAACCTACCCAGTTAATTAATCCAAATTTTCTTACTCCAATTTGATATTTTTTTTGCATTCCTGACATATTAAAATATTCATAACGTTTTTTTATAAATTTTGTGGAAAAAACAATATTTTAGCTTGTTTTTAAATTATTATTGTGTGTACTCTATGTTGTAAATTATTTATTAAATATACTATATATAGTTGTTATGAGCTGGAATGAAGAAAAAGTAAAAAAATTGAAAGAATTATGGGGAAAAGGAAGTACAGCGAGCCAAATAGCAGAGATAATTGGAGATGTAAGTAGGAATGCAGTAATTGGTAAAGCACATAGACTTTCTCTTTCTACAAAAATAAAAAATAGCAAAAGCGCCGATGAAGTAATTTCAAAAGGAATCAGTGAAAAATTTCAAAAAACAAAAATTAGAGGACGAAGAAACAAATTTAGATCTCTTTTAATAGAAAAAAATTTTGAACCCTCAAGAAACTTAACTTTGGAAGAATTAACCGAAGATACTTGTAAATATATGGATCATAACGTGCATCCAAATGAACCAAATGCAACATTTTGTGGAAGAAAAACTGTTAATAGTGCAAAACAGAAATTTAGCTATTGTCCACTCCATCTTATGGTAATATTCCAACCTAGGACAAAAAAAGAAGATGTGGTAGAAAAAGAAGATGAAGTTCCTAAATTTATTGA
The DNA here is from genome assembly GCA_902566775.1 of uncultured Pelagibacteraceae bacterium. Taxonomy (GTDB): domain Bacteria; phylum Pseudomonadota; class Alphaproteobacteria; order Pelagibacterales; family Pelagibacteraceae; genus Pelagibacter. The sequence goes on along the minus strand of CACFKF010000002.1, from coordinate 76,675 downwards.
GAAAAAAATCAAGTCAGCTTAAAATATTGGATCAACCACTTTATATTTAATTATTTAATTTAAAAATTTTTTTAATGACTTATTTATTATTAAAAATATTTAGTTATATTAATTTTTCGTTTCTTTGACTGTAGAAAATTGTCCGCCATCTCTCCACATAAAAGAATATTTTTTTACTCCATCCTCAAAACATGTAATGCTGGGCATTTTAAAATCAAAATTAGTTTTATATTTTCCTGAAGGAACATTATTATATTTTAATAGTTTAAGTTGATCCAATGTTATCAATGGTCTAGGAAAAAATTGAAAAAAAATTGCTGATAATTTTGCAATTGGCAAAGGTATAGGTATTAATAGTCTTTTTTTATCAATTAATTTCGATAGTCTTTTTAAAATATTTTTCAGAGAGATTTCTTCTGGACCAACACATTCCATTATTGTAGATTTTATATTTTTTTCAATCATCTGATAAATTATTTCAGTAAGATCTGAAATATAAATAGGTCTAAACAAAGTTGAGCCATTATAGTACAAAGGAAACATTGGTGATAAAGCAAGAATTCTCATAAAACTGGTAGTAAATTTGTCATCAACAGAATAAATCACAGAGGGTTTTAATATATTTGCTTCTTTAAAATTTTTTCTTATAAAAAATTCACCTTTTAGCTTACTAGATGCATATAAACTATCTTCTGCATTTTCAATTCCAAGAGCAGACAAATGAAAAAACTGTTCAACTTTATGCTTTCTGCATAAATTTGATAAAAAAATTGGAAATTTTTCATGAATATTCTTAAATGTATTGAGCTTTCCTTTCTGATATAAAATTCCTATCAGATTTATACATACATCTGCATTTTTTATTAAATTATCAATTTTATCCTCATCAAAAATACTAGCCTCAACAATTTCAATATATCCAGCATTTCCTTGGGTTTTTAATAAATATCCTTTTTGATGAATATTTCTTGTTATAGCTGTTACTTTGTAATTATTTTTAGTTAACTTTCTTATTAAATGACGACCAATTAATCCCGAAGCGCCAAAAATTAGACAATTTTTAGGTTTCATATCACAATAAATATATATAAATAAACATTAGCAATGAGTACTATTATTAAACTACATAAAGATGATCTTCCAGCAAATTTAAAATTAGGCCCTGTGGTCGCATGTGATTGCGAGTTTACAGGTTTGAATCCTCCTAAAGACAAGCTATGTCTTATCCAATTACATTTTGAAGGGTCTAAAGAAGTACACATAGTTCAATTTATTAATAGAGAAACGTATAAATCGCCAAATTTAGTTAAATTATTAACTAACCAAAATGTCAAAAAAATTTTTCATTACGCGCGTAAAGACTTACAAATGATAAAATGGGCTCTAAAAATAGATGTTGAAAACATTGAATGTACTAAATTACAAAGTAAACTAGCGAGAGGATATTCGAGTTTGCATTCCTATAAAGTCTTAGTCCAAGAATTTTGCGGTGTATCAATATCAAAAGCTAAACAATCTTCAGATTTTGGAAAAAAAAATTTAGACCCAGAACAATTAAAATATTCTAGCAATGACGTTTTATATATTTCAAAAATAAATCAAGAACTAAATAAAATTTTGATTAGAGAAAAAAGAATGGAACTTTATAAAAATGCTTTAAAATATTTAAAAGTAAGAGTGGATCTTGATTTGGCTGGATATGAAAATATAGATATATGGAGTCATGAATGAAAAATAATAAATACAATAAATCAGCAGAAACTACTATAAATCTACAAATATCAGCTTTAAATAAATTAAAAAAATCAATTGGCAACTCTTTTAACAAAGCTGTAAAAGCTATAGGTGATTGTCAATCTAAATGTATATTGGTTGGAGTTGGAAAATCTGGTCACTTAGCAAACTTAATTGCTTCTTCATTGAATTCAATTGGAGCAAGTTCTTTCGCTTTGCAGTCTGCTGCTGATGCTGCTCATGGCGATCTTGGTGCAATATCAACATCTATAAAAAAAGATATTTTAATACTTATCAGTAATTCAGGTTCATCTTCTGAGCTTGATCCAATTATCTCATATTCTAAAAAACACAATATAACATTAATTGGAATAACTTCTAAAAAAAATTCTGTTTTATATAAAGCAGCTAATATAAAAATTTTAATTCCCGAAGTTAAAGAAGCAGGCGAAGGAAGCATTGTTCCAAGTAGTAGCTTAATTACCCAGGCATCAATAGGAAGTTCTCTAGTAATTGCTGTTATGAAATATAAAAAACACGGTATAAAAGTATTTCGCAAATTTCATCCTGGTGGAACTTTGTCAAAAAAACTTCTTTGTTCAAGCGACTTAATGGTTAAGCCACCTTTTATATCAGAAAATAGTAAAATGAAAAAAACTTTAAAAATACTTTCTAAAAAAAAATTAGGACTTCTTGTTGTTAGAAATAAAAAAAAATTAACAAGTGGCCTGATAGTTGATGGAGATGTGAAAAGAGCTAGTCAAAAATATAAAAACCTACATGATTTAAAAGTTAAAGACATCATGACTAAAAAGCCATTGAGTATAGATAGAGATATGCTTGCGATCCAATGTTTAAATTTAATGAATAGCAAACGTATAACTAGCCTTCTTGTTCACAAAAATAATAAAAAAAATAAAACTATAGGCGTGCTACATATACATAAAGTCCTAGAAAATGTTCGGTAAATGAATAAAAAAATAATAATTCAATTATTATTATTTATAATATTATTGGGAATAATTTTATCTGTTTTTTTTATTTATTTTAGTGAAGAAAAAAGCCAAAAAAAAACAAACTTAGAAACAGATAAAATTATAAATACAGAAACAAAAATTGACAGTGAAACTGGAACTTTAATAAAAGATATAAATTATTCATTTTCTGATAAATCTGGTAACTATTATGAACTTTTTTCAGAATTTGGAAAAGTTGATATTCAAAATTCAAATAAAATGTTTATGACTAATGTAAAAGCTTTAATATATTTAAAAGACAGTCCACCAATCAAAATAGTGTCAAAATATGCGATTTATAACAAAATAGATCATGAAACCAATTTTTTTGAAAATGTTGAATTAACTCATTTAATTCATAAAACAACTAGTGAAAATTTAGATATATCATTTAATGATAATAAAGCATCGATGTATAAAAATATAGTTTATAACAAACCAGGAACAAAATTAACTGCTGATAGATTGGAAATTGATTTAATAACAAAAAATACTAAAATTTTTATGGATAATAATTCTGAAAAAATTAAAATAATAAATTATAAATGAAAAATAATTATGGCTGTAATAAAAAAATTTAGAATCAAATCATTTAAAAAACAAAAACCAATAGTTTCTTTAAAAAAAATCTCTTTATCATTTGGCAAGAGACAAATTTTAGACAATATTAATTTTGATGCTAATCAAGGACAAATTCTAGGATTATTGGGGCCAAACGGAGTTGGAAAATCTACTATTTTCAATTTGATAACTGGTTTAATAAAACCAGCTTACGGTTCAATATTATTTAATGGTATCAATGCAACAAATTATCCAATTTATGAAAGAACAACAAAATTTAAAATAGGTTTTTGTCCTCAATATGGTGGTTTTTTTTCCGATCTTACATTGTATGAAAATTTAAAGTGTGTTGGTGAAGTTTTAATAAAAGATGATCGAATTAGAAACGAAAAAATTAATAAACTAATTTCAAAATTTGAATTAGATTCAGTCAGGGATATAAAAACTAAATTATTATCTGGTGGACAACGAAAAAAATGTGTAATTGCACTAGCGCTTTTAGGGGATCCTCAAATATTATTGCTTGATGAACCTTATTCTGCATTGGACTTACTTACAATCAAAATGCTTCAAGAAATAATTGTAAACTTGCAAACAGAAAATCCAAAAATTTCAATCATTATATGTGATCATGCAGCTAGAGATATTTTAGCTGTAGCAGACTCATCGATAATACTTTCTAATGGAAAAGTCATAGCTCAAGGAACACCTTCCCAACTTATGAATAATGTTACGGCAAGAAGTCAATATTTTGGCGATTCATTTAAATTCAATTAATAGAAAGTCAAAATGCCAAAACCTATTATAATTAATCGTATAATAAAAAAATATAATAAAAAAATAAAAGTAGATGGTGATAAAAGTTTAAGTATTCGTTTTGCTATCCTAGCTTCACAAGCAATTGGAAAATCAAAAGCTGACAATTTGTTAAAATCTGAAGATGTAGAAAGTACAATTAATTGTCTAAAAAAACTTGGAGTAAAAATTAGATGGGATAAAAAAAATAATTTTTGTCTAATTACTGGCAATGGATTAAATAGTTATGTATATAAAGATAATTTAACTTTAAACGGAAACAATTCGGGCACTTGTGTACGGCTGCTGACCTCTCTTCTAATTAACTCTTCGAAAAAAATAAAAATAATAGGAGATAAATCATTATCAAAGAGAGACATGAAAAGAATAATTGATCCACTCACAGAATTTGGTGCAACTTTTTATCCAAAAAACAAATATACTTTACCTTTATATATAAAAGGTAGTAATTATTTAACTCCAATAAACTACTTAGAACTCAAAGGTTCTAGCCAATGTAAAAGTGCTGTTATGCTCGCCGCTTTATCTGTTCCTGGTGAAACTAAACTAATATGCAAACCTTCAAGGAATCATACTGAACTTTTATTCAAGTATTTAAAAATTCCTATAAAAATAAAAAAATTTAACAATTTTGAAATTATCAAAGTTAAAGGTAAACAAAATTTTAAAGCCTTTAACTATAATATTCCTTCAGACATTAGCTCTAGTGCTTTTTTTATTGTGTTAACCCTATTGTCTCAAGATAGTAAACTTATTATAGAAAATGTAGGAGTAAATAAATCAAGAAGTGGGATCATACAAATACTAAATAAAATGGGTGCAAAAATAAATTTAAAAAATAAAAAAAATTACAAAGGTGAGATGGTTGCCGATATTCATGTAAGAAGTGCTAAATCATTAAATTCAATAAACTGTCCTTCTAAATTAAATACTAGTGCCATCGATGAATTTCTGATAATTTTTCTTGCTGCCGCTAAGGCTAAAGGAGTTTCTTACTTCAAAAATCTCGAAGAATTAAACAAAAAAGAATCTAGAAGATTAGATTGGGGATCAAAAATTCTAAGTATGATGGGTGTTAAAAATAAATTAATTAAAAATCATGGTATCAAAATATGGGGACAACCAAACTTAAAATTAAATAATAGATACGAAATAAAAAATTATTTAAAAGACCATAGAGTTATGGCAATGAGTACAATTGCAGCATTAACCCTTGGCGGAGAATGGAAAATACATAATCCAGAATCAATTAGAACTTCATTTCCATCATTTTTCAAAATTCTTAAAAAAGATCTTGGGTCAAAAATAAATTTATGAAGTTAAAAAGAAATCTAAAAGTCGCTATAGATAGTCCAGCTGCTGCTGGTGCAGGAACACAGGCTAAACTAATTTCAAAGCATTATAAATTATTATATTTAGATACTGGCAAAATTTATAGACTTTTAGGATATTATAAAATTAAAAATTCAAAAAAATTTAGTTCTTCTTTCATAATTAACAAAATAAAAAAATTAAAAATAACAGATTTAAAAAATAAAAAATTATTAACTAATGAAGTTGGAGTAGCTGCATCAATTATTGCAAAAAACAAAAAAATTAGAAAACTAGTTCATAATTTTCAGATTAAATGTGCATATAACCCACCAAAAAAATATAATGGATCTTGCTTGGATGGAAGAGATATAACTTATAAAATTATTCCTAATGCAGATTTTAAATTCTTCATTACTGCAAGCATTAAAACAAGAGCAAAAAGAAGATACTTGGAACTAAAAAGTCTTAATAAAAAAATACCATATAACAAGGTACTTAAAAGCATTAAAAAACGAGATAAAAGTGACTATAATAGAAGAATATCGCCCCTTAAAAGAACAAAAGATTCAATCTTGATTAATACTACAAATTTATCTAAAAGAGCATGTTTTTTAAAAATAAAAAAAATAATTGATAAAAAATTAAAAATTAATGGAAATTTATAAAGAAATAAATACTACCGCTTCCAAAGAATTTGTTGAACTGTTAAATAACCAATTATCAAGAAATAAAATTGAAGAAGGAAAAATTGTAGAAGGAAAGATCTCAAAAATTACTGAAAAATTTATATTCTTATTTATCGAAGGATTAAAATCAGAGCCAGTATTAGATATTAATGAAGTAAAGACTATAAAAATTTATGAAAATATTAAAGTTGGAGATAAAATTTCAGTTTTGCTTGAAAAAATCGAGGATAGAAATGGTGAAGTTGTAGTTTCGGCAATAAAAGCACAAAAAATTAAAGGATGGTTTGAATTAGAAAAAGCTTATGAAAAAAATGAGCCTATAATTGGTAAAATTACTTCAAAGTGTAAAGGTGGTGTTATAGTTGAACATCTTGATACAGGATCATTAATGTTTTGTCCTGGATCTCAAATTTCGGATAAACCACTAAAAGATATTTCTCATTTAATGAATGAACCTCAGAAATTTGCGCTAATCAAATTGGACAAAATTAGGGGAAATGCTTGCGTATCAAGACGACAAATAATTTCTTCAAATAAAAAAGAAGATAAAGCAAAAATTGTTGAAAAGTATAAGGTTGGAGATGTAATTAAAAATGCGGTAGTTAAAGGTTACTCAAGTTTTGGCTGTTTTTTTGATGTCAATTCTGAATTGGATGTGTTGGTCCATTTACAAGAAATAAGTTACTCAAGAATAAATCACCCAGATGAAATTTTTAATATTGGTGAAAAACATGATTTATTAGTCATTAGTGTTGATAAAGAAAAATTACAAGTTGGCTGTAGCATAAAACAACTTTCTCCTGATCCTTTTGGACACATTTCAAACTATGAATTAAATAAACCATACAAAGTAAAGGTTGTTAAAATAATGGATTTTGGAGCATTTTGCGAATTAGAGCCTGGACTCTCTACCTTGTTACATTCAAGCGAATTAAGTTGGACAAAGAAAAATCCTTCTGCAAAAAAAATGTTCAAAGTAGGTGATGAAATTGAATGTGTAATTACTGAAATTGACAAAGAAAAAAGAAGAATTGCAATCTCTCACCGTCTAACTCAAAAAAATCCATATGAATTGATGGAAAAAAAATACCCAATTGGAACTGAAGTTGAAGGTGTTGTAAAAACCTTTAACGAATATGCTATATATTTAACAATAGATGATTTGGGAATTGATGCATTTCTTCATTGTAATGATCTTACATATGGAAAAGATCCAGAGGCTGAATTAAAAAAATACCAAAAAGGTGATAAGCTTAAAGTAAAAGTCTTAGAAATTAAAAAAGATCAACAAAAAGTTAGAGTTGGCTTGCGTCAAACTAAAGCAGATCCTTTCGACTGGTTCAAGTACAAAAAAGTAAATGATGCGATCACCGTGAAAGTTGTTAGTTCTGATAATAAAGGTCTTGTGGTCAAGCCAGAAGGATGTGAATTGGATTTTATAATAAAAAAATCACAAATTGCAATTAATTCTGCTGATGCTAGACCTTCTAGATTTGTTGGATCTGAACGTATTGATGCTGCAATTGCAGAATTAGACTTAAAAAAAAGAAAGGTCTCGCTTAGTATAAAATTGCTAGAAGAGTTAAAAAATAAAGAGGCAGTTTCTAAATTTAGTTCACCACTTTCAGGAAAAAATCTTCCATTTTCGTCTTTATCAGATAAATTGGAAAAAAAACAAAAAAAAGAAAAAAAGTAATCCAAGTTGGCTATTGTAAAATCTAAGCTGCTAAAACAACTCTCTGATAATTACCCCAATTTTTTAAAAAAAGACTTAGAAAAAACTTTAAATATTGTTCTTAATGAAATTAAGATAGCTTTAAATAAAGGAGAAAATGTTGAATTAAGGGACTTTGGCACATGGTCTGTACAAACTCAAAAAGCTAGATTGTCAAGAAATCCAAGAACGGGTGAAAAACTTGAAACTCCAGAAAAAAGAAAAATTCGATTTAAAATGAGTAAAAAGCTTTTTAAAAAAATAAACAATAATGAATAATAAAATTTTTATAGCTTGTGACACTAATAATATTTCAAAAGTTAAAAAGATAATTAAGCTTACTCAAACAAAAAATTTAAAAATCGGATATAAATTTGGTTTAGAATTTATTAATTCAAAATATGGCAGATACTATGTTTCAAAAATAAAAAAAAAAATTACATTTTTAGATTTAAAACTAAATGACATACCAAATACCTGTGCTTCTGCCGTAAAAGCAATTAAAGATTTAAAGATAAATTACTTAACAATTCATATAAGTTCAGGACTAGATGCACTAAAAGCTGTGAAAAGAGTATCTGGGAAAATTAAAATAGTGGGTGTTAGTACGCTTACATCATTAAATGATAGAAAACTGAGACAAATTGGTCATACTAAATCAGTTAATAAACTAGTTGTTAAACAAGCTAGATTAGCCGCAAAAGCAAATTTGGATGCCTTTGTTTGCAGTGCACATGAAGTTCCCTTTGTAAAAAACATTTTTAAAAAAGAAATAATTACTCCAGGTATCAGATTAATTGGAGACAAAGCTAAAGATCAAAAACGTATCATGACTCCAAGAAAAGCTTTTAAAAATGGAGCTACTTCAATTGTAATTGGCAGAAGTATTACGCAAGGAAATATTAGTAAGAATATGCAAAGATTAATTAAATCATTAAATTAAAATAATGAAAGTGAAAGTGTGTGGTCTTTCCAGTGCAGAACAAGTAAAAACTTGTGTACAACATGAGGCAGATTATTGTGGTTTCATTTTAAATTATCCAAAAAGTCATAGATTTATTCAATTTGAAAAAGCAAAGGAATTAACAAACATAGAAAAAAAATATACAAAATATGTTGGCGTATTAGTTAATCCAAAAAATGAGGAGTTAGAAAAATTTTCAAAACTAAATATAGATTATTTTCAAATCTATGGAAATTATAATGAAAAATCAATTTCTGATATCAAATTAAAATTTAATAAAAAAGTAATTGTAACTATTCAAATTAAAAATAAAAAAGATATCTTAAACTATAAACAATTCGAAAAGATTGCCGATATTATTCTTTGGGATAGTTCGGGGCTTGAACTAAGTTTAGATTGGAATTTTGATTGGATGAATTCAATTCAAAGCAAAGTCACTAAAATGATTGCTGGAAATATTAACATAGATAAACTTGAAAGAATTTTTAATTTAGCTGATATAGTTGATGTTTCTGGTGCTTTAGAAACAAATAAAGTAAAAGATATATCAAAAATTAAAAACTTTTTGAATAAGTTAAAAAAACTAAACAATGAAAATTAAAAAGGACATACCATTAATTGACCAACATGATAAAAATGGTTTTTGGGGAGGCAAATTCGGAGGCAATTTTATTCCTGAAACACTGAAAAAACCTGTCGAAGATCTTACTGTTTTGTTTGAAAAATTAAGAAGAGACAAAAAATTTATTAAAGAAAGAGATTATTATTTTAAAAATTGGGTAGGATCGCCAACTTCTTTCGTAAAATTGGAAAACTTAACTAAAAGTCTGGGCGGTGCTCAAATATGGACAAAAATTGTTTCTGAAGCCAATGGAGGTGCTCATAAAATTTACAATGCTACAGTTCATTGCCTTATAGCTAAAAGAGCTGGAAAAAAATATATTGTAGGTGATACAGGAGCAGGGTATGCAGGAAAAATGCTTAGTATGGCTGCAAAAAAATTTGGCTTAAAATGTAAAATATTTATGGGTGCAAAAGACATTAAAAGACAAAAACCCAACTGTGATGCAATGAAAAAAAATGGCGCTGAAATAGTTCCAGTTTATACGGGCAGCCAAACACTTGTTGATGCTGTTAGTGAATGCATGAGATACTGGGTATCAAATTGTGATACTACTCATATGTGTGTAGGCTCAACTGTAGGACCTAATATTTTCGTCAAAATTTGTGGCTGGAGTACATCACAAATTTCTAGAGAACTTTTTATACAAATAAAAAAAGAGTTTGGAAGTATCCCAAAAAAAATAAAATTGTTAAATTGTGTCGGAGGAGGTTCTTCAAGCTTTGGCTTTTGGAATGAATTTATGCATTATAATAAAAAACAAATTGAGTTCGTTGGTGTTGAAGCAGGGGGACCAAAGCAAAGTAAAAAACATGCAGCTCCACTAACTTATGGTTCAAAAATAGGAATTCTCCATGGTGCCTCTCAATATGTAATTATGTCCCCAGAAGGTCAAATAGAAGAAACGGAATCTATTAGCGCTGGATTAGATTATCCAGGAGTTTCTCCTCTACATTGTTTTTTAAAGGATGCAAAAAGAGCAAGGTACACAGCAGCCACTGATGAAGAAGCATTAAGTGCATATATGTTAGTAACCAAATTTGAAAATTTAAATCCAAGCTTGGAACCTAGCCATGCATTTGCAGAGGCAATAAAATTAGCTCCAAAATTGAGCAAGGATACAGTTATAATTGTAAACTCATGTGGTGATGCACATAAAGACAAAGATATCTTAAAGCAGAGATTAGGAATTTAAATAATGACAATATCTCCAATTAGTTTAGCATTTAAAAAAACTAAAAGAGAAAAAAGAACAGCTCTCATATCTTTTACTGTTGCTGGCGATAATACCAAAAAAAATTCATTAAAAATATTAAATTCAATTGCAAAATATGTTGATATTCTAGAACTATCATTTTTACACAACTGTCCTATTGCAGATGGAGGCCAGATTCAAAATAGCACTTATAGATCTTTGAAAAATGGAACCACTTTAAAGGATACTTTTCAAATTGCTAAAAGATTTAAAAAAAATAATCCTAAAAAACCTTTAATATTAATGGGTTACTATAATTTAATTTATCAGAACGGTGAAAATAATTTTTTAAAAAACTGCAAATTATCTAAAGTAGATGGATTAATTGTTGTTGATTTGCCTTGGCCCGAAAACAAAAAATTTGCTCAAAAATGTAAGAAAAAATCAATAAGCTTTGTTCAACTCTTATCACCTACAACTTCTAAAGAAAGAATGAAGAAAATTATAAAAGATTCACATGATATGATTTATTATATAAGCATGCTATCAACAACTGGGGGCAAACTTAAAGTTTCTTCAAAAAAAATTTTGGAAAAATATTTATCTATTAAAAAAATAAATAGATCAAAAAATGTTGTGATTGGCTTTGGAATTACTGAAAAAACTATTTCATCGCTAAAAAAAGCCGATGGCTTAGTAGTAGGAAGCGCATTATGTAAGAAAATTTCAGAATCTTTAAAAAAAAGACAAAATCCTGTCACAAATGTTGTTAAGATGGTAACAAGGTTAAAAAATAAAATATTATGAATTGGATAAAACGTGTTCTTCATATTGGTGATAAAATAAAAAAGGTATTAAAAAAAAGACCAACTAAAGAAGAAATCGAGAGTAGTGATTGGACATCTTGTTGCAAAGGGCCAATTTTAAAAAAAGAACTTGAGGAAAACCTATGGGTTTGTAATTCATGCGGCAAACATCATAGAATTAGTTGTAGACAAAGGTTTGATATTTTTTTTGGAAAAAATAATTACGAAGTAATAAAGACACCAATACCTAAAGACGATCCTTTGGGATTTGAAGACTCAAAAAAATATACCGATAGATTAAAAGAAGCTAGAAAAAAAACTAACCAAGATTGTGCTGTAATGATATCAAGAGGAAACATAAATGGAATAAATATTACAGCTGGTGCAATCAATTTTGATTTTATTGGTGGTAGTGTTGCCTCGGCAGAAGGTGAAGCAGTTATTACAGGAATTCAACATGCAATTGACAATAATAATCCATTTGTGTTTTTCCCTTGCGGAGGGGGTCAAAGAATGATGGAGTCACCAATTGCGCTTACACAAATGACCAGAACAACTTTAGCTGTTAATGAATTAAAAAAAAATAACATTCCCTATATAGTTTGTTTTACAGATCCAACAGCTGGGGGTATTACTGCATCTTTTGCTATGTTGGGTGACATAACTCTTGCAGAACCAAATTCTTTAATTGCATTTGCTGGACGCAGAGTAATTCAAGCTACAGTAAAAGAAGATTTGCCAGAAAACTTTCAACGTGCAGAATATGTTCAAGAATGCGGTTTTGTTGATTTAATTGTTGAAAGAAAAGATTTACAAGAAAAAATAAGTTCCCTTTTATCAATATTGTTAAAGAAAAATTCTGATATAAATAATAGAATATCAGATGAAACTTCAGAAGCTAATTTCGAGACTGCAGCAAAAGCATCATAGAAAGTTAGATCTTTCTTTGGAAAGAACTTTCGATCTTTTAAATAAATTAGGAAATCCTCAAGATAAATTAAATAATGTAATTTCTGTTGTAGGTACAAACTCTAAATATAGTATCTGTCAAAGCCTTAAAGCTATACTTAATCAGTCAGGTTATAAATGTAATTTATACCTGTCTCCTCATCTTCAATCTTATACTGAAAGATTTGTATTTAACGATAAAGAAATAAATGAAGAAATTCTTATTAATTTGCTTGAAGATGTTGAAAAAACTTTAGGTTATGGTCAAGCAACACTTTTTGAAATTTTAACATGCGCATATTTAAAATACTGTGAACAATTTAAAGAAAACATAACATTAATTGAGGCGGGTCTTTTTCATAAATTTGATAGCACCAATGTTTTTAAAAAAAATTTGGCTTCTATAATAGGCTCTGTTGGACTAGATCACTTACAATGGATTGAAAATAAAACAATTGAAGGAATAATTCATGAAAAAACAGCAAATCTATTAGACTCAAATATATTTGTTAATAAGCAAGATAATAAAAAAATAAAATCAAAAATAGAAAAAGCCTTGATAAATAATCAATCTAAAAAATACTTTTTTGGAACAGACTTTAATATTTTAAAAGCAGAAAATTCTTTCATTCAATATGAAGACAAAGATGGATCAATAATCTTACCTGAGCCCAATATATTGGGTGATCATCAACTTTCGAATATAAGTACATCTATTTCTGCATCAAGAAAATTATTTAATATAAAAGATAAGGATATTAAAAATGCAATAATAAAAATTGATCTTAAAGGAAGACTTCAAGAAATTAAGTTTGGTAAACTTAAAAAAATTATAGGATCAAATAGATTGGTTTGTGATGGAGGCCATAATATTAATGCAGCAAAAGCAATTACAAAATGGATAAAACAACAAAATCAAGACGTACATTTAGTGATTGGGATGATGAAAGACAAAGATCATCAAGGTTTTATTGAATGTTTTAAAAACAATGTAAAATCTATTACATTAATAGACATACCTAACCAAGCAGGATCAATTCCAAAGGAAGACTTTAAAAACAAATTAAACGGAATTAAAAAAAAAATTAATTTGTGCAACAGTATTGAGGAAAGTATTCAATCAATTAATAAATATCAAAATAATATCTGTTTAATTGTTGGAAGTTTATATTTGGTAGGTGAAGTTCTAAATTTAAATTAAATATTTTCTTTTATCCAGGAAACAATATTAGATTTAGTTGTTGCTCCAACTTTTGTAGCTTTTAATTCTCCTTCTTTAAATAGTAACATTGTTGGTATTCCTCTAATTCCATATTTAACTGGAGTATTAGGTTCATTATCAATATTGTGTTTAGCAATTATTACCTGATCCGACATCTCGCCTGAGATCTCCTCTAATACAGGGCCAATCATTTTACATGGACCACACCATTCGGCCCAAAAGTCAACTATAACTGGTTTGGATGCTTTAATTACTTCCGAATCAAAATTTTCATCTGTAACACTAACTGTCGCCATAGCTTCTATATATAAATAAATAGTTTTATTGCAACTAATAATAATAATTTTTTTAAATTATCCACATAAGACATTTTCGTATTTTTTTGTACTGGCATCACAAATTCATTAACTGATATAAAAATTATAATTAAAATCAAACTTTATTTTTTAATTTATTATAAATTTCTAAATCCTTTATATGGTAAAATTTATTTTTACAATCAATACCAAATAAATTATTTTTCTTAATTAATTCGTTCCATATTTCTGTGATAGAAAAAGAATTTTTCGTATTATCCAATAATACTTTACTAATTATTTGACAGCCAGTGTAAATATATTGATTTTCTTTATTTTTGGTTAACAAATTTTTCTCTAAGTTAAAATCACCATTAAGTTTTTTGTCAAAGCTTAGTTTTTTATTTACAACTAACAGCGTGTTGCTGATGTTGTTATTTTCAAAAAATTTTTCCATTTCTTTAATATATTTCAAATAATTTAAATCCCAAACAGTGTCTGAGTTAAAGACAAAAAAATTTTTTTCATCTGAGTTACACATCATATTTTTAATACCACCTCCTGTATTAAGAATTTCATGACCGTCAGAAATTATATTAATTGAAACATTAAAATTTTTCTCTTTTAAATAATCGTAAATTTGATTTTCAAGATGAAAAGTGTTCAAAAAAATTTTTTTTATTCCTATTTCTTTAATTAAATTAATTGTATTTTCTAAAAGAGTTATATTATTTAATTCTAAAAGTGGTTTAGGCTTTTTAAGAGTTAATGGATTAAGTCTTTTGCCTAATCCTGCACACAAAATTAATGCTGTTTTAACTTTCATTTTTTTATTCTAATTTTATTTGGAAAATTATCTTTTAATTTTTTTTTTAAATCGACAAACAAATTATTATTATCTACTCTATATTCTATTAATTTCCATGCATAAGGTATTAATTTTAAATATTTTTTTTTATTATCTCTTTTGGCTAAGCGAGAAAAAATACCTATAACTTTTAAATTTCTTAACACAGATAAAATATCAAAATCGTTTTTGAATTTTTTATTGTTTATTTTTTTTTTATTTAAATATAAATAATTTTTATAAATAGTTTTCTTTAAATTTTTTGAAGTTTTTATCCTAACATCGTCAATTAAAGATACTAAGTCATAAGCAATATTTCCATAAACAGCATCTTGTGAATCTATTACTGAAAATTTTTTTTTATCAATCATTAAATTTGATACGTGAAAATCTCTATGTACAAAGGTGTTATTTGGTAATTGAATTTTTTTGGTTAATGAAGCTATGATTTTTTTAAGATCTTTTTTTATTATAGATATTTTATTTTTATTTATAACTTGTGGAACATACCAATCCAAAAATAAATTTGCCTCATTAAAAATTAATTTTTTAGAATATTTTGGAATTTTGTAAAATTTATTTTGAAAATTTTTAACTTTTTTTGATTTAATTTTTTGCAATTTAATTAATATTTTTAATATTTTATTGTATATTATTATTTTGCTACTATTTTTTTTATTTAAAATATCCAAAACTGATTTTTTACCAACATCTTCTACTTCAATAAAATTTTTTCTAAAATTTTCTAAAATAAGACTAGGTGCTGAAATTTTATTTTTATTTAAAAGTTTGTTTATTGCTTCATAATTTAATAAGTTTTTATTTTTTTCTTTTTTTGAATATATAATTATTGACCTTTTATTATTGAACTTTTTTCTATAAAATTTTCTAAAAGATGCATCGCCTCTGACTTGTATTATTTTCCCTTTACCAAAATTCATGTTTTTTTAATCTTCCATTAGTTTTTATAATTAAAGATCTTTCCTTATAATCTTCTGTATATTCAAAAAATAGATCAATACGATTTAGTGGTTTATTTTTTATTAATTCAGGCCATTCAATTAAAGTGATATTTTGCTCTAAATTATCAAATAATCCAATATTTTTAATATCGTCATAATTTTTTATGCGATATAAATCATAATGTTTTATCTTAATTTTTTTAATTTCATATTCAAAAACAATATTAAAAGTTGGACTTAAAACTTCACTTTTTTTTATTTTTTTTTTGTCTTCAAACCTATGTATTAAAAGTCTTGCAAAAGTAGTTTTTCCTACTCCTATTGCCCCATATAGAAAAACTACATCTCCAAGTGATAATATTTTATTTATCTTATCTGCTATTTTTTCTAATTCACGAATAGATGGAATTTTCATCCGCCTGCCAGTTTAATATCTATATGTATCTGGCTTATAAGGTCCCTCAGGTGTTACACTGATATAATCAGCTTGTTCTTTTGATAGTTTTGTTAATTTAGCTCCAACTTTGTCCAAATGTAGTCTTGCTACTTTTTCATCAAGATGTTTTGGCAATACATATACTTTTTTTTCATATTTATCAGAATTGTTCCATAATTCTATTTGGGCCGTTACTTGATTAGTAAATGAAGCGCTCATTACAAAACTTGGGTGTCCTGTAGCACATCCTAAATTTACTAACCTTCCTTCTGCCAGCAAAATAATTCTTTTCTTATCAGGAAATTCTATTTCGTGTACCTGAGGTTTTATTTCTGTCCATTTATAATTTTTTAATGCCTCAACCTGTATCTCATTATCAAAATGCCCAATGTTACATAGAATTGCTCTATCTTTCATTTTTCTCATATGATCAGCTGTCACAATGTCTTTATTGCCAGTTGCTGTAACAACTATATCAACATTTTCAATCACTTCATCCATTAACACAACTTCATATCCTTCCATTGCCGCTTGAAGTGCACAAATTGGGTCTGTCTCTGTTACCATAACTCTTGCTCCGCTTTGTCTTAAAGACGCAGCGCTACCTTTTCCAACATCTCCAAAACCTGCAACTATTGCAACCTTTCCTGACATCATAACATCTGTTGCTCTTTTAATGCCATCTACCAAACTTTCTCTGCAACCATACAAATTATCAAATTTTGATTTTGTTACCGAATCATTAACATTAATAGCTGGAATTAATAGTTTATTTTGCGACTGCATTTTTATTAAAGCTTTAACCCCTGTAGTTGTTTCTTCAGAAACACCTTTTATTGATTTTAACATCTCTTTATAATCCTTATGCATTAGAGCAGTTAAATCTCCACCATCATCTAAAAGCATATTTGCTTTCCAATCTTTTTTCCCTTCAATAGTTTGTTTAATACACCACCAGTATTCTTCTTCAGTTTCACCTTTCCATGCAAATACGGGTATGCCTGCTTTAGCAATTGCAGCTGCAGCATGGTCTTGTGTCGAAAATATATTACATGAAGACCATCTTACTTCTGCACCTAATTCAACAAGAGTCTCTATAAGTACTGCAGTTTGAATAGTCATATGTAAACACCCAATAATTTTTGCTCCTTTAAGAGGATTTTTTCCTTTATATTCTTTTCTAAGTGCCATCAATCCTGGCATTTCGGTTTCTGCTAAAGAAATTTCTTTTCTTCCAAATTCCGCTTGCGAAATATCTTTTACTTTATAATCATTCATGAAAAAGTTTTTTAACAACTTAAATCAAATTAATCAACCTTTAAACTCTTGGAAAATAAATCTCTATTCTAGCTCCAATATTGTTTGGATTATTTGAAGCTGCTATTATTCCGTCATGCAATTCAACTAAATTTTTAACTATATTTAATCCTAGTCCCGAATGTTCTCCAAATTTATCAGGCCTGTTACTATAAAATCGATCAAAAATCTTATTTAATTTTTTCTCCTTAAAGCCTTGGCCTTGATCAATAACTCTTAAAGCTATTTTATCACTTTGTTTTTCTTGAACTTCCACTATAACTTTTTGATTGTCTTTGCTAAATGAAATAGCATTATCTAAAAGATTTGCTAATATTTGTTCAATTCTATTCTCAATCCCTAAAATAATAAAACCATTTTTTGTTTCTTCGATTTTTAAATCAATTTTAATTCCCCTTTTTTCTACATAAATATTATTAAAATCTTCTACAACCGATTGAACAATAGATTTTAAATCTATTTTATTCATTTGTTCAGTGCTTAATGCCACTTCATCTTTTAACATTTGTGAATAATCTGTTATAAGTCTTTCAACACGTTCTACATCATGAGATAAAATTTTTACTAATTTTTCTCTTTTATTTTTATCCTCAGTTTCAATAATTATTTCAGAAGCACTTTTTAACGATGCTAATGGATTTCTTATTTCATGAACCAAATCCCTAGAAAAGTTTTCAGCTACATTTATTCTTTTATATAAATCGTTGGTCATATCATCTAAAGATTTTGATAAAACTCCAATCTCATCATTTCTTTTCTTTAAAATTTCAATATTTGATTTTTCTTTACTTTTTTCCTTAATAATTTTTGTATAATTAACTAAATTTTTAATAGGTTTTAAAAAATACTTGTTTAATACTAAAGAAAAAATTAATATTGCGACAACAACAAGAATGGCCGTTCTAATTACAAAATTTTTTCTTTCATTTATCGCTGTTCTTATTTCATTGGCATTTTCAGAGATTGCTAAAAAACCAAGATTTTTTCCATCTAGATTTACATTTTTTACAGTGGTTAGAAGAAACCGGTTATAAGTTTCTTCTGTATAAGTATAAGGCTTACCATAATCTTTGGAATTTGAATAATTACTTAAAACTAGTTTTAAATTATTTTTTTTTTGTTTTATTTTTATTTTTTTTTTATCTTTTTTATCTTCTGCCAAGTTTTCTTGTTCAACAATATCAGCTTTTTTAGAAAATGATCTAGGGTCTAGATCCAATGTATCAGTGTCAGCGATTAAATTAAATTCTTCATCAAAAAATAATACCCTGTCTAGATTCTGGAATAAAAATCTTGTTGAAAATAAAAACCTCCTAAGATCATCCTCAGTAAATTTAACATTTAATCTTTGTATATGATTTATTGTATTATCAATTATTTGAATGTGATTTGCTATTTTTTTTTTAATTAAATTAGGCTGAACAGTTTTAAGATAAAAGATAGTACCAAGGCCAATAATTATAAAAACTACTGAGTTAATAAATAAAAATTTTTTTAATATCGATAAATTTTTTAAAACAGAACTTAACATTAACTAACATTCCATCTATACCCACTGCCATATCTAGTTTCGATTGCGGAAAAATTGTTATCAATTTTTTTAAACTTCTTTCTTATTCTCTTTACATGACTATCGATAGTTCTGTCTTCAATTTCTGTATCTTCTCTATAAGCAATATCCATTAGTTGAGATCTTTCTTTAATAATGCCTGGTCTTTTTGCCAGTTCCTTAACTATCAAAAATTCTGTGGTTGTTAATTTATCTGGTAACTGTTTTCCATCCCATTCACATTCCAATTGCGAAGGATCTAGTTTTAATTTGCCATGTTGAATAATATTTTTTGTATCTTCTATATTTATATTTTTTTTCCTTAATTGGACTCTGATTCTTTCAATTAATACCTTAGTTGAAAAACCTCCAGATTTTTTGATAAAATCATCTGCTCCTAACTTTAAACCAAGCAACTCATCAACTTCTTCATCTTTCGATGTCAAAAAAATTACTGGCAAAGTTGTTTTTTTTCTTAATTTTTTTAGAAGCTCTTCCCCATCCATTTTTGGCATTTTGATATCAATAATAGCCAAATCGGGTGGCATTCTAGACAAACCAATTAATGCACTTTCGCCATCAAGATAAGTTTGCACTTTAAATCCTTCTTTTTCTAATGCCATACTTATGCTCGTAAGTATGTTTCTATCATCATCGATTAATGCAATTGTTTGATTCATTTTCAATAAATATAAAAATACTAAATTGTCATCAATTGGGCAAGTACTACTAATAATTAATGAAGTATTCCCCAGTTTTCTCCAAAATTTATATCTACAGTTAAAGGTATAGAAAAGGAGTGCAAATCACTTTTTATTATACTTGTCATTTCTTCATTAATTATATTATTAACTTTTTTTAATTCATTTTTTGGAACTTCAAAAATTAACTCATCATGAATTTGTAATAACATTTTTGTCCTAATATCTTTTATAGCATTAAATCTCTTATTTAATCTTATCATAGCAAGTCTCATTAACTCTGAAGCAGATCCTTGGATTGGTGCATTAATTGCTGCCCTTTCTTGAAAGTTTCTTACATTATAATTTTTGTCATTAATTCCCCTAAGATGAGTTCTTCTTCCAAAAATATTTTGAACATATCCACTTTTTCTACAAAACTTAATTGTAGAATTCATATATTCTTTTATTTCTGGAAATTTTAAAAAATATGAATTTAAAAATTCTACAGCTTCATTATTTGAAACCATAATTTGTTTAGCTAGACCATATTGAGAGATCCCGTAAATAATTCCAAAATTAATTGCCTTGGCTTTTCTTCTGGTATCTCGATTTACTTTTTTAATATCTATATTAAATACTTGGCTGGCAGTAAGAGTGTGTATATCTTCATTGTTTTTAAAAGCTTTTTTTAGATCTTTGACATCTGCTAAATCTGCAAGAATTCTCATTTCTATCTGGTTATAATCTGCTGAAACTAATATATTTCCTTTTTCAGCAATAAAAGCTTTTCTTATATCTTTTCCTTCCTCTGATTTGATTGGGATATTTTGTAGATTTGGGTTACTAGATGCCAATCTGCCTGTTGTTGTAGCAGCAAGTAAAAAAGAAGTATGAACTCTTCCTGTGTGAGAATTTATGTATTCTGGCAAAGAATCCGAGTAAGTATTTTTTAACTTTGACACTTGTCTCCAATCTAAAACTAACCTTGGAAGCTCAAGACCTTTATAAGCAAGATCTTCTAATACATTCGCACTTGTTGCAAAACTACCTTTTTTTGTTTTTTTTAAAGATGAAATTTTAAGTTCATTGTACATTATTTCGCCAAGTTGCTTTGTTGAACCTATGTTAAATTCTTTTTTAGAAATTTTAAAAATCTTTTTCTCTAATTCCATTATTCTTTTTTCAAACTTTTCAGACAAATTTTTTAAGAACTTGTTATCTATTTTAACTCCATAAATTTCCATAAAAGCCAAAATTTTTATCATTGGTTTTTCAAAAATTTCATAAATATTAGTAAGTTTTTGGTCTTTTAAACTTTCTGTAAATATTTTATATAATCTAAATGTGATATCAGCATCCTCAGCTGCATATTCCATTGCTTTTATTATTTCAACTTCACTAAAATTTATTTGCTTTTTTCCCGAACCAACTAAATCTTTAAATGCTATTGTCTTATGATTTAAATGAATTTCAGATAATGTATCCATATTATGTCTATTCTTTCCAGCATCTAAAACATAAGACATTAACATTGTGTCTTCCATAGAGTTCATTTTAACTCCTAGTTTATATAAAATAATAAAATCAAATTTAATATTTTGGCCTATTTTCTTTATGCTTTTATCTTCTAAAATAGTTTTTAGTTTTTTGATAACACTTGTTTTATTTAAACAAGAATCATTTTTATGGCCAATTGGTATATAGCATGCTTTCCCAATTTTTGTGCTGAGTGAAATTCCTATCAATTTTGCTTGGTGAGGATCAATTGAACTTGTTTCTGTATCTATTGCAATTTCTCCATGCTCTTCCGCTTCTTCAATCCACTCATCAAGTTCTTTTTCTTTTCTTATTAAGAAATAATTTTTTTTATTTATACTTTCTTGTCTACCAATTTTTTTTGTTAAACTTTTATTGTTTAAATCATCTGCAAAATCTTGATCTCCATATGTTGAGATTGCCGAACTTAATAATCTATTAAATTCCATTTCCCTTAAATAACTATATAGCTTGTTTTTATCTATTTTTTTTAAAACAAATTCTTCAATCTTTTTTTCAACTGGCACATTTTTTTTTAAAGTAACTAATTTTTTACTTAATAAGGCCTTATTTTTATTTTCAATTATAGTTTCTCTTCTTTTATTTTGTTTTATTTCTTCTGCTTTTTTCAATAATTTTTCCAATGATCCGTATTTGTTAATCAATTCAGCTGCAGTTTTTATACCTATCCCAGGAACTCCTGGAACATTATCACTACTATCTCCAGCAAGTGCCTGGACATCAATAATTTTATCTGGTGTCACTCCAAATTTACTTGAAACATCTTTTTCTAAAATAAATTTGTTTTTCATTGGATCATAGATACGAACATTTTTTTTATACAATTGCATTAAATCTTTATCTGATGAAATTATTGTAACTTTTGCACCTTCTTTTAAAATTTGTTCAACATAGGTTGCTATTAAATCATCAGCCTCATAATTTATTAGTTCTACTGAAGGTAAATTAAATGCATTAACGGATTTTCTTATATATTCAAATTGGGGAACCAAATCTTCAGGAGCCTCTGATCTATTGGCTTTATATTCTGAATAAATTTCATTTCTAAAATTTTTTCTTGCTGAATCAAAAATTACTGCAAAATGAGTTGGTTTTTGATTGTTGTCATCTGATTTTGAATCTTCCAATAACTTGAAAAGCATATTGCAAAAACCACTTACAGCACCAGTCGGCAAACCATCACTTTTTCTGCTTAGAGGTGGTAGTGCGTAATATGCTCTAAAAATATAGCCTGAGCCGTCAATCAAATAAAAATGATCTGTTTTTTTTATTTTATCCATTTAAATAATGTTATCTTAATTCTCACGAATGTTATAAATGTATAATTTCTTATGGACAAAAAAAACGTAATTTCTGTTAAAAATTTAAATAAAATTTATTCAAAAAAAAGTGGCAAGCCAATACATGCTATAAATAATTTAAACTTAGACGTGCAAAAAAGTGAGATTTTTGGATTGCTAGGTCCGAACGGCGCAGGAAAAACAACTTTTATAAATATTTTGGCTGGTATTGTAGTAAAAACTTCTGGCAAAGTTAATGTATGGGGTTTTGATCTTGATAAAAATCCAAGACAAGTTCGTGCGTCTATTGGTATTGTGCCTCAAGAAATCAATCTTGATCCTTTTTTTACTCCTAAAAAACAATTAGATTTACAAGCGGGTCTTTATGGAGTTAAAAAAAAAGATAGAATTACTGATACAATCTTAAAACTTGTATCACTTGAAAAGCATGCTAACAGTTATGCTAGAAGTTTATCCGGAGGTATGAAAAGAAGATTATTGATAGCAAAATCTTTAGTTCACCAGCCTCCTATAGTAATTTTAGACGAACCCACTGCGGGAGTAGATGTTGAACTAAGAAAAAATCTTTGGGAAAATTTAAAATTACTACACAACCAAGGTGTTACAATAATATTAACTACACATTATATAGAAGAAGCTGAGAAAATGTGTAACAGAATTGGAATACTAAGCAAAGGAAATCTCGTTGCTCTTGATAGTACTAAAAATCTTTTAAATAAAATTCAAACAAAAAAAGTCACATTTAAATTGGACAGTCCTATCAAAATTGACAATAATAAATTGGGCTCTCTAAAAGTTTTATCTTTTAAAGAAAATGAGATTAGTTTTTCATATGAAAAAAATAAAATAAAAATGGAAGAAATAATCAATTTATTACATAATAATAATGTAAAAATACTAGATATATCAACTGATGAAGGTGATCTAGAAGATGTTTTTTTAGGAGTAACTAATAAACAATAGATAAAATTTTATACTAAAACTATCTTGGTGATCTTTTTGATAGTATTCTTTGGAGAGTTCTTCTGTGCATCTTCAGTCTTCTGGCTGTTTCAGATACATTTCTATTGCATAACTCAAATACTCTATGAATGTGCTCCCATTTTACCCTATCAGCTGTCATTGGATTTTCTGGAGGTTGTGCTTTAGACTTTGGATCTGCTAAAAGTGCTTTTTCTACGTCATCTGCATCAGCAGGTTTTGCAAGATAATCGATCGCACCATGTTTTATAGCAGCAACAGCTGTTGGAATATTTCCATAACCTGTAAGCATTATAATTTTGCTATTGTTATTTAAATTTTGGATCTCTTTTACAACCTCAAGTCCATTTCCATCATTTAGCCTTAAATCAACCACAGCAAATGCGGGATTTATTATTTTTAAAGATTCTATGCCTTTTTTTACACCTACCGCTTGAGTTACGCTAAAGCCTTTTTTTTCCATTGCTCTTGCAAGTCTCTCCCTAAATGGATTGTCATCATCAACTATGAGTAGCGATTTTTCCTTGTAATCTTTGATGTTTTTTATTGAAACCGGCTCAGCCATAATGGTTATCATATGGTAACTGTTTTCCACATTTCAAGCAAATTATTTACTTTACATTAATAATTTATTGCCTTAACTGCTGAATCATATAAAGTTTTTCAATAATTTGTTGAGAAATTTTTTTTGTTAAATTTTTTTAGGGGGCATATGAAATGCAAAAATTTAAAACAGTTGACGAACTAATAAGTCAACTAAGACCAGTAAAGCCAGTTTATTGTATCAGGAAAAAGTCGATACAAGTGGCCTCAAAAATTTTTCAAAAATTGTTTCCAGGAAAAATATTATACGCCGTAAAAACTAATCCTAACCCTGAAGTATTAAAAATAATTTTACAAAGTGGAATTGAAGATTTTGATGTAGCCTCAATAAAAGAAATTAAAGATATAAAAAAAATAAACCCTACTGCTAAGTGTTCATACATGCATACTGTAAAAAGCCGAGAGGACATAAATGAAGCTTATTTTAAATATGGGGTTAAAACTTTTGCATTAGATTCAAAAGATGAATTGATAAAAATTATTGAATCTACAAATCATGCAAAAGATTTAGAATTATTTGTGAGAGTGTTTGTTTCAAACGAACATGCTGAAGTAGATTTATCAAAAAAATTTGGGGCTTTAAGTTCAGAAGCTAATGGTCTACTAAGATTAACTAAGCAGTATGCTAAAAGAATTGGTTTAAGTTTTCATGTCGGATCTCAATGCATGCATCCGATTTCATACGTTAAAGGAATTACAGAAATAGGAAATATAATTAAAAAAACTAAAATAGTTCCTGACTACATAAATGTAGGTGGGGGTTTTCCTACAATATATCCTGACTTAGTTCCACAGCCCTTGGAAAATTATTTCGAAGAAATTAAAAAGAGTCTAAAAAATTTAAAATTAAGTAAATTGCCAACAATTCTTTGTGAACCAGGAAGAGCAATAGTAGCAGAAAGTGGATCAACAATTGTTAGGGTAAATTTGAGAAAGAAACAAAAACTTTATATTAATGATGGCACATATGGAACTCTTTTTGATGCTGGAGTGCCAAATATAGTTTATCCTTCTCGTCTAATTACAAATGGAAGAGTAGTATCAAAAAAATTAACCTCTTTCGATTTTTATGGACCTACCTGTGATGGTATGGATTATATGAAAGGTCCTTTTATCCTTCCAAATAATATTAAAGAAAATGATTATATAGAATTAGGTCAACTTGGAGCGTATGGTTTAACTTTTAGGACAGAGTTTAATGGTTTTTATTCCGATGAAATTTATGAAGTCGAAGATAATCCAATAATGACTATGTACAACAAAGAAACTAGTAGAGAGTTTCTTGTTGCTTAAATGTCAGATAAAAAAAATCTAGGTCATAACAGCAAAAAAGATTTTCTTAATAAAGAAGTCGAACACATAGATATTACATCATTTGATGCAAGAAAAATAATCTCCTCTATGGCAAAAATGTCTTTTGTTTCAAGAGAAATTGCAAATGCTACAAATATATTTAATCAAATGATTGAGGACAAAAATTGTACAATTTTCCTAACTTTAGCCGGCTCTACTTCTGCTGCTGGATGTATGCATGTTTATAGAGATATGATTAAATATAATATGGTAGATGCTGTTGTTGCTACTGGAGCTTCAATTATTGATATGGATTTATTTGAAGCACTTGGTTTTAAACATTATCAAGGTTCGCAGTTTCAAAATGATACAGAATTAAGAAAAAATTATATCGACAGAATATATGATACATATATTGATGAAGATGAATTGCAAATGTGTGACAAAACGATATGTGATATTGCAGACAAATTAGAGCCAAGAAGTTACACTTCAAGAGAATTTATTAACGAAATAGGCAAATACTTAAAAACTAATGCCAAAAAAAAAAATTCTTTGATTGAAACTGCTTATGACAATGGAGTTCCAATTTTTTGTCCAGCCTTTACTGATTCTAGCGCAGGATTTGGTTTAGTAATGCACCAAGAGAAAAACCCTAAAAAACATATAACAATAGATTCGGTAAGAGAGTTTCGTGAACTTACAGAAATAAAAATTAAATCAAAAGATTCTGGATTATTTATGATTGGTGGAGGTGTTCCAAAAAATTTCATACAAGACACTGTTATTTGTGCTGAACTTTTAGGCAAAAATGTAAGTATGCATAAATATGCCATTCAAATAACTGTTGCTGATTCAAGAGATGGGGCTTGTAGTAGTTCTACTTTAAAAGAAGCAAGCTCATGGGGTAAAGTTGATATAACTAAAGAACAAATGGTTTTTGCTGAAGCAACAAGTGTTTTACCTTTAATTACAAGCGATGCCTACCACAAGAGTAATTGGAAAAAAAGAATCAGAAAAAACTTTTCAAAAATATTTGGATAAAAATTGAACTATTTATCAAATAAAAAAGGATTTCTTGGAATTGATAATAAATTTAATTTTAAAGAAAAGGTGGTTGTTGTTCCTTTTGGTCTAGAAAAAACTGTTAGTTATGGTGGAGGCACAAAAAATGGACCAAAAGAAATTATCAAAGCATCTCATCAAGTAGAGCTGTATGATGAAGAATTAAATTGTGAACCATACAAAGAAATTGGAATAAAAACTCTAAAACCATTTAAAATTAACAAAAATATTAATATAGCTTTAAAAAAAATGTCAGATATTAATGAAAAAATTTTAAATAAAAAACTTTTTCCAATAACTTTTGGTGGAGAACACTCTATTACACCAGGATGCATTGCTCCATTTATTAAAAAACATAAAAAATTATGCTTGTTGCATTTTGATGCCCATGCGGATTTAAGGCAAAGTTATAATGGTGAAAAATTTTCACATGCATCAGCAATTAGAAGATGTCTTGATCATAAAAATGTATCTGTAATATCTTTTGGTATAAGAAATATATCTCAGAGCGAAATTCTATATCTAAAAAAAAATTCTTCTAGAATTAAAATATTTTGGGCAAAAGATAAAGCTAAGTGGAATTTAAACAAATTTAAGAAAATGATAAAAAATAAAATTGTTTATCTAACATTTGATGTTGACGGATTAGATTCTAGCATTATGCCCGCAACTGGAACACCTGAACCTGGAGGTTTATTCTGGAATGAAACATTAAATATTATAAGAATAGCGGCAAAAAATTCAATTATTGTTGGTGCTGATATAAATGAATTGTCTCCAATTAAAGGATTTAATTCTTACAATTTTTTGGTGGCTAAATTAGCTTATAAAATTTTATCTTATAAATTTTTGTTAAGCAGCTTTAAGAGTTCCTAATAATAGCTTAAAAGGTATTAACATCAAAAAAGCTACTAAAATTTTTATTACTAAATCTCCTAGTGCTAAAGTAATCCACGGTATTTCAGTTCCATAAAATGAAATTGAAAAGAATAAAAAAGTATCAATAGTAGATCCAATAAATGAAGATGTTAAAGGAGCCACAAACCATTTTTTTCTTCTTAGTTTATCAAAAATTTGTACATCTAATAACTGAGCAATTATAAAAGCTGTGCCAGATCCAATAGCAATTCTTATCGAAATTAATTCTGAAAAATTTGTTGAAAATAAAATAGTAAAAGAAACTCCTATAAAAAATCCTATATAAACAATTTTTCTAGCTATAGTTTTGCCGTAAGATCTATTAGCTAAATCTGTAATTAAAAAAGCAATTGGGTAACTAAATGCTCCATAAGTTAATATTTCTTCTAAACCATAGTATTTAACTGGAAACTTAACCAAATAATTTGAACCTAACACGATCACTCCCATCAAAAATGATAGGATAAGAAATAGACGATTCATTACGCAGATTTGTTAAGCAAAGACTTTTTTATTTTTCTAAGCCTTAAAGATAAATGTCTTGTTTTAGCAGATTTTATATACTGATCTAAACTACCTTTTTTGTCTACAGATCTTACTGCAGCATTTGATACTCTTAATCTAAGACTTTTATTTAATATTTCACTTTTAAATTTTACTTTTTTAAGATTTGGTAAAAATTTTCTTTTAGTCTTATTGTTAGCGTGACTAACTTTATGACCCTTAAGTGGTATTTTTCCTGTAAGTTCACATTTTTTAGACATAAAATTAATGACTGTATAGGCGCTCGAAACTTCTCCGTCAAGATTAATTTTTGGTGCCTATTGCTTCTGATATATTTTTTATTCCTTCTTTTTTTAAAATATCTATTAATTCATTACTAATAATTGAAGCAACATTTGGGCCTTTATATATCATGCCTGTATATAACTGAATTAAACTAGCTCCATTAATAATTTTTTCATATGCACTTTTGCCAGAGTCAACACCTCCTACGCCAATTATTTTTACCTTTTGTTTTAAAATTTTATAAAATTTATTAATTAATATGTTAGATTTTTTTTCTAAAGGTTTTCCAGACAACCCTCCTTTTTCGAGTTTATTAATATTTTTTAAATTTTCCCTGTTTCTATCTGTAGTATTTGAAATTATAACTGCAAATATATTATATTTAAGAAGCAGTTCAGAAATTTTTTCGATATTAGATTCTTCAATATCTGGCGAAATTTTTATTCCAATTAATATTTTAGATTTTAAAGTCTGTTTTTCTTCTTGTATTGCATTTAATAATTCATCTAATTCATTTTGATTATGGAAACTTCTTAAATTTTCAGTATTTGGTGAAGAAATATTTATTGTTAAATAATCGCTAAGTTCATTAAATTTGCGTAAACAAATTAAATAATCTTCTAACCTATTTTTTGTATCCTTATTAGGCCCAATATTTATTCCAAATAATCCTTTTGGATTATTTAATCTAATTCTAGAACTTACTATATCGGCTCCAGAATTATTAAAACCCAATCTATTAATTAATGCTTCGTCTTCCTCTAAACGAAATATTCTTGGTTTTGGATTTCCATATTGTTTTAAAGGCGTAATAGTTCCCACTTCTACAAAACCAAAACCTAATCCAAATAAAGAATTATAAACTTCAGCATCTTTATCAAAACCTGCTGCTATACCAATGGGATTAATAATTGTTTTTCCAAATACACTAGTTTCAATAGAGCTATCTTTTTTAATATTATCAATTGGTTTGTAATTAAACTTTAAAGCTTTAATTGCTAAAGTATGAGCTAATTCAGGATCTAGTTTAAATAATAAAGATCTTATTTTAGAAAACATCAGTTAATTTTATCGTTTATTAATTGCTTTGTCTCATTAACTCCAAAAAAACTAATAAAGAAACCCAACCTTGGACCATTTTCATCTCCAAAAACTACTTCGTAAATCAGTTTAAACCAATCTCTCAAATTTTCTTTATAGCCATTTTCTTTTCCAACAGTATAAATTTGGGTCTGTATATCCTCGGGTTGCATATTATCATTACATTTTTCTAAAGCACTTATTAATGCTTCAAGGGCTTTCTTTTCTTGAACATTTGGTTTTTTATATTTTTTATTTTTTTTAATTACATCATTAAAATATTTAATCGCATAACCAATAAGTTTATCAAAAATAGGGACGTTTTTTTCTGATATGTTATGTTTATATTTTTTTACAAATTTCCATAGGAGTTCCTTTGAATCTGCGTTGCTTGCCTCAACTAAATTGAGAAGCATTGAAAAAGTCATAATAATTTTTTCTTTTGGCATCTTGCCATTATGCACATGCCAGACAGGATTCATTAATAGTTCTAATTCTTCTTGTTTATTCCCTTTTTCTATAAAATCTAAATATTCATCAACTGCCTTTGGGACAATTTCTTTATATAATTTTTTTGCTCTTTTAGGGTTTTGGTACATAAAAAGCGACAAACTTTCAGGAGAGGCATATTCTAACCACTGGTCTATTGTAATTCCATTTCCTTTTGATTTAGAAATTTTTTCTCCTTTCTCGTCTAAAAATAGCTCGTAAGCAAATCCTGATGGATTAGTTTTTCCTAATATTTTTAATATCTTAGTTGATAAAATTGCGCTTTCGATTAAATCTTTTCCATACATTTCAAAATCTACATCAAGTGCATACCATCTCATAGCCCAATCAACTTTCCATTGTAATTTACAATTTCCATCCAAAATACTAGTTTCGAGTTTCTTGCCATTATTATCAAAAACAATTTTTGAATTTTTTTTGTCGATTTCTATTACTGGAATTTCTAAAACAATTCCAGTTTCCGGACATATTGGCAAAAAAGGACTATAAGTTTTTTGTCTTTCCTTCCCCAGAGTTGGTAATATTATTTCAACAATGGACTGATATTGTCCCAAAATTAATTTAAGAGTTGGATTAAAAAATCCTGATTTATAAAGTTCACTAGAACTTTTAAAATTATATTTAAAATTAAATTTATTTAAAAATTTTTTTAGCATTTCATTATTATGTTCTCCAAAACTTTTATATTTCCCAAATGGATCTGGAATTGATGTCAAAGGTTTGTGCAAATTGCTGTTTAATATTTCTTTTTTTGGAACATTGTCTGGTATTTTTCTTAAACCATCTAAATCATCAGAAAAAGTAATTATTTCTTTTGGTAAATCAGTTAGATGATTTAATGCATTAACAACCATTGTTGTCCTTGCAACTTCTCCAAAAGTGCCTATGTGGGGCAATCCACTTGGGCCATAACCTGTCTGTAAAATTATTTTACCTTTTTTTTCTATAAATTCTTTTCTGTCTTTTAAAATTTTTTTTGCCTCTATAAATGGCCAGGCATTGGTTTTTTCTAAATTTGTTTTTTCAATCACGTGTTTTAATAGTAAAAAGTCAAATAATTCTTGTTTTTATCAATTCATATAGAGTTGAAATTTATTTACCATAAAATAATGTTCATTCAAAATGTCTAATTACAAAACAGTCTTTTTTATACTAGGTATTTTACAAATCATACTTGGTCTATCAATGATCTTTCCAATTATTACTCAGTTTATATTTGAAGAATTAGATTCTTCTTTCATAAGTTCTTCAATAATTACAATTATATTTGGAACGTTATTTTTGTTATCTAACCTTGAAAATGATAAAAAATTGAATTTGCAAAATGCATTTTTATTAACTTCTCTATCATGGGTTAGTGTTGCACTATTTGGTTCGCTTCCATTTGTTTTTTCAGATCTAAATTTAAGTTTTACCGACTCATTTTTTGAGAGTATGTCAGGCATTACAACTACTGGCTCAACAATAATTACTGATTTAAATTCAGCTCCCAAAGCAATTCTTATTTGGAGAGCAATTCTCCAGTGGCTTGGGGGTATTGGCATAATAATAATGGCAATTACTTTGATGCCAATTATGAATGTTGGAGGTATGCAATTATTAAAAGTATCTAGCAGTGATGCTTCAGAAAAAATACTGCCCAAAACAAAAGAAATAACTGTAAGAATAATAATAATATATCTAGTTTTGACTTTTCTTTGTGCATTTTTTTATAAAATTTTTGGGATGAAGTTTTTTGATAGTCTTACACATTCAATGACAACAATAGCTACTGGTGGTTTTTCAAATTATAATAATTCAATTGGCCATTTTAATAATTTTAATATTGAAATTACTTCGATGATCTTTATTATTTTAGGAAGTATACCCTTCATCGCATATATTAAATATTTAAGTGGTAAAAAAAACATTTTTTACACTGACATACAAATTAAATCATTTATCAAAATCATTTTTTTTTCAATATTAATTTTATTTATATATTTAACATTATTTAATAAAAGTTTTTCTACTGTTAGTCTAAGATCTGTTTCATTTAATGTGATTTCAATTTTAACTGGAACTGGATATGTAACGACAAATTTTGATAGTTGGGGAAATTTTCCGTTAGTTTATTTTTTGTTTTTAATGTTTATTGGTGGCTGCGCGGGCTCAACAACTTGTGGAATTAAAATTTTTAGAGTTCAAATTTTGTATCTATTTTTAAAGAACCAATTAAAAAAAATTATATACCCTAGGGGAATATTCGTGATCAAGTATGATAATAGTAATGTTAATGATAAATTTATGGCTTCAATAATTTCGTTTATATATCTTTACATAATTATTTTTTTTATAATTGCTGCTTTATTATCTCTAAGCGGATTAGATTTTACTACTTCGATTTCTGGCGCAGCAACTTCAATTTCAAATGTTGGACCTGGACTTGGAGATTTAATAGGCCCAAATGGCAATTTTTCTCAATTACCTGACTTTTCAAAGTGGATATTAAGCCTCGGAATGATCTTGGGTAGATTGGAATTATTTGCTATACTAGTCCTGTTCTTGCCTTCATTTTGGCAAAAATAATTATGACTGAAACAAAACAAAGTTGGTTGGATTCTCTTAAAGTTTATAAAGACATAAGAATGGTCAGAATACTGCTGCTAGGAGCAATAAGTGGTTTTCCATGGGTCTTAATTGCAAGCAGTTTAAGCCTTTGGCTAAAAGAAGAAGGACTTAGTAGATCAACAATAGGATGGGCAGGTTTAATTTTTGGTGTGTATGCATTTAATTATTTATGGGCACCAATAATAGATAGAATTCAAATACCATTTTTAACAAAAAAACTAGGCCACAGAAGAGGATGGATAGTTTTAATGCAAATTACAATTTTACTAAGCTTGGTAGTTTGGAGTTTTATAAACCCAACAGAAAATTTGGCTCTATTAATTACCGTAGGATTAATTATTGCAATAGCATCAGCTACTCAAGATATAACTGTAGATGCTTTAAGAATTGAACAAATTAATGAGAATGAAGGAAAATCTATGGCAGCTGGTGCCGCAATGGCAGTGGTTGGTTGGTGGACTGGATATAAACTAGGAGGCGTAATTGCTTTATTTACAGCAGAATTTTTTGAAAATATG
The DNA here is from genome assembly GCA_902566775.1 of uncultured Pelagibacteraceae bacterium. Taxonomy (GTDB): domain Bacteria; phylum Pseudomonadota; class Alphaproteobacteria; order Pelagibacterales; family Pelagibacteraceae; genus Pelagibacter. Next base: position 43,762 of record CACFKF010000002.1, on the reverse strand, counting down.
GGCGTAGCAGATTACTGGCAAACTACTTTTTTAGTTTTAGGAGTTGTAATAATTTTAATGAACATTGGTTTAATGTTTGTTCATGAACCAATTGAAACTGATAGACAAGCGAAACAAAGAGAAACTGACAAAATGATAGAAGGAAAGCTTGGATCTAGCAATATTATAACTAATTTTATTGCATACATTACTGGAACTATAGGTGGACCTATAATTAGTTTTTTTAGGAAAAACGGATTTGCTATTGCAGTAGGAATATTAGGGTTTGTATTCTTATTTAAAATTGGAGAAGCGTTTCTTGGAAGAATGTCTATTGTTTTTTATAAAGAAATTGGATTTTCTAAAGGACAGATTGCAATTTATTCAAAAGGGCTAGGATGGATTACTACTGTAGTTTTTACTTTGTTAGGAGGTGTAATGGCAATGAGAGCAGGGACTATCAAAACAATGTTCTTTGCAGGAGGATTAATGGCTTTAACAAACCTTCTATTTGCAGTTTTAGCTTGGACAGGAAAATCTGAATTATTATTTGCAATTGCTGTAATAGCTGATGATATTACAGCCGCGTTTGCAACAGTTGCATTTGTTGCATTTATTTCATTGTTAGTTGATAGAACTTACACAGCAACACAATATGCACTACTTGCTTCTATAGGAACTGCTGGTAGAACAACTCTTGCTTCATCTTCGGGAGCCCTTGTTGACTGGCTAAATGGAGATTGGGGAACATTCTTTGTGTTAACTACAATAATGGTTATTCCATCTTTAATATGTCTATGGCTTATAAGGCATAAAGTAAAAATAGGTGCAAGCTAATTTTTATTGTAATAATCCGTATATCAATATTTACGAAAGACCTTCGATTAATTCTAAAATTAGCTCACAAATTATTTATGGTGAAAAATTTAAAATTTTAAAAAATATAAAAAATTTTATAAAAATAAGAACATTTTATGATAAATATCCTGGTTATATAAAAAACAAAAATTTTATTAAAAAATTTAAACCCACCCACAAAGTCAAGGTTTTAAAGACTAAAATTTACAAATCAAATAAATTTTTACCATTTTCAAGTGAAATTGAAATTTTAAAGAAGAGAAAAAGTTATGTTATGTTTAAAAAAAATAGATGGATAAAACTAAAAGATATTACTTTAATAAATAAAAAAGAAAAAAATTTTATCAAAATTTTTAAATTATTTACAAATTGCAAATATAAGTGGGGAGGTAAAACTTACCAAGGTATCGACTGTTCAGCCTTAGTTCAAATTTTTTATAAATTTAATAATAAATTTTTTCCAAGAGATACTGTTGATCAAATAAAATATAAAAAAGTAAGCATAATAAAAAAAAAATTTAAAAAAGGTGACATAATTTTTTGGAAGGGACATGTTGCAGTTTGTATAGATTCAAAAAAACTAATACATGCTTATGGTCCAGAGAAAAAAGTTATTATAATGCCAATTCACAAAACAATAAAAAGGATAGGAATAACTGCCAAATTAAAGGTAAAAAAAGTATTTAGAATTTAATTTTCTCTACCGAAATCTGGTTTACTAATATCTTGTTTTAATAACAAGATTTGTTGTCTGGCTTTTTTTGATTTTTTAAGCTTATCAAGTAATAAAGAATTTCTTTTTTTATTAATATCCATCTTAAATTTCTTTAAGTTTCTAATGAATAAATCGATTATTTTAGAAATATTTTTACTATTATTAAAAAATACATCTCTCCACATAATTTCATTGGATGCCGCTATCCTAGAAAAATCTCTTAAACCGCCTGCGCTGTATTTAATTATATTTTTTTTATGGGTTTTTTGAAAATCTTGAGCAGTTTTAATTAAATTGTATGCAACCAAGTGTGGTAGATGACTTGTAACTGCAAAAATTTTGTCATGCTCCTGTTCTTGCATAAACAAAATTCTAGAACCTAATTTTTTCCAAAACCTAGACAATTTGTTTTCTAGTAATTTGTTTTTCTTGCTTTTTATCAAAATGCACCATTTATTTTTAAATAAATTTTTACTGCCATATTTTGGTCCGCTAGCTTCAGAACCAGATATGGGATGGCTCATTACCCAATTTAATTTTTTTGATAATTTTTTTTTAATTAATTTTGCAACATTTTCTCTAGTTGACCCAACATCAGTAATTAAAGTTTTATTATTCAAATTTTTATTTAGTTTAATAATTATTTTTTGGTATTCGCTCATTGGAGTTGAAATAACAACTAAATCCATATCCCTTATTTTTTTATCAAGTTTTTTGATTAAAATAATTTTCTTATTTATTTTTTTTATTTGCTTTTGGTATTTAATATTTTTTTCATATACATAAGCTTTTTTACACAACTTTTGGCTAATGGCTCCTCTAAGAATTGAGGATCCAATCATACCACATCCAATGATCAAAATATTTTTAAACATTTTTAAATATCCTATTTATACTTTTTAAAAATAACTTATTTTCTAAATTGTTACCAATAGTTAACCTTAAAGCATTTTTAATTTTATAAGATTGCATTCCTCTTAAAATAATACCTTTGTTCTCTAATTTTTTTTGAACATAGTTTGCTGAATATTTGCATTTATTAAAATTTAATAATAAAAAATTAGCAGTAACCTCATTTGTAGTTATATTAAAATTATTTAATATTTTTTTGAGTTTATTGGCCCAAAAAAAATTATGTTTCACCGATTTATTGATAAAACTTTTATCATGCAAAGCTGCCACTGCTGCTAACTGCGCTGCTGAATTTGTATTAAATGGTGGTTTAATTCTACTCATAGCTTCAATAATTTTTTTAGGGCCATATCCCCAGCCTATTCTCAACGATGCTAATCCATATATTTTAGAAAAAGTTCTTAAAACTATAACGTTGTTGCTATTTTTAAAAAGCTTTAAACCTGGCGTATAATTTTTGCTTTTCATATATTCGACATAAGCATCATCAACAACTAACAAAATATTACCTCTAAGCTTTTTTCTTAGTTTTAATAATTCACTTTTTTCTAAATAAGTTCCTGTTGGATTGTTTGGGTTGGCCAAAAAAACTATTTTCGTTTTTTTTGATACTTTTTTTATAACCTCTGAAACAGATATTTTATAATTTTTTTCCTTTGCATATACAACATTAGCTCCAACGTTTTTTGAATAGATTCTGTACATTAAAAAACTAAACTGAGGTACTATTACCTCGTCTCTTGGTTTTAAAAATAGCTGGCAAATAATTTGAATAATTTCATCAGATCCAGCACCACAAATAATTTTTTTAAAATCACAGTTAAATTTTTTTGAAATATTAAGTCTTAAATCTTTTGATTTGCTATCTGGATATTTGGAAAGATTGATTTTTTTATTAATTTCTCTCTTAGCTTTTGGACTTGTGCCTAATGCAGACTCATTCGCTGAAAGTTTAATAATATTCCTAAATCTCGACAATTTGGATGCACCAGGTTTGTAAGATTCTAAGCCAATTCTTTTAAATTTTGGTAAAGTCATTTTTATTATTTTATATACCTATCCTTATAAATAAATTAATCAAGATTTATTGAGAATTATGAATTAACACAAAAAAATTGACATATTGAATCTGATCTTGTACAAAAAAACGCGCTGATTTATCTGAATTGCGAGCGCTTAAAAAAAAACCGCTAAATAAGTTTTTTTCTCACAATTCATCTTCAGAGCAATATTATGAATGCTAAAGAAAACTTAAAAAAAATAATTGTTAAAAAACCACTTAAGTTAGATTGTGGAAAAACTATATGTGATTATCCCGTAGCCTATGAAACTTATGGAAAACTTAATGAAAAAAAAGATAATGCAATTTTAGCCTTTCATGCTCTAACAGGCGACCAATTTGTTACAGGCATTAATCCAATAACTAATAAAGCTGGATGGTGGTCGTATTTGGTTGGGCCTTCTAAAGCAATCGATACAAATAAATTTTTTGTAATTTGTGCAAATGTAATTGGGGGATGCATGGGCTCTTGTGGACCTTTAAGTATTGATCCTGAAACAAAAAAAATATATGGGACAAATTTTCCTATCATAACAATTAATGACATGGTTAATGCACAATATAATTTGTTAGAATTTTTCAAAATTGAAAAGTTATACAGTATTCTTGGCGGGTCAATGGGTGGTATGCAAGTATTACAATTTGTTGCAAATTTTCCTAACAAAACTAAAACTGCAATTCCAATTGCTTGTACAGCAAGCCACTCTGCACAAAATATTGCTTTTAATGAGCTTGGAAGACAGTCAATAATGGCCGACACCAACTGGAAAGAAGGCGATTATTCAAAATTAAATTTATCTCCTGACAAAGGATTGGCTGTTGCTAGAATGGCAGCACATATTACTTATCTTTCAAAAAAAGGACTTCAAGAAAAATTTGGAAGAAAACTTCAAGAAAAAGATAATTTAAATTTTAGTTTTGATGCCGACTTTCAAATAGAAAGCTATCTAAGATATCAAGGCTCAATATTCGTTGATAGATTTGATGCAAATAGCTACTTATATATTACAAGGGCAATGGATTATTTTGATCTTGTTAAACAATTTAATGGAAATTTATCTAAAGCATTTGAAAAAACAAAAACTAAATTTTTTATTATTTCATTTACTTCTGATTGGCTTTACCCAACTTCAGAAAATAAAGAAATTGTAATTGCTTTAAATTCTTCAGGTGCGAATGTTGGTTTTATAGAAATAAATAGTGACAAAGGACATGATTCTTTTTTACTAGATATTCCAGAATTTTTAAAAACAATAAAAAACTTTTTAGAAGCAAACTATTAAATTAAGTATGAAAAAAGAATTTCAAATAATTTCTGAACTAATTGAAAATAACACTAAAGTACTAGATGTAGGTTGTGGTGATGGGACTCTAATGAAATTTTTAAAAGATGAAAAAAATGTTGATACAAGAGGTTTAGAAATATCAAAAGAAAACGTTCAGAATTGTATAAGTAAAGGTCTTTCAATAATTGAGGGAAATGCCGAAAAAGATTTACATCAATTTCCAAATTTGAGCTTTGATTATGTTGTTTTGAGTCAAACCTTGCAAGCTTTCTATAATCCTGAAAAAGTAATAGATGATCTTTTAAGAGTAGCGAAAAAAGCAATAGTAACTATTCCTAATTTTGGATATTGGAAAGTTAGAATACATTTGCTTTTAAAAGGAACAATGCCTGTAACTGATGCTCTGCCAAACGAGTGGTATGATACACCAAATTTACATATGTGTTCAATAAAAGATTTTTACAATTTTTGTTTTAAAAAAAAAATCGATTTAACTAAATCAATTGCTTTAAATGGTGATAAAACTTCTAAAATAAATAAAAAAAATATAAATATAAAAAATCTTAGTTCTGAATTAGGAATATTTTTAATACAAAAATAAAATGAAAGTTGAAATTATACCTTGCTTAAAAGATAATTATTCTTACGTTGTTATTGATGAAAGAAACAATAAAACATGCGTGGTTGATCCAAGTGAGTCAAAACCAATAATAAATTTTTTAGAAAAAAATAATTTAAAATTAAATTACATTTTGAATACTCATCATCATTATGATCATGTTGGAGGAAATAGTGAATTAAAGAAAAAATACAAAGCGAAAGTAGTTGGTTTTAAGGAAGATTATAAAAGGATTCCAGAAATTGACATTAAGTTAAAAGATGGAGAAACTTGGAAAGAAGATAATTTTGAAGCAAAGGTAATACATATACCTGGACACACCTTAGGGCATATTTGCTTCTATTTTTACAAAGATAATAATTTATTTACTGGTGACACTTTATTTTCATTAGGCTGTGGACGAATTTTTGAAGGAACTTATGAACAAATGTTTTCTTCATTAGAAAAGATTAAAAAATTACCTCCTAAAACAAAAATCTATTGTGGACATGAGTATACATTGCAGAATTCAAAGTTTTGTATTCAGTATGACAAGGAAAACCAAAATTTAATTAAAAAAATTCAAGAGATAAATGAAAAATTAAAAAACAATAAACCAACAATACCTTCCACTATAGAGGATGAACTAAAAAATAATATTTTTTTAAGAAGTGACAATGAGAATATTAAAACTAATTTAAACATTGTTACTAGTTCTTCCCTTGCAACTTTTTCAAAATTAAGAGATTTAAAGGATAATTTTTAATTTATTCGACTTGACTATAATTAACCTAAGTCTATATTTCACCGTATAAAAATTAGGATACAAAATGTCTTTTGCAATAATACAAACAGGTGGAAAACAATATAAGGTTAAAGCTAGTGAAATACTAAAAATTGAACAGCTAGAAAGTTTAAAACCTGAAAGTAAAATTGAATTCAATGAAATTTTAGCGTATGGAGATGACAAAAACATTGAAGTTGGCTCACCTCTTGTTAAAGGCGCTAAAGTTGAAGCAGAATTAATAAAAAATGGAAAAAATAGAACAATATTAGTATTTAAAAAAAGAAGAAGAAAAAATTCACGAAGAAAAAATGGACACAGACAACTTTTTTCTCTTGTAAAAATAAAAAAAATTTTTTCTAAAGATGGTAGTGTGTTGTCTGAAGCCAAAGAAGAAAAAAAATCAGAGAAAAAGGAAATTAAGTCAAAAAAAAAATAATTAGGTAAATTATTATGGCAACAAAAAAAGCAGGTGGATCATCAAGAAATGGACGTGATAGTGCCGGTCGTAGGCTTGGAGTAAAAAAATATGGTGGTCAGTTTGTAAATCCTGGAAATATAATTGTTAGACAGAGAGGAACTAAAATTTTCCCTGGGCAGCATGTTGCAATGGGAAAAGATCATTCAATTTTTTCCTTAATTAAAGGAAAAGTAGAATTTAAAAAAAGCAAATCAGACAGAACATTTGTTTCAGTAAAACCCAATTAATCAATACAACAAGAAATTAAACAGAGTTGTATTATGAAATTCTTAGATCAAGTAAAAATTTTTGTAAAAGCAGGTGATGGTGGCTCAGGTTCTGCCAGCATGAGAAGAGAAAAATTTATAGAATTTGGCGGACCTGATGGCGGAAATGGAGGTAAGGGCGCCTCAATAATTCTTATAGCTGAAAGAAATTTAAACACTTTGATAGATTATCGATACACACAACATTTTAAAGCAGAAAAAGGTCAAAATGGAATGGGCAAAAATAAAACTGGAAGAAATGGAAAAGATTTATATTTAAGAGTTCCTTTAGGAACCCAAATTTTAGAAGAAGATAATAAAACTTTACTGTTTGATTTTAAAAAAGAAAAAGAAGAATTTGTTGTAGCCAATGGTGGGAAGGGTGGATTGGGAAATACAAATTTTAAAAGTTCCACGAATCGTGCCCCGAGAAAATTTACAAAAGGAACTTTGGGGGAAGAATATTGGATATGGCTACAATTAAAAACAATTGCTGATATAGGTATTTTAGGTTTGCCCAATGCGGGAAAATCAAGTTTGCTTGCTGCAATTACAAATGCAAATCCTAAAATTGCAAATTATAAATTTACAACTCTTAATCCTAATTTGGGTGTTGCCACTTATAGTGATAAAGAAATCACTTTAGCAGATATACCTGGGTTAATTGAAGGTGCTCATACTGGAGTAGGCTTAGGAATTAAATTTTTAAAACATATTGAAAGATGCAAAACGTTACTTCATTTGATTGACATAACTGAGGAAAATTTAGAAAAATCATATAATCAAATTAAAAAAGAATTAGGGAATTATAGTAAGGAATTGTTAAAAAAAAAAGAAGTAATAGTGTTAAATAAAATTGATTTATTGGATAAAAAAACTGTAAAAAAGATTGTTAAAAACTTTTCGAAAAACAAAAAAAGTGAGGTGATAGCTTTATCTACTTTTAATAAAGATTCTGTAAAAAAAATTAAATCAAAACTATTAAATTATGTATCTTAATAATTCAAAAAAAATTGTTATTAAAATTGGTTCATCTTTACTTATAGATAAATCAAAAAAAGTTAGAGTAAAATGGTTATCAGAATTTTCAAAAGATATAAAAAAATTATTAGAAAAAAATAAAAAAGTAATTATTGTTAGCTCGGGAGCAATTGCAATTGGTTGCAAAAAACTTAATATAAATAAAAAAAATTTAAAATTAGATAAAAGTCAAGCTATTGCTTCTATTGGTCAAATAGAATTAATGAATCTTTTTAACAAAACATTTTCTAAAAATAAAATTAATATATCTCAAATATTATTAACTTTAGAGGATACTGAACAACGAAGAAGGTCAATGAATGCAAAAAGAACTTTTGAAAACTTATTTGAATTAGGTTTTGTTCCCATTGTAAATGAAAATGATAGTACAGCAACTACAGAAATAAAATATGGAGATAACGACCGGTTAGCTTCAAGAGTAGCTCAAATATCTGGCGCTGATTGTTTAATTTTGTTGTCAGATGTAGATGGACTATACACCAAAAACCCAAAACTGGATAAAAATGTAAAACTAATAAAAGAAATAAACAATATTGATAATAAAATTGAAAAAATTTCAACTAATAGCATTAGCGAACATGGTACAGGTGGAATGAAAACAAAAATTGATGCAGCAAAAATATGTCAATTATCAGGATGTGTTATGGCTATTGCTAACGGATTGCTAGAAAGACCTATTCAACAAATAATAAAAAAAAATAATTGTACGTGGTTTTTACCAAAAATTTCCAAGTTAGATGCTAGAAAAAAATGGATAGTTGGTTCAATTGCTCCAAGGGGAAAGTTGGTAATTGATGATGGTGCTAAACAAGCATTAAAAAAAGGGAAAAGTTTATTAGCTGCTGGCATCATAAATGTTTTTGGAAAATTTAATAAAGGAGATCATATTAAAATTGTTGATAAAAATAATGAAGAATGTGCAAGAGGATTAAGCTCGTTTTCTTCAGATGAAATTAATAAAATTAAAGGACATCATTCAAGTAATATTAGAGAGCTACTTGGTTACATTGCAAAATCTGAAGTCGTTCATAAAGATGATATGGTGGAAGTATAAAAAATGAAAAATTTCATGAATTTAATTGGGAAAAAAGCAATTATTGCTTCTAAAAATAAAATTAATTCTAAAGAAAAAAATAAAGTATTAGACCGATATATAAATTTAATTAAAAAAAATAAAAAATTAATAATTAATAAAAATAGAATAGATATTAAGTTGGCTCTAAGAAAAAAACTCAAAGCTAATTTAATTGAAAGACTATCTATTAATCAAAAAAAATTAGATAATATGTGTGTAGCAATAAAAAATGTTAGAAAATTAAAAGATCCAATTGATGTTACTTTAGGAAAATGGAAAAGACCAAATAAATTGTTAATCAAAAGAGTTTCAATACCCTTGGGTGTTGTTGGAATTATTTTTGAAAGTAGACCTAATGTTGTTTCTGATATCTCTAGTTTATGTTTTAAATCTGGAAATGCCGTAATTTTAAGAGGTGGAAAGGAAGCGTTAAATTCAAATAAAATACTGGTTTCATTATTTCGAAAAGCGTTAAAAGCAAATAAAATTGATCCTAATTATGTACAATTAATTGAAAAGAAAGAGAGAAGTTATGTAAATTTTATGCTTTCAAATATGTCTAAATATATTGATATAATTATTCCAAGAGGTGGCAAAAGTTTAGTAACTAAAGTTCAAAAATTTTCAAAAATTCCTATAATAGGTCACTTAGAAGGTGTCTGTCACACTTATCTAGATAAAGATGTTGATTTAAAAATGGCTATTAAAGTTGTACATAACGCAAAACTTCGAAATACTAGTATTTGTGGTGCTACCGAAACTATACTTATGCATAAAAAAATTGTAAAAAAATTTTGTAATCCAATACTAAATAAACTTGCAATAAATAATTGTAAAATTATTGGAGATAGTTATTTGAAAAAATATTATAAGGGAAAGTTTTTTTTAGCTAAAGAAAAGGATTGGTCAACTGAATATTTAAGTGCAACCGTTTCAGTAAAATGTGTAAAAAACTTAGAAAGTGCTATTGAACATGTGAATAAATATGGAACAATGCATACAGATAGTATTATTACAAAAAATAAAAAATCAGCAAATAAATTCTTAAAAAATGTCAAAAGCTCAATAGCGATTCATAATTCCTCAACACAATTTGCAGATGGTGGCGAGTTTGGATTTGGTGGTGAAGTTGGCATATCAACTAACAAACTTCCCCCAAGAGGTCCTGTGGGATTGGAACAATTGGTTTCATATAAATATGAGGTTTTGGGACAAGGACAAACTAGGAAATAAATTGAGTAAAAAATTAAAAATTGGAATTTTAGGTGGAACATTTGATCCTGCTCATAAAGGACATGTGGAAATATCTAAGGAGTCAAAAAAAAGATTTAAATTAAATTATATAATTTGGGCAATAACACAAAAAAATCCTTTTAAAAGGAAAAGCAGTTTAAATTTAAAATCAAGAATTAATTTTGCAAAAAAAATTACAAAAAAAAAAAAATTTATTAAAATTAAGTTTTATGAAAAAAAAATAAAATCAAATAAAACTATAAATCTTATTAATTATGTAAAAAAAAATAATAAAAAACTAGATATTTTTTTTATTATGGGGGCTGATAATCTTATTAATTTTCATAAATGGCATAAATGGAAATCCATTTTAAAAAAGTGTAATATTTTAGTATTTGATAGAAAAGGTTATAGAGCTAAATCTCTAAAATCAATTGCTTATAAACAATTAAATAAGAGAAGTTTGAGCTTTGTTAAGTTTAAAAAGGTAAATATTTCATCTTCTCAATTAAGAAAAATTTGATAAGATTTTTATAATTAAATGGATAAAATATTTGATTTAAAAAAAATAATAATAAACACTTTAGATTCAAACAAAGCATTAGATATAGTATCTATAAATTTAGAAAATAAAAGTTCAATGGCAGATCATTTAATAATTGCTAGTGGTACGTCTTCCAGACACATACAAGCATTATCAGAAATTGTATTAGAAAAATTTAAAACCAATGGAATTTCAAATTGCAAAATTGAAGGCATCAATAGCAATGACTGGAAATTAATTGATGGAATCGATGTTGTTGTACATATTTTTAATCCAGAAAAAAGAAAGTTTTATGATTTGGAAAAAATGTGGTCTGAACTAATTCCAAAAGAAAAAATTTTAATATGAAGTTAATAATAGCATTATTGTTTTATTTATTTTTAATTGGAAAAAGTTTTGCTGAAACAGAAAAAAATATTTATCAAAAAATAGATCTATTTAGTGAAGTTCTGAGTAAAATTGACGAAGAATATGTGGAAGAAATTAATCAAAGCGAAGTAATGGACGCCGCAATTAATGGGGTTTTGCAATCTTTGGATCCATATTCGGCTTACATGTCTCCTAAAATGCTTGATGACATGCAAACAGAAACTAGTGGTCAATTTGGAGGACTGGGAATTGAAGTTGGTATGGAGCATGGTGTGGTAAAAGTTATTTCTCCAATCGATAATTCTCCAGCATCACGAGTTGGAGTAAAAGCGGGAGATTACATAGTAAAAATAAATGATATTCAAGTTCAAGGTAAATCGTTAACTGAAGCTGTTGAATTGATGAGAGGACCAGTAGGATCAGATATTGAAATTACTATTAGAAGAATAGGTACAAAAAAAGCAATTATTTTTAATATCACAAGAGAAATAATAAAAATTGAATCAGTAAAATCAAAATATATAGATGGTAATATTGGATATTTAAGACTGACATCTTTTAACGAAAATAGTTCTGATCAGATTAAAAAAAAAATTAGAGAATTCAACAAAAAAGATCTTAAAGGATATATTTTAGACTTAAGAAACAATCCTGGTGGACTATTATCGCAAGCAATAAAAATTACTGATTTTTTTCTTGAAGATGGAGAAATAGTTTCGACAAAAGGAAGAAAAAAATCTGAAAATAAAAAATGGTTTGCAAAAAAAGGAGATTTAACAAATGGAAAAAGTTTAATAATTTTGATTAATTATGGTTCTGCTTCAGCTTCAGAAATCGTCGCTGGTGCACTAAAACAACACAAAAGAGCAATTCTTGTAGGAGAAAGTAGTTATGGAAAAGGTTCAGTACAATCAATAATTCCTTTGAAAAATGAGGGAGCAATTAGACTAACAATTTCAAAATACTATTTGCCATCGGGTGAGTCTATTTCAGAAGTTGGTGTAAATCCTGATATTCAAATTGAAGAGAGTTCAGATGCTTTTGTAATTAATACTAAGACTGATAACCAGTTAAACTTTGCAGTAAAACTTTTCAACGGATAATCGTGAGAAAAAAATACAAGAATTTACCATTACGAAATGGTGTAGGTATTGTTGTATTAAACAATGAAAATAAAGTATTTGTTGCAAAAAGAATTGATAATCCAAAAAATTTCTGGCAAATGCCGCAGGGAGGTATTGATAATGGTGAAAATTATTATGAAGCCGCTTTAAGAGAGTTAAAAGAAGAAACTAGCATTAAAAGTGTAAAACTTATTCAAGAAATTGATAGAAAATTTACATATATATTACCTGATCACTTAATTGGGATTATTTGGAAAGGTAAATTTAAAGGTCAAATACAAAAATGGTTTGTTATGCGATTTATTGGAAATGAATCAGAAATTAATATAAATACTAAACACCCAGAATTTCTGGACTGGAAATGGATTAACTTAGATGATTTAACAAAAATAGCTGTAAATTTTAAACTTGAAGTTTATAAAAATATTAAACATGAAATAAAAAAAATATTAAACTAATTCAGAGTTAACGATTTTAGTACTTCAATCTTTTGGTCAAGTAAGTATTTTTTTTGGTCAGAAATATCATTATTTTTTGTGTCTTTTTCTGCTTTAGCCAAATCTTCTCTTAAAGCATTTTTATCTATTTTTTTTATATCAAAAATTTTGCTTGTTAATATTGATAAACAGTTATCCTTAAATTCAATTATTCCATCTTCTACATAATAAGTTTCTTGATTAGAACCAGTTTCAAAAACTTTTACTAGTCCAGGCTTTAAAAAAGATATTATTGATATGTGGTCTTTTAATATTCCCATTTCACCTTCATAAGCAGGGATTACCACCTCGGATACTTTATCTTTTAATAAAAATGATTTTTCTGGGTTTACTATTTCAAGTTTAAAAACTTCACTCATTATGCAGCTGCTTCTTTTGCCATTTTTTCCGCTTTTTCAACAGCTTCTTCAATTGTTCCAACCATGTAAAAAGCTGCTTCAGGTAAATGATCGTATTCACCTTTACAAATTGCATCAAAACCTTTGATTGTAGATTCTAAATCAACAAGTTTTCCTGGGGAACCTGTAAAAACTTCCGCTACGAAGAAAGGTTGTGATAAAAATCTTTGAATTTTTCTAGCTCTAGCCACAGTAAGTTTATCTTCTTCAGACAATTCATCCATACCTAAAATTGCAATAATATCCTGTAGAGATTTATAAGTTTGTAAAATCTTTTGAACTTCTCTAGCAACTCTATAATGTTCATCACCTACAATTCTAGGATCTAATATTCTTGAAGTAGAATCTAATGGATCAACCGCAGGATAAATTCCTAATTCTGCTATTTGTCTTGATAGTACAGTTGTTGCGTCTAAGTGAGCAAAAGAAGTTGCTGGCGCTGGATCTGTTAAATCGTCAGCTGGAACATAAATAGCTTGAACGGAAGTAATTGAACCTTTATTGGTAGTAGTAATTCTTTCTTGAAGGTTACCCATATCTGTTGCTAAAGTTGGCTGATATCCAACAGCTGAAGGAATTCTACCTAAAAGAGCAGAAACTTCTGACCCAGCTTGGGTAAATCTAAAAATATTATCCACGAAGAATAGTACATCCTGTCCTTCTTGATCTCTAAAATATTCAGCTACAGTCAAACCTGTTAAACCTACTCTTGATCGAGCTCCCGGAGGTTCGTTCATTTGACCATAAACTAATGCTGCTTTAGAGCCTTCGCCATCAGTTTTAATTACCCCTGACTCAATCATTTCATGATAAAGATCATTTCCCTCTCTAGTTCTTTCTCCAACACCTGCAAAAACTGAAAATCCACCATGAGCTTTTGCAATGTTATTAATTAATTCCATAATTATAACAGTTTTTCCTACTCCTGCTCCGCCAAATAATCCAATTTTTCCTCCTTTTGCATATGGTGCTAATAAATCTACTACTTTAATTCCAGTTACTAGAATTTCTGTCTCAGTTGATTGATCAGTAAAAGTTGGTGCCGGTCTATGAATTGGCCAGCTATCTTTTGTTTTAACAGGTCCTTTTTGATCTATTGCTTCCCCAATTACATTTATTATTCTTCCAAGTGTTTCTGGTCCTACTGGGACTTTTATTGGAGCTCCAGTATCAATTACTTCGTCACCTCTTTTAAGACCTTCAGTTCCATCCATTGCAATTGTTCTTACACTTGCTTCTCCAAGGTGTTGTGCTACTTCAAGAACTAATCTGTTATCTCCAATTTTACATTCTAATGCAGTTAATATTTCGGGTAATTTTCCACCAAACTTTACGTCTACAACTGCACCTATTACTTGTGTTACATATCCTTTATTGCTCATAATTATAAACTTTCCGCCCCTGATATTATTTCAATTAATTCTTTTGTTATAGCTGCTTGTCTACTTCTATTATAATTGATAGTTAGTTTATCAACTAATTCACCAGCGTTTCTAGTTGCATTGTCCATAGCTGTCATTCTTGAACCTTGTTCGCTAGCAGAGTTTTCAAGCATTGCTTTAAATATTTGTGTTGAAATATTTTTTGGTAACAAATTTGATAAAATTTCATCTTCTTCTGGTTCAAATTCATAATTATCTATTTCTGAATTTTTTTTAACTCCGCCTGATTTTAAAGGAATTATTTGTTGTTCTTGTGGTATTTGAACTATTACATTTTTAAATTGATTATAAAAAATTGTACAAACATCAAATTCATTTTTTTCAAAAAGATTGATAATTTTTTTTCCTACAATCTCAGCATCAGAATAATTTGACTTCTTTGAATCTTTAAAAGAAATTTTTTCTACTATCTGACTTCCATAAGTTCGCTTCAGCTGATCATAGCCTTTGGATCCAACAGTTATAATTTTTAAAATTTTTCCTTCAAATTTAACCTTTTCAAAAAAAGATTTTGCTTTTTTTACTATGTTGGTATTAAACCCTCCGCACAATCCTCTATCAGCTGTTAATACAACGCATAAATGAACTTTTTGAGCTCCTGTACCAGATAATAATTTAGGAGCATTTTCTTTATCTGTAATACTATTTGACAAATTTAATATTATATTATTCATTTTTTCAGAATATGGTCTACCTTTTTCGGCGCTTTCTTGAGCTTTTCTTAATTTTGCAGCAGCAACCATTTTCATCGCTTTAGTAATTTTTTGTGTTGATTTGACACTAGTAATTCTCTTTTTTAGATCATCTAAACTTGGCATATATTTAAGATTTAAATTCTTTTTTTAATTCTTCGATTAATTTTATTAAAGATTTTTCCGTTTCTTCTTCTAGTTTACCTGACTTTTTGATTGCTTCTAAAATTTCTGGATTTTCAGTTTTGCATTTTGATAAAATTTTACTTTCAAATTCATTTATATCTTTCAATTCAATGTCATCCAAATAACCTTTAACTCCACAAAATACTGATATTACTTGTTCTGCTACTGACATTGGAGAATACTGTTTTTGTTTTAACAATTCAGTTAGTTTTGAACCTCTGTTTAATAATCTTTGTGTAGACGCATCTAAATCAGAACCAAACTGAGCAAAAGCAGCCATTTCTCTGTACTGTGCAAGTTCTAACTTTATTGAACCTGCAACTTTTTTCATTGCCTTTGTTTGTGCCGCAGAACCAACCCTTGAGACAGATAATCCAACATTTACAGCAGGTCTAATACCTTGATTGAATAGCTCTGTTTCCAAAAATATTTGACCATCAGTAATAGAAATTACATTAGTGGGTATATAGGCTGATACATCTCCGGCTTGAGTTTCTATAATTGGTAATGCAGTTAAAGATCCACCCCCATTTTCATCACTTAATTTTGCTGCTCTTTCTAACAATCGACTATGTAAATAAAATACATCACCTGGGTAAGCTTCTCTTCCAGGAGGTCTTCTTAATAAAAGGGACATTTGTCTATAAGCTACTGCTTGTTTTGATAAATCATCATATATAATTAAAGCATGCATACCATTATCTCTAAAGTATTCTCCCATTGTACATCCCGTATATGGGGCAAGAAATTGAAGTGGAGCAGGATCAGATGCTGTTGCAGAAACAATTGTTGTATATTCCATTGCTCCAGAATCTTCTAAAGTTTTTACAATTTGAGCAACGGTAGATCTTTTTTGACCTACAGCAACATATATACAATATAACTTTTGTTTTTCATCTCCTGACTGGTTTATTTCTTTTTGATTAATAATTGTATCAATAGCAACTGCTGTTTTTCCAGTTTGTCTATCACCAATAATTAATTCACGTTGTCCTCTACCAACCGGAATTAAACTATCGATTGCTTTTAATCCACTTTGCATTGGTTCTGAAACTGATTGCCTTGGAATAATACCTGGAGCCTTAACTTCTACTCTGTTTCTTTTTAAACCCTTGTCTAATGCCCCCTTACCATCTATTGGATTACCTAAAGCATCAACTACTCTACCTAATAATTCTTTACCAACTGGTACATCAACTATCGAACCTGTTCTCTTAACAGTATCACCTTCTTTAATATTTTTATCATCTCCAAAAATTACAACACCAACATTGTCATTTTCTAAGTTCAGAGCCATTCCTTTAGAGCTATCCGCAAACTCAACCATTTCTCCAGCTTGCACATTGTCTAATCCATAAATTCTAGCAATACCATCTCCTACGGATAAAACTTGCCCAACTTCAGTTACTTCAGCTTTATCTCCATATTTTTTTATTTGTTCTTTTAATATTTTTGTAACTTCTGAAGGATTTATATCCATTTAATTTCCTATCATTTTATTTTCTAATTGTCTTAATTTACTTTTTATTGATGTATCTATCATCACACTTCCAACTTGAATTATTAATCCTCCTACTAAGCTAGGATCATGTCTATAATCTAATTTTATTTTGTTGCTAAAATCTTTTGATAGTTCATCTTTAATTTTGTTTACTTCATCATTATTAAGTTGTTTTGCAGCAATCAATTTCGCTTTTACTTCGCCTTTTTTTTTAGAACAAATATCAACAAAGTTTCTTAAAATATTTTGTAAAAAAAATAACCTTCTTTTTTCTACTAAAAAACATAAAAACTTTTTTAAAAAAATATTAAAATTATAATGTTCCGAAATTTTATTTAATATATTTATTTGGTCTTCTTTTTTATTTGTAGGGTTGCTTATTATGAATTTAAAATCCTTGCTTTGATCAATAAGTTTAATCAATGCAGTGGATTGACTTTCAATTTCTTGGATACACTTGTTTTCTTCAGCAAGCTCATAAAGAGCAAGAGAATACCTGCTTGCTGCTGTATCAGAAAAATTTTTGTTTTTACTCAATTTAGATCCCCTAGTTATAGTAGATGAATTATATAAAGTTGAATTTAATTAGCACATGAATCTTGTGTCTTCAAGTGAGACATAATGCAAAAAAATCTCGTTTTTTACCACTAATTGAAGCTTATTGGATCAACATCAACTGACAGTTTTATTCCTTTTTCAAACTTAAAATTTTTTATTGCTGAAGATAAAGAGTCTTGTATCTTTAAATTTTTTTCTCCTCTGATTAATAATCTAACTCTAAATTTTTTTCTAATTTTATAGATTGGTGCATTTACTGGGCCCAATACACGAGAGCTTAGTTTGCTACTTATGTAATTTTTAAATTCAAGAGAGTTCTTTTGTAATTTTTTTTCTTCACTCGATAATAAAATTAATGAAATAAATCTTTGAAAGGGTGGTAAGCTATTTTTTTTTCTAATTTTTAATTCTTTTTCAAGAAAAATATCTGGATTTTTATTAGCAATATCAACGATCATATTTTTGTTCAAATTATAAGTTTGAAAATAAACAGTAGCTGGTTTTCCTGTCCTTCCTGCTCTTCCTGATAGCTGGTGATATAATTGAAGGTTTTTTTCTGCTCCTCTTAAATCATGTCCATGGGAAGATAAATCTATATCAACTACTACAATGCAATTTAAATTAGGAAAATGAAAACCTTTGGATATTAGCTGAGTTCCTACTAATATTGAAATTTCATTATTTACAATTTTTTCTAAAATTTTTGATGATTTTTTTTTATTCATCGTATCGCTTGAAAAAATAATATGTTTTTCATTTGGAAAGATTTTTTTTAATTCTTCAGATATTCTCTCAACTCCTGGTCCACTAAATATAAAATCACAAATATCATTATCGTTACATTTTCTATTCAAATTTCCTTTGTAACCACAGTAATGACATAATAAATTCTCATAATGTTTATGATAAACCAAATTAATTGAACAGTTAGGACAAATATAATTATTAAAACATTTTTTACAAAATACAAATGGAGCAAATCCTCTTCTATTTAAAAAAAAAAGTACCTGATCATTTTTTTTTAGATGTTTTCTAACTTTTTCAATTACATTTTGCGAAATCCAATATTTGGGTTTCAATTTTGATTTATTTAAATCAATAATTTCATAATTAGGTAATGATGCTTTTTTAAATCTATTAAATATTTTAGAAATTTTATATTTTTTAGATTTTATATTTTCATATGTTTCTATGGATGGAACTGATGTTATTAAATTTATAGGAATATTTTGAAAGTAAGCTCTAGATATCGCCATGTCCCTTGCATTATATATTGCTCCTTCGTCTTGTTTGTAAGATTGGTCGTGTTCTTCATCTACTATTATTAAACCTAAATTTTTAAAAGGTAAAAATAATGATGATCTTGCACCAATAACTACTTTTATTTTACCAGTAGAAATTCCATTCCAAATTATTTTTTTATTTTTTTTTGTAATTCCTGAATGCCATATTGCTGGGCTATAACCAAAAAATTCTATAAACTTTTCCTCAAATTGTTTAGTTAAACCAATCTCAGGTAACATAATCAAACCCTGAAAACCTTTATCGATTATAGTTTTTATAGTTTCAAAATATACAATCGTTTTTCCTGACCCTGTTGTTCCTTGTAATACATGAACTCTAAATTTATCAATTTGACTGTTTAAATTATTTAAAGCATTTGTTTGCTCCGCTGTTAAAAAAAATTTTTTTCTTTTGAATTTTAGTTCAAATTTTTTGAATTCCTCTAATTTTAGATCTTCTATAGCCTCATTGCTAAGTAATAAAAGTTTTAATGCAATTCCTTTTGGAATTAAATTATATTTTGAAAACCAATTCAGAAAATTGATAGTGTTTCTGTTTAACGAAGGAACATTTAATTTTGAAATAATTTTTTTTATTACAAATTTTTTCTTATTTTTTTTTTCAAACTTGTCCCAAACTACTCCAGTTGCTTGAGATTTTCCAAAAGGAATTAAAACATAGTCTCCAAGTTTTACATCAATTACACCACTTTCATAGGTAAAAGGATGATCAAAAATATTAGGTACAAGAATCGGAACTCTCATATATGTATAATATGAAAATTTATTAAGAGTGTATTGCTCTTTTATCTACTGCTAAAGCTGATTCTTTTAAAGCTTCTGAAAAAGTTGGATGAGCATGGCATGTTCTTGCAATATCTTCTGAACTTGCTCCAAATTCCATAGCCAATGCCATTTCAGCTATTAATTCCCCTGCATTAGCACCAATCATGTGAACTCCCAATACCTTATCAGTTTTACTGTCGGCTAATATCTTAACAAACCCGTCTGTCTCATTAATTGTTTTAGCTCTTGAGTTTGCCATTAATGAAAACTTACCAACTTTATAGTTCACTTGATCTTTCTTTAATTGCTGTTCTGTTTTTCCAACTGTCGCAACTTCTGGCGATGTGTAAATTACTCCTGGTATCACATCATAATTTACATGTCCTGCTTGTCCATCTATTATTTCTGCCACTGCAATACCTTCATCTTCAGCTTTATGGGCAAGCATAGGTCCTTCTATAACATCCCCTATTGCAAAAATATTTTTTATATTAGTTTGATATTTATTATCTACTTTTATTCTTTTTTTATTATCTAGCTCAATTCCAACTTTGTCTAAATTTAATTTTGCTGTATTGGGTTTTCTTCCAACAGCAACTAATGCAACATCACATTCAATATCTATTTTTTTGCCTTCTTTATTTGATGTATTTATTATAATTCCTTTTGTTCCTTTTTTTATACTTTTTACATTACTTTCTAAGTGAAATTTAATTCCCTGTTTTTGTAAAATTTTTAATAATTCTTTTGAAATCTCTCCATCCATTCCAGGAGTTATATGATCAAGAAATTCTACCACTTCAATTTTACTACCAAGTCTATGCCATACAGATCCCATTTCTAAGCCTATATATCCTCCCCCAATCACTACCATTTTTTTTGGTACTGATTTTAAAGATAGTGCTCCAGTAGATGAAATAATTTTTTCTTCATCAAAATCAACTTTGGGTAAAGATACTGGCTCTGAACCAGTACATATAACTGTTTTTTCAGTCTCTATAATTATTTCTTTCTTTTTGTTATCTGTTACTATTATTTTGTTGGTTGACTTGAAGTTTGCATACCCTTTTATGTAGGTAACTTTATTTTTCTTTAATAGAAACTCTACTCCTTTAGTTAATTCTGAGATCGCCTTTTCTTTATTTTGCATCATTTTTGCTAAATTTAATTTTACAGAACCAACTTCTATACCTTTGTCTGACAAATTTTTTGCACTATAAAATTTCTCAGAAAGATTCAGTAAACTTTTTGATGGAATACATCCTACGTTCAAACATGTGCCACCTAGAACACCCCTTGAATCTATGCATGCTGTTTTATATCCTAGTTGAGCTAATCTAATAGAACATACATAGCCTCCAGGTCCACCACCTACTACAACTACTTGAAATTTTTCTGACATATTTTTTTAAAGATCTAAAAAAAGTCTTCTTGGATCTTCTAAATTTTCCTTAATACATTTTAAAAATGAAACAGAATCTTTTCCATCAATTATTCTGTGATCATACGACAAAGCTAAGTACATCATAGGCCTTATCAAAATCTCACCTTTAATTACTACTGGTCTTTCAATAACATTATGCATTCCTAGCACGCCAGATTGTGGTGTGTTTAAAATTGGTGTTGAGAGCATCGAACCATAAACTCCCCCATTGCTAATTGTAAAAGTTCCCCCTTGAAGGTCTTCAACTGTTAATTTTCCTTGTCTTGCTTTTTCAGATATAATTTTAATGTTTTTTTCTATATCAGCAAAAGATAATTCATCTGCATTTTTTAAGACTGGTACTACTAAACCTCTATCAGTGCCAACTGCAAAGCTAATGTTGTAATAATTTTTATATACAATTTCTTCATTATCTATTTCGGCATTAATTGCTGGGAAATTCTTCAAACCAACAATGCAAGCTTTAACAAAAAATGACATAAAACCTAATTTTATTCCAAATCTGTTTTTAAAATCTTCCTGGTGATCTTGTCTCATCTGAATAATATTATTCATATCCACTTCATTAAAAGTTGTAAGAATTGCAGCAGTCTCTTGGGCCTGCTTTAATCTTTTTGCTATTGTCATTCTCAATCTTGTCATTCTAATTCGTTCTTCTTGTCCATACTGAGCTTTTCTGTCTGAAGGCTTGGGGGTTGAGGCCATTAAATTGATTAAATCACCTTTAAGTATTCTTCCTTCTTTTCCTGAACCAGTGATATTTTTTGTATCAATATTTTTTTCTTCTACTATTTTTCTTACAGCTGGTGACAGTGTTTGGTTTAATTCTTTATTATTTGTTTTAGCTGTTGTTCCTATTTCTTTGCTCAAAACTAGAGGTTCTTCTTCAATCTTTTCTGAAACTGGTTTTTTTTCTAACTTAACAACATTATTATCAAAAAGTTCTGGATCACTTTTGGTAATTTTTTCTGGTTTTTTTATCGTCTGTTTTTCTTTTGTAGCGACTTTTTTTGGTGTTTCAATTTTTCCATTATCTATTAATCCTAATACTGTGCCTACTTCAACTACTTGTCCATTATTTGCATTAATTTCTGATAATATTCCATCTATTGGCGATGGAACTTCTAAATTTACTTTATCTGTTTCCAATTCAACTATAGGCTCATCTGTTTCTACGGACTCTCCCTTGCTTTTCAGCCATTTTACAACAGTAGCTTCGGTAATACTCTCGCCTAGAGCTGGTACTAAAATTTTTTCAGACATTATTTAAAAACTTTTTCTATAATTTCTTTTTGTTGAGAAAGATGTCTTTTTGCATAACCTGTAGCAGGTGTTGCGGCCGTATTTCTTCCTATATAAGAAATCTTATTATATTTAGCCTTAATATAATCCAAAGTCCATTGGATATAATCTCGCACAGAAAACCATGCACCCATATTTTTAGGTTCTTCCTGACACCAATAAAATTTGGCATTATTTTTATATGCTTTAATTTCTTTTACCAAAGATTTTATAGGAAATGGATAAAGTTGTTCAATTCTTAGTAGAAGAACATCATTTTTTTTTAACTTTTCACGAGCATCTAATAAATCAAAGTACACTTTTCCAGAACATAAAATAACTTTTTTAATTTCTTTGTCTTTTTTAAGTTTTATAAAACCATTTTTCTTTTCTACCGCATGGTCCCATAAAATTCTATGAAAAGAATTATTTTTTCCAAAATCTTCTAAATTAGATACACAAAGCTTATTTCTTAATAAAGATTTTGGTGTCATAATAATCAGGGGTTTTCTGAAATCTCTATGTATTTGACGCCTTAAAGCATGAAAATAATTTGATGGAGTAGTACAATTCATAACTTGTAAATTTTCTTTAGCGCACAATTGTAAAAATCTTTCTAATCTACCAGATGAATGTTCGGGTCCTTGACCTTCATATCCATGAGGTAGTAACATTACCAAACCAGAAGCTCTGGACCACTTCCTTTCCCCAGAAGCAATGAACTGATCTATTACAATTTGAGCACCATTAGCAAAATCGCCAAATTGTGCCTCCCAAATTGTTAATGTGTTGGGCTCTACCAAACTATATCCATATTCAAAACCTAAAACTGCTAATTCAGATAGTAAACTATCTACTATTTCAAATCTTTTTTGTTTTTTTGAAATATTATTTAGAGGTATATAACGAGAATTATCAATTTGGTTCCTTAAAACCGAGTGTCTTTGACTAAAAGTGCCTCTTCCCGAGTCTTGCCCAACTAATCGAACTGGAAAACCTTCTTCCAACAATGAGCCAAAAGCTAACGCTTCTGCTGTTGACCAATCTATATTTTTTCTAAGTTTGACTGCTTGATATCTCGTATTAAAAATTTTTTTAATTGTTTTATGTATATTTGAATTTTCAGGAATTAAGTTAATTCTTTCGGATATTGCTAATAATTTTTCTTCTTTTACTCCACTTTTGCCTCTTTTATCTTTTCCTTTTTCGGGTTTATATCGAGACCAGGCTCCTTCAAACCATTCTAATTTTGGTTTATAATCTTTTGAAGTTTTATACTGCTCATCAAGCAATTCTCTAAATTCTTTATTTTGATTAATATAATCTTCTTTAGTTATAACGCCTTCATTAATAAGTTTTTCTCCATATATTTTTAAAGTTGTGGGATGAGATCTAATTTTTTTATACATTAATGGTTGAGTAAAAGAAGGCTCATCTCCTTCATTATGACCAAACCTTCTGTAACAAAACATGTCAATTACTACATCTCTATTAAATTTTAATCTAAATTCTGTTGCGATCCTTGCGGCATAAACTGTTGCTTCAGGGTCGTCGCCATTTACATGTAATATTGGTGCTTCAACCATTTTTGCAATATCTGAAGGATATGGAGATGATCTTGCAAATCTAGGGCTTGTGGTAAATCCAATCTGATTATTAATAATAATGTGAATTGTTCCACCCGTGTTATGTCCTGGAAGTCCTGACATTGCAAAACATTCGGCCACTACACCTTGTGCAGAAAAAGCAGCATCTCCATGAATTAAGATTGGTATAACTTTATTTCTTTCATAATCTTGGTGAAAATATTGTTTTGCCCTTGTTTGTCCCAAAACAACTGGACTAACTGCTTCTAAGTGAGAAGGGTTGTCAGTTAAACTAATATGAACCGAGTTTCCATCAAATTCTCTATTTGAAGATGCTCCTAAATGATATTTAACATCTCCTGCGCTTTCTTCTGCAGAAACATCAGGTTCACCTGTAAATTCATTAAAAATTCTTTTGTATGATTTTTGTAATAAATTAGCGAGAACATTTAATCTGCCCCTATGGGACATTCCAATTTTAACTTCCTTAATTTTGCTTTGACCACCTACTTTTATGATTTGTTCCAAAGCTGGAATTAAACTTTCTCCGCCATCTAGGCCAAAACGTTTTGTGCCAATATATTTTGTATGCAAAAATTTTTCAAATCCTTCCGCATAAATTAATCTACTTAGTATTGCAAGCTTTCCATTTTTTGTAAATTTAAGAGCGTTTTCATCTTTTTCTATTCTATCTCTAAACCATTTTCTTTCTTTAGGATTCGAAATATGCATAAATTCATAACCAATTGGTCCACAATAAGTTTTTCTTAAAAAGGATAATATTTCCCTTATAGTCCCATAATCCCTATTTAAAATACCATCTAGAAAAACTTTATGATCATAATCACCTTTTTTAAAACCATGATACTCTGGATGTAATTCGTCTATATATTCTGAAGTTTTAAGTCCTAACGGATCAAGTTTTGCTAAAAGATTTCCTTGAGTTCTATAAGCTCTAATTAATGTAACTGCTCTTACAGAGTCCTTCCCTGATCTTTCAATATTTTCACTAAATTCTATTTGTTTTTTGGAAGTATTTTCATTTTCAAATTTTTGAAAAATTTCTTTCTGATGAATTTTTTTTGTACGCTGCCACGAAGGACCATTTATTTCTTTTATAACCAAGCTTGATTCTTCATTTAAATCTTTAAAGTAGTCTTTCCAGCTTTGTGGTAATGCTGCATCATTATTAATAAATTTGATATACATCTGCTCAATAAATTCGCTGTTAGATTTGTTTAAAAATGAAGTTTTCTTATTATCTAGATTTTTTGAAGAAGACATTAATACTATTAGTATAGTATTTGAAAAGTATTTTTCAATTAGACAATTTATTTAATAAAGTTTTTCCTATTTCAGCTGGAGAATGGGCTATAGTTATGCCACATTCCTCCATTTTTTTTATCTTGTCTTTTGCTCCTCCTTTGCCTCTAGAAATAATTGCACCTGCATGCCCCATTCTTCTTCCTTTAGGTGCTGTTATTCCTGCTATAAATCCAACTACTGGTTTTTTAATTTTATGATTTTTTAAAAATTCTGAAGCTTCTTCTTCTGCAGTTCCGCCTATTTCTCCTATCATTAATATAGACTTTGTCTCATCATCTTTTAAAAATAAGTCTAAACAATCAATAAAATTTGTCCCATTAATTGGGTCACCGCCAATACCTATACACGTAGATTGTCCAAGACCATTTTCTGTAGTTTGAGCGACAGCTTCATATGTTAATGTTCCAGATCTTGAAACAATTCCAACAGATCCTTTTTTATGAATATTTCCTGGCATTATTCCTATTTTGCATTCATCTGGCGTTATTATTCCAGGACAATTTGGGCCAATTAATCTACTTGTTGACCCATTTAACTTTTTCTTTACCTTAAGCATATCTAATACTGGTATACCTTCAGTAATACACACAATCAGCTCCATTGATGATTCTATTGCTTCAATGATTGCACTAGAAGCAAACTTTGCAGGAACATATATCATGGTTGCTGTAGCACCGGTTTCTTTTTTTGCTTCTTGGACTGTATTAAAAACAGGTTTGTTTAAATGTTTTTGACCACCTTTTTTTGGCGTTACTCCTCCTACTAAACTCGTTCCATATTTTATTGCTTGTTCAGAATGAAATGTTCCATGAGATCCCGTAAAACCCTGACAAATAACTTTTGTATTTTTATTAATTAAAATTGACATAAATATTTATTTTATAGCTTCTACAATTTTTTTTGCAGCATCATCCAAATTTTCTGCTGAAATAATTTTTAAACCAGAATTATCCAAAATATTTTTTCCTTCTTTAAAATTTGTACCTGCAAGTCTTACAACTAAAGGTACTTCTATTTTTATTTCTTTAGCAGCATCAACAACACCATGGGCAAGTACATCGCACTTCATTATCCCTCCAAAAATATTTATTAAAATACCTTTTACGTTTTTATCTGAAAGAATTATTTTTAAAGCAGCAGATACTTTTTCTTTTGAAGCACCCCCACCAACATCTAAAAAATTTGCAGGTTCTTTGCCATAAAGTTTTATTATATCCATAGTAGCCATAGCAAGTCCTGCTCCATTAACCATACAACCAATGTTTCCGTTGAGTTTTATATAAGACAAATTATGTTTGCTAGCTTCAATTTCAGTAGGATTTTCTTCATTTAAATCTCTTAATTTTAAAATTTCTGGATGTCTATATAGTGAATTATCATCAAAATTAATTTTTGCATCCAGGCAAACAATTTTTTTATCCTTGGTTAAAATAAGTGGATTTATTTCTACGAGACTAGCATCAGTACTTAAAAACATTTTATAAATTGATTTAATCAAAGAAATAGCTGCTATCTTAGAATTATCTTTAAGATTAAAAATTTTAATTATTTTTTTACAATCACTTTCTGAAATATCTTCTCCAATATTTAGCTTTGTGGTAATTATTTTGTCTGGATTATTTTTTGCCACTTCTTCTATATCCATTCCACCTTGATCACTTGAAATAAAAGCAATCTTTGAACTTTCTCTATCTACTAAACAGGAAAGATAAAATTCTTTTTCAATACTAGAAGATTCTTCCACATATAATCTTTTTACTTCTTTACCTTCTGAGCCTGTTTGAGGAGTTATCAATTTCTTGCCCAATAATTCTTTGGAAGCTTTGGTTAATTCATCAATATTGTTAAGTATTTTTACACCACCAGCTTTGCCTCTTCCCCCAGCATGGATTTGTGCTTTAAGTACATATTTTTCAGTATTTAATTGCTTAGCTTTTTTTATAAGATCCTCAACTGAAAGAGCAAAAACGCCATTTGGTACTTCTATACCAAATTCCTTTAAAATTTGTTTAGCTTGGTGCTCGTGAATATTCATTTTTATTTGGAAAGATCATTATCAATTACCGAAGCTGCATCCCATAATTTTTTAACTGCATCTATTGAATGCATAAATTGACTTTTTTCTTTTTCATCTAAGCTTATTTCTTCTATTTTTTCTACACCATTCTTTCCAATTATTACCGGAACTCCTGCGAAAATATTTTTAACTCCATATTCTCCATTAAGATGTACAGCACAAGGAAGTAGCTTTTTTTCATCTTTTAAATATGCTTCAGCCATTTGAACTCCTGATGCTGCCGGTGCATAAAATGCTGAACCTTTTTCTAAATATTTAACAATTTCAGCTCCTCCATCTCTAGTTCTTTGATTGATTTCTTCTAATCTTTCTAATGATAGTTTTCCCTCTTTAATTAAATCTAATAATGGCTTGCCTGAAACTTTTGTAAATCTTGGTAATGGAACCATTGTATCTCCATGACCTCCCATAACCATTGCTTCAATCTCTCTTACTGGAATTATTAGTTCTTGAGACAAAAATAATTTAAATCTTGCACTATCAAGAATGCCTGCCATTCCAACTACTTTATTAGTTGGTAGAGATGAATATTTTTGAAATGCCATAACCATAACATCCAAAGGGTTTGTAATACATATAACAAAAGCATTTGGAGAATGTTTTTGCACACCATCCGCAACTTGTTTGATAATTTTTAGATTAATTCCAAGTAAATCATCTCTACTCATTCCAGGTTTTCTTGGAACCCCCGCGGTAATAATAATTACATCTGAATTTTTTATGTCTTCATAATTATCTGTACCAATAAAATTAACATTAAAACCATCAACTGATGAAGATTGAGCAATATCAAGGGCTTTTCCTTTTGCAATACCGCTTTCAATATCAAAAACTACAACTTCATCTGCTAATTCTTTTAATCCAATCAAATGTGCTAAAGTACCACCGATCTGACCGGCACCAATTAATGATATTTTTTTTGACATATTTATTATTTCATTGTTGGCATAATAAATTCAGGATTTGATCTTATGCCAGATGGCCACCTTGAAGTTATTGTCTTAAGTTTTGTATAAAATCTTACACCTTCTATCCCATGCATATGTTGATCACCAAATAAAGATCTTTTCCATCCACCAAAACTATGGAACGCTACGGGCACAGGTATAGGTATATTTATACCAACCATTCCAATTTTAATTTTGCTAGCAAATGTTCTACCAACATCTCCATCTCTGGTGTAAATACTTGTTCCATTACCAAATTCATGATCATTAATTATTTGAGTAGCTTCTTCAAAATCTTTAACTCTAACTACTGAAAGTACTGGACCAAAAATTTCTTCTTTATAAATACGCATGTCTTTTTTAACATGATCAAATAAACATCCTCCTATATAAAAACCATTTTCATATCCTTGTAATTTCAAATTTCTTCCATCAACTACTAATTTTGCTCCTTCTTTCACTCCTAGATCAACGTAACCTTTTACTTTTTCTAAATGCTCTTTTGTAACTAATGGTCCCATTTCTGATGCTTTATCCATACCAGGCCCAATTTTTAATGCTTCAACTTTTTTACTTAATTTGCTTACTAAATGATCTCCAACATTACCAACCGCAACTGCAACCGACTGTGCCATACATCTTTCTCCTGCAGACCCATAGGCCGCTCCCATTAAACCATTCACTGCCTGATCTAAATCACAATCTGGCATTACAACGCAATGATTTTTTGCTCCTCCCAAAGCTTGAACTCTTTTTTCATTTTTAGCTGCATTTTCATAAATATATTTTGCAATGGGAGTTGAACCTACAAAGCTTACGGCTTTAATATCTTTGTTAACTAAAATTGCGTCTACCACTTCTTTATCTCCGTTGATTACATTAAATACGCCATCTGGTAGTCCAGCCTCTTTTAATAATTCTGCTAATTTAATTGAACAAGAAGGGTCTTTTTCTGAAGGTTTTAATATAAAAGTATTTCCACATGCAATAGCCATAGGAAACATCCACATTGGAACCATTGCTGGAAAATTAAACGGAGTTATGCCTGCACAAACACCAAGTGGTTGTCTTATTGACCAACTATCAATATCGGTCCCAACATTTTCAGTAAATTCTCCTTTTAAAACTTGGGGAATGCCACATGTAAATTCTACTACTTCAAGACCTCTTGTAAGTGAACCTTTTGCATCTTCATAAACTTTTCCATGTTCAGAAACTATCATTTTAGCCAATTCATCAGAGTTTTTTTCAATCAACTCTTTAAATTTAAACATTATCCTAGCTCTTTGAATTGGCGGTTTTAATGACCAAGTTTCAAAAGCTTTTTTTGCAATATTTACAGCATCATCTAAATCTGATTTTGAACCCAACTTAACTTCAGATTTTTGTTCTCCAGTAGCAGGATTAAATATTTTACCTTTTCTATCAGATTTTCCAGGTACTGTTTTTCCGTTTACAAAGTGTTGAATTAAATTCATAGCTGAAATTATTTAATTAAGTAATCAAGTTGTTGCAAGCATTTTCTTTATAGATGCAATTGCTTTTGCGGGATTTAACCCTTTCGGACAAGCATTTGTACAATTCATAATAGTATGGCATCTATAAAGTTTTAATTCATCTGCAACTTTCTCTAACCTTTCTTTTCTTTCTTCATCTCTACTATCTATTATCCATCTATAAGCTTGTAATAAAACAGCTGGACCAAGATATTTGTCACCATTCCACCAATAGCTAGGACAAGATGTTGAACAACAAGCACACATTATACATTCATAAAGACCATCTAATTTTGCTCTATCAGCAATAGATTGTAAATTTTCTTTTCCATCATCTTTTTTAGAATTTTTTAACCATGGTTCAACCGAATGATATTGTTTATACAACGTGCTTAGATCTCCAATTAAATCTTTTTCAACTTTTAAATGAGGTAAAGGATAAATATTAATATCTCCTTTTATTTCTGAATGGGGTTTAGTACAAGCTAACCCATTTTTTCCATCCATATTCATTGCACAAGAACCACATACTCCATGAGCACAAGATCTTCTATAAGCAATTGATGGATCTATTTCATTTTTAATTTTATTTAGTAAATCTAATACTTTTGATGGACAATTATCCATATCAACTTCATAAGTATCTATTCTTGGATTTTTACCGCTAGAAGGATCCCACCTATAAATATTAACTTTTCTAATATTCTTTGATCCAGTTTTGTCCTTGTAATATTCTCCTTTTTGTACTTTTGAGTTTTTAGGTAAATTTATTTGGACCATTAATAAACCCTTTCTTGAGGAGGAAAATATTGCACATCATTTGATAATGTTGATTTATGCACTTCTTTATAAGAAATTTTTGTTTTACTTTCTTTACACCAAGTCAAAGTATGCTTCATAAATTTATCATCATCTCTTTTTGGATAGTCTTCCCTTGCGTGAGCTCCTCTACTTTCTTTACGTTCATAAGCTGAATCTATAGTAACCATAGCCTGTCTTATTAAATTATCAAATTCCAAAGTTTCAACTAAATCTGTATTAAAAATCAAGGATTTATCTTTTACCGATATTGAGTCCATTCCTTCAAATGGTTTTCTTATTTCTTCCACACCTTCTTTTAAAGTTTTTTCAGTTCTAAAAACTGCACATTTTGACTGCATAGTTTTTTGCATAGCTAATCTTAGATCGGCTGTCCTGTTAGTTCCATTGCCATTTCTTAATTTTTCGAATCTATCTAAACATTTATCTGTTTCACTTTCAGAAATTTCCTCATGAGAAGTCCCTGGTTTTAAAAGTTCTGCTGCTCTTTTTGCTGCTGCTCTTCCAAAAACTACTAGATCAATCAACGAATTTGATCCTAATCTGTTGGCACCATGAACAGAAACGCATGCTGCTTCTCCTATTGCCATTAACCCAGGTACAACTTTTTCAGAACCATTAACAGTTATAACTTCGGCTTTATAATTAGTTGGAATACCACCCATATTATAATGTACTGTTGGAACAACTGGTATTGGCTCTTTAGTTACATCAACATCTGCAAATAATCTTGAGGACTCTGAAATACCTGGAAGTCTTTTTTCAATCACTTCTGGATCTAAGTGATTTAAGTGAAGATGTACATGATCTTTTTCTTTGCCAATTCCTCTTCCTTCATTAATTTCAATAGCTATCGACCTACTAACTACATCTCTTGATGCAAGATCTTTAGCTTTTGGTGCATATCGCTCCATGAATCTTTCTCCTTTAGAATTCAATAAGTAACCTCCTTCGCCTCTAACACCTTCTGAAATTAATGTTCCATGACCATAAATTCCTGTTGGATGAAATTGAACAAACTCCATATCTTGTAAAGGTAGTCCAGCTCTTAAAACCATAGCATTCCCATCTCCTGTACAAGTGTGTGCAGACGTAGATGAGTAATATGTTTTTCCATATCCACCAGTAGCTATTATTGTAATATGAGATCTAAATCTATGAATGGTTCCATCATTTAAATTCCAAGCTATTAAACCTTTGCACTCTCCATTTTTCATTAATAAATCTAATGCAAAGTATTCAATAAAAAATTTTGTATTATGTTTTAATGCTTGTCCATACATAGTATGTAGTATTGCATGACCTGTTCTATCTGCCGCTGCACAAGTTCTTTGAACAGTTTCATTTCCATAGTTTTTAGTCATTCCACCAAAGGGCCTTTGATAAATTTTTCCATCCTCTGTACGACTAAATGGAACTCCATATCTTTCTAGTTCTAAAACGGCTCTTGGAGCTTCTTTACACAAATATTCAATACAATCTTGATCACCAAGCCAGTCTGATCCCTTAACTGTATCATACATATGCCAACGCCAATCATCTTCTCCCATATTTCCTAGGGCCGCAGAAATGCCTCCTTGCGCAGCAGAAGTATGACTTCTAGTTGGAAAAACCTTTGATATACATGCTGTTTTTAACCCAACTTCACTAAGACCAACTGCGGCTCTTAAACCTGCTCCGCCTGCTCCTAATACGACTACATCATATTCATGTTCTATAACTTTATATTTGCTCATATATTTAAATTGTAAATTACAATTATAGTCAAAAATGGAATTATTATTGCAGATGAATAAAGAAGCTTTATAGAAATATTCTTAATTTTTTCATCATGCACATAATCTTCAAATATTTCACTTATGCTTAGTGCTGAGAAGAAAAAAGCTACAATCATTAAAGTCGATAATAACAATTTAGAAGATTCTTTAGTTAAAAAAAATAAAACTTCATCAAAATTTTTATCATAAATTAATACAAAATTTATTATAAACCAAAGCATTAATGGAATTAAAATAACTGAGCTTATTTTAAGAAAAATCCACTTTTTTGTTGCTGTTACCATTTAAATTAATTGTCTCCCCAGAATATAAATTAGTACTGTCATTATAAATGACCCAAAAATTACTATAGCACCACTTATATTTGATGTTTTAAGCTCAAAACCATAACCCAAATCCCAAAATAAATGTCTTATCTCACTTAATATTTGAAAACTAAATGACCAAGTTATTCCTATAACTAAAAATTTTCCAAAAAAAGAATTTAATATATTTTGAACAATAACATAAATAGAGTTACCAAACAAAAATGAAGCTATCCAAAAACATATTATTGTTAATACAACAATATTTATTACGCCTGTAATTCTATGAGAAATTGAAATTAATGAAGAAATATTCCAGCTATAAATTTGGATATGCGGAGAGAGAGGTTTATTATTATCCATTTAACTATTATTGCAAAAAGCCTCCGCTATTTCTACAGCATTTAAAGCCGCTCCTCTTAGCAAATTATCAGATACACACCAAAGATTAACAGCATTTTTGTTGCTATTATCTATTCTAATTCTTGAAATGAAAGTTTCATTTTTTCCTTCAGCCTCTACAGGAGTAACATATCCACCATCTTTTCTATCATCAATAACTTTACATCCATCAGCACCATCTAAAGTTTCAACAATTTTTTCTAAAGTGAATGGCTTTTCAAATTCTATATTCAAAGACTCTGCATGAGAAACTAATACTGGAATTCTTACACATGTTGCTGTTAATTCTATTTTATTATCCAAAATCTTTTTTGTTTCATTTACCATTTTTAACTCCTCTTTCGTGTATCCATCGTCAACAAATGAATCAATATGGGGAATTGCATTAAACGCAATTTGTTTAGTAAAATTTTTTGAATTAATTTTTTTATTTTCTAAAGATAGTTTAGTTTGCTCTAGCAATTCATCCATCGGGGCTTTCCCTGCGCCAGATGTAGATTGGTAGGTTGAAATTACAACTCTTTTTATTTTAAACAAATCATGTAAAGGTTTTAAAATTATTACAAGTTGAGCAGTTGAACAATTTGGGTTTGCTATTATATTTTTTTTTATATTTTTTAAATCATTTGAATTAACCTGAGGAACAATCAAAGGAACATCAGGGTCCATTCTAAAATAACTTGAATTATCTATAACTGTTGAGTGCTTTGCAGCTATTGGTACATATTTTTCAGAAATTTTTCCTCCGGCTGAAAAAAAAGTAATTTTGGCTTTTGAAAAATCAAAAGTTTCTAAATTTTCAACTTCAATTTCTTTACCTTTAAATTTGAGTTTTGAACCAGCACTTTTAGAAGATGCAACAAAATATAATTGAGAAACAGGAAAATTTTTTTTTTCTAAAACTTCTATTATTTTCCTTCCAACATTACCTGTTGCGCCTACTATTGCTATATCCATGATGATTTAGTTATACTAAATGAAAGGTAAATCGCAAACTTTTCCCTCAAAAACATCATCATTTATTGATATTTTAAATGTTTGTGAAACTTCGCAGTATGGCTTATCCAACATTGCAATTCCTATTACTTTTTTAAAATGTGGTGAATAAACCCCTGATCTTAGTTCACCAATTTTTAAATTTTTGTCGTTAGTAAGATTGATTGATTTTGATACATTTATTTCTTTTGTTTCAATTATTACTCCCATTAACTTTCTTGTAATTCCTTTTCTTTTAACTTCTTTTAGTTTTTCTTTTCCAAGAAAATTTGCATCTGTATCTAAATTTACATATTTATCCAAACCACACTCAAGTGGGTTGTCGTCATTGTCCATATCATTACCATATGACAGTAAGGCACTTTCAATTCTCTCAATTAAATTTGGACATCCAGGTTTTACATCAAATTCTTTACCAAGTTCAAAAAGTTTATCATATAATTCAAGTCCAGATTTTTTATCTTCCACATAAATTTCGTAACCTCCTTGTTTTGACCAGCCTGATCTTGCAATTAAGTGTTTTGATCCAGAAAATTCAAAATAATCAAAACCAAAAAATTTCATTTCAGAAATTTTTTTTCCAAAAATTTTTTCCATTAGTTCAAAAGATTTTGGTCCTTGTACTGCTAATATATCCACATTAGGTTCAAATATTTTAACATCAAACTTGTTTCCAATGGCTAAGCCTTTTGCAAATAAAATTACATCTGAATCTGCTATGGAAATCCACCAACGTTTCTCATCAAGTTTTAATATAACTGGATCATTTATTAATCCTGCTTTGTCATCTATAATTGGGCAGTAATAACATCTTCCTGCTTTAGATTTTGAAAGATCTCTGCAAGTCATTAATTGAACTAATTTTGCAGAGTCTTTTCCAGATATTTCAACTTGTCTTTCGCCTGCAACATCCCAGATTTGGACATTTTTTTTTAAATGATGATAAGAATCCTCTAAAGATCCAAATGCGGCGGGCAAAAGCATATGATTATAAACTGAATAAGCCGTCACACCTTGTTTTTCAATTCTTGAAGTGTAGGGAGTGCTTCTAACTCTCCTTGATTTGGCAACAAAATAATTTTTCATTTTTATTGTCTGGTTAAAAATTCTTTTACAAGATTTCTCATTTCAAATGCTTTTTCAAAAATTATCATATGCCCGCAATTATTAATTATTTTTTTTCGGAATTTTTTATCATTGAAGCCATTTTATTTCCAACTTCCAATGGAACCATTTTATCTAGATCTCCAAAAATACATAATGTTGGACAATTAATTTTCTCTAAAGATTCTTTTCCGCCTTTGTAGTTGTTGCAAGCATTTAAGTCTACAGCTAAAATTTCCCTAATATCGCGTGAAGAATTAATAATTTTTTTTACAGGATTTCCACCTATAAATGCTCTAGATCCTTCATATCCCCACTTCATCATAAGCAAAACTGCCTTTTCATCACCTGCCTCTGCATAATCAATAAGATCTTTATTGACAGGCATTTTGTATGATCCTGCCACAAGTACTAAACTTGAAATTAATTCAGGGTATCTTGCGGCAAAATCTATTCCCACAAGAGACCCTTGTGAATGACCTACAATAATAATTTTTTCAATACTGAGGTTGTTCATTAAAAATTTTATCCAATCAGATATTTCCTCAATAGATTTTAAGGATGGGCCCTCAGAATTTCCATGTCCTGGTAAGTCAACTGACAAAACATTAAATCCATTTGTAGCATAAAATTGTTCATGAAATGACCAAACAATATGAGTTAAGCCACTCCCATGCATCAATAATATTGTTGATTTTTCTTTATCAAATTCCATGCCACCAGTTGAGATGAACACGTTTTTATCGTTAACGTCTAAATTCAGTTTAGCTCCTTGGCTTTTTTCCTTAATTCAAATTTTTGTATTTTTCCAGTTGATGTTTTTGGTAGTTCACAAAATTCTATTTTTTTTGGAACTTTAAACTTAGCTAAAGTCTCTTTGCAAAAATCAATTAACTCTTTCTCTGTAACAGGTTTATCTTTTACTGATTCAACAAATGCACAAGGTACCTCTCCCCATTTTTCATCAGGTTTTGCAACTACTGCAGCAATAGAAACTGAAGGATGTTTTGCTAATGTATTTTCTATTTCTATTGATGATATATTTTCGCCACCTGAAATAATTATATCTTTAGACCTGTCTTGAATCTTTACATACCCATCAGGGTACATTACCGCTAAATCTCCAGTATGAAACCATCCGCCTTTCATTGCTTTATCAGTAGCATCTTTATCTTTAAAATAACCTTTCATAACTACATTTCCTCTTATCATTATTTCCCCAATTGTTTTTCCATCCTTAGGAACTTCCTTCATTGTCTCTGGGTCCATAATTGTTACACCTTCTGTATTAGGATATCTTACTCCTTGCCTAGCTTTAATCTCATTTTGTTTTTCCTCTTCAAATTCATTCCACGCTTCATTCCAGGCGCATTGTGTTACATGTCCGTAAGTTTCTGTTAATCCATACACATGCATAACTTCAAAACCAAGGCTTTTCATTTTTTTAAAAATAATACTTGGTGGCGGGGCTCCAGCAGTTAATACATAAACTTTTTGTTTTAATTTTTTTCGATCACTTTCAGGTGCCCCAGTAATCATGTTTAATACAATAGGAGCTCCTCCAAAATGAGTTACATTATATTTATCGATTAATTCAAAAATTTTTTTAATATCTATATTTCGAAGACAAATTGTTCTTCCATTTAACATAGGAATAGTCCAGGGGTAACACCACCCATTACAATGAAACATTGGCACAATAGTTAAAAAATTTAATCTATTAGGCATATTCCAAGCTACCGCACTACCTGTTGACATTAAATATGATCCTCTGTGATGATAAACAACTCCTTTAGGATTTCCTGTTGTTCCTGAAGTATAGCTTAATGAAATAGCTTGCCACTCATCTTCTGGAAATTTCCAAAGATAATTTTCATCACCTGTACTTAAAAATTCTTCATACTCTAAATCACCTATTTTTTCTAATTTTGATTGGTCTGCATGCTTATCATTTATGTCAATTACTATAATTTTTTTATTTATTGAGCTTAGTGCTTTTTTAACTTCTACATGAAGTTGTCTATCCACAACTAAAACCTTAGCATCACTGTGTTCTAAAATGTAGGCAATAGTTTTAGCATCTAATCTAATATTAATTGTATTTAATACTCCTCCAGTCATTGGGACAGAATAATGAGCCTCAAAAATTTCAGGAGTATTGAAAGCTAAAAATGAAACTGTATCTCCTTTAGCAATACCAATTTTTTCTAGTGCGCTTGCAAATTTAACACATCTTTTATAGACCTCACTCCATGTATATTTTCTATCTTCATAAACTATTGCTTCATAATTTGGATAAATATCTTTCGCTCTCTGTAAAAAAGAAAGAGGTGTTAATGGAACAAAATTTGCTTTGTTTTTATCTAAATTTGTATCGTAATGGCTCATACTAGTTAAATTTAAAATCCATAATATACTTACTTCCGCTAGTTGCCGTCAAATAATAACTTTCTATTCTTGGAAGGACTCTATTAAAGAAAAAAATTGCTGTCTGAATTTTTTCTTCATAAAATTTTTTATTTTTTTCATAATCTCTAAAACTCACCTCTAAAACCTTAACCCATGAATATGCAATAGCTATTAAACCAAGTACCTTTAAATAATCATTACAGGCAGCACTAACATCATCTTTGGAGTTATTCATTTTTTCATCTATCCATTGAGTAAATTTTACTAATATTTCTATATTTTTATTTAATTTTTCAATAAACGGTTTGATTTTATTTTCATTTATTGCAGTCTCTTTTTTTATTAAAGAAATATATTTATCAATTATATTGCCATTTTTATTTACTAACTTTCTAAATACCAAATCAATTGCTTGAACAGAATTTGTGCCTTCATAAATTGGGGTTATTCTATTATCCCTATATAATTGTTCAATTCCTTGATCTTTTGTATATCCATAGCCTCCAAACACTTGCATAGCATCACTAGTAATTTCCATGCCCATATCTGTAAAAAAAGATTTAACTACTGGTGTCATTAAAGAAACAAAATCAGAAGCTTCTTCTCTAATTTTTTCATCTTTATGGTAAAGACTTACTTCTGTTTGTTGAGATAGCCAAAAGCATAAAGCTCGCTCTCCTTCAATAATTGATTTCATATTTAATAATGATCTTCTAATATCAGCATGCTCTATAATAAAATTGGCTTCATTATCTGTTTGACTTTTATTGCTTTTTCCTTGTTTTCTTTCTTTCGAATAGGCTAAAGAATTTTGGTATGCAATTTCAGAGATTCCCAAACCCTGAATTCCAACTACTATTCTTTCTAAATTCATCATAGTGAACATTGAATTTAATCCTTTATTTTTTGGTCCAATCATATAGCCAATTGAATTATCAAAATTTAATACACAAGTTGCTGATCCTTTTATTCCCATTTTACTTTCTATAGAACCTGTAGATACTCCATTTCTTTGTCCAATAGATCCGTCTTCTTTAACGATAAATTTAGGAACCAAGAACAAACTTATTCCTTTTGTACCAGAAGGTGAGTCGGAAGCTCGTGCAATAACTAAGTGAATAATATTTTCAGTAAGATCATGATCTCCTGAAGTAATAAATATTTTTTGGCCAGTTAACTTAAAAGTTCCGTCTGGTTGTTCCATCGCTTTTGTTTTCAACAAACCTAAATCAGTCCCACACACAGGTTCTGTCAAACACATTGTGCCGCTCCATTTTCCCTCTACCATTTTTGGTAAAAATTTATCTTTTATAATATCTGACGCATGGCGGTGAATACAATTATATGCTCCTATACTTAGTTCGGTATAAAGCTTAAAAGCAAGACTAGATGAAGACAGCATCTCATCAAAAAAAGCACTAACTGTTTTTGGCATTCCTTGTCCACCATACTTTGGGTCGCATGATAAAGATTGCCATCCATCTTCTATAAATTTGTTATATGCTTCTTTGTAGCCTGGTGGTGTTCTAACAATACCATTTTCTAAAACTGCTGGATTCTCGTCACCAACTTTAGCTAAAGGAAGGATAATATTTTGATTAATTTTTGAAGCCTCTTGTAAAATGTCTTTTACTAAATCAGAAGTTATGTCTTTATATTTTTCTAACTCATTGTAATGCTTATTGTTTCTTAATTTTTCATAAAGAAACATCATATCTTCTAAGGGAGCTGTATAAGTGGTCATAATTATTAGAGAATAAAATAATTTATATTACTTATTTTTGCAAACACGCAATAATAGCATTTCCCATAGTTTCTGTAGAAACTTCTTTTTTGCCCTTAGACAAAATATCTTTGGTTCTTAAACCATCATCCAAAACGTTTTGTACTGCATTATCTAAATCATCTGCTTCTTTTTCTAAATTTAAAGAATATCTTAAAGCCATAGAAAAACTTAAGATTGATGCGATAGGATTAGCTATTCTTTTGCCAGCAATATCAGGTGCTGAGCCATGAATTGGTTCATACATAGATCTTATATTGCCATTTTTATCTTTTGCACCAAGTGAAGCTGATGGCAATAATCCTAGCGAACCAGTGAGCATTGCAGCTTCATCTGAAAGAATATCTCCAAAAAGATTATCAGTTACTATCACATCAAATTGTTTTGGATTTCTTAGCAACTGCATAGCACAGTTGTCTGCTAGCATATGTTTTAACTCAACTTCTTTATATTCTTTTTCATGAAGAGATTGGACTTCTTCTTTCCATAATTGACCTGCCTCCATTACATTTGATTTTTCACAAGAAGTAACTTTATTTTTCCTTTTTTTAGCTAAATCAAAAGCTATTCTGGCAACTCTTTCAATTTCACTTGAAGTATAAGTGTGTGTGTTAATTCCTTTACGTTCGCCGTTATCAATTGGCTTAATTCCTCTCGGTTCACCAAAATAAATACCTCCTGTTAATTCTCTCACTATCATTATATCAAGTCCTGAAACTATTTCTGGTTTTAAACTTGAAGCTTCTACTAACTGTTTAAAACAAATTGCTGGTCTCAGATTAGCAAATAATTTCAACTCTTTTCTTAATTTTAATAAAGCTCTTTCAGGCTTTTTCGAAAATTCTAAGTCATCCCATTTAGGTCCTCCCACAGCACCCAAAATAACTGCCTCGCTTTCTAGAGCTTTATAAAAAACTTCATCAGTTATTGGTGTTCCATGCTTGTCATAAGCAGCACCACCAACTAGGTCTTCATCTATCTCAAAATCTAAAGACTTATTTTTGTTAAACCATTCAATTATTTTTTTTACTTCAGTAATTACTTCTGGCCCAATTCCATCACCTGGTAATAATAATATTTTTCTTTTTTTTACCTTAATCATTAAAAATCCATGGTTTGTTTATTTTCAACTTATTTTCATATGTAGAAATTTTTTCTGATTTTTCTAAGGATAAAGCAATATCATCTAAACCTTCAATTAAACATTTTTTTTTAAATGGATCAATTTCAAATTTAATTTCTTTATTTCCAAAAAAAATTTTTTGATCAATTAGATTGACGGATATTTCTTCTTTTCGCTTTGAATAATCTGATATATCTTTAATTTCTTCCTCCATAATTTCTATTGGCAATATTCCATTTTTAAAACAATTGTTATAAAAGATGTCTGCATAACTGGAACTTATAATGCATGTAATGCCAAAATCTAATAGTGCCCAAGGAGCATGCTCTCTTGATGAACCACAACCAAAATTTTTTCCTGCTATCAAAATTTTAGATTTATTAAACGGACTTTGGTTAAGAATAAATTCTTTTATTTCTTTTCCACTATTGTCGTATCTCATTTCATAAAAAAGATTTTTTCCTAGTCCAGTTCTTTTTATAGTTTTTAAAAACTGCTTTGGAATAATCATATCTGTATCTATATTAACTATAGGAAGATATGCGGGTATGCTTTTTAATGTTGTAAACTTATTCATTTAATTTTGATACTTTCTAACATCATCTAAATTTCCAGCTATTGCTGCGCTAGCTGCCATTGCTGGGCTCACTAAATGAGTTCTGCCTCCTCTACCTTGTCTTCCTTCAAAATTTCTGTTTGAAGTTGATGCACATCTTTCTCCTGGTTTTAACTTATCTGCATTCATAGCAAGACACATGGAACAACCAGGCGCTCTCCATTCGAAGCCTGAATTTATAAATATTTTATCTAATCCTTCTTGTTCAGCCTGCTCTTTAACTAAACCTGATCCTGGTACAACAAATGCCTCTACATTGCTTGATATTTTTTTATCTTTTAATATTTTTGCAGCATCCCTAAGATCTTCAATTCTACCATTAGTGCAACTACCAATAAAAACTTTATCAATCTTTATATCTTTCATGGAAGTACCAGGTTTTAAGCCCATATACTTTAAAGATCTTTCAATTGAGTTTTTTTTATCTGGATCGCTCTCATCAATTGGATTTGGAACTTTGCCATCAATTGTTACTACATCTTGGGGAGATGTTCCCCATGTTACCATCGGTTTAATTTCTCCACCATCTAAAGTAATTTCTTTATCAAATTTTGCATCTCCATCAGTTTTAAGTGTATCCCAATATTCTAAAGCTTTATTCCAGTTATCTTTTTTTGGGGACATAGGTTTATTTTTTAAATAATCAAATATTTTTTGATCTGGTTGAATTAATCCAGCCCTAGCTCCTCCTTCAATTGTCATATTACAAATTGTCATTCTTTGTTCCACGCTTAATGAGGAAATTAAATTTCCAGCATATTCAATGACATATCCTGTTCCACCAGCAGTTCCTATTTTTCCAATTATTTGAAGAATTACATCCTTAGATGTAACTCCAACTGATAAATTTCCATTAACATTTATTCTAAAATTTTTTGATTTTTTTTGAACTAAAGTTTGTGTTGCTAGCACATGTTCTACTTCGGAAGTTCCAATTCCAAAAGCAAGCGCACCAAAGGCACCGTGAGTTGCTGTATGACTATCTCCACATACAATTATTGTTCCAGGCTGAGTAAATCCTTGTTCTGGTCCAATTATATGAACTATACCTTGTCTTTTATCTTCCATACCAAACAGCTGAACACCGAATTCTTTACAATTTGTATCTAAAGTATCTACCTGAATTTTAGATTCCTTATCTGAAATTCCTTTAGATCTATCTGTTGTAGGAACATTATGATCGGCAACTGCTAAAGTTAATCTAGGTTGCCTTACTTTTCTTTTTGAATTTCTCAAACTCTCAAATGCTTGGGGGCTTGTAACTTCATGAATCAAATGTCTATCTACAAACAATAAAGATGTTCCATCTTCTTGTTCATGAACAAGATGTTCATTCCAAATTTTATCGTAGATTGTTTTAGACATTTAGAAAAAAATTATTTTTTCTTTTTTGGATCTTCTTTTTTTTTCTCTTTTGTTTTTGATTCAACTTTTGGATCCTTAGCTTTTTTATTTTCTTCCTTTGAAGCTTCTACTTTCTTTTCTTCTTTTACAATATCTTTGTTTTTTATTTTCTCTGTTACTAACTCTGTGGTTTCTTCAGTTACATTTTCAGATTTAATCTCTACATCTATGCCTATTTTCTTCTTAATTTTTTCAGCAATTCTTGCCGATTTACCAGTTCTGTCTCTTAAAAAATATAGTTTTGCCCTTCTTACTTTTCCAGATCTAATTACTTTAATTGAATCTACAATTGGACTGTATAGTGCAAATGTTCTTTCAACTCCCTCTCCAAATGATATTTTTCTAACTGTAAAAGATGAGTTTAAATCTCTATTTTTTTTTGCAATGCAAACGCCTTCAAAATACTGAATTCTATCTCTTTTGCCTTCAGTAATTCTAACTCCAATCTTAACTATATCTCCAGGAAAAAAATCAGGAAGTTTTTTTTCAGAAGCAATTTTTTTTACATTTGCTTGGTTTATTTCCTCAATTGTTTTCATGTTGATATTTATCAATTTAATTCTTTTTATATTTTTTATATTTTTGCCACAAATCTGGTCTTCGGTCGCGTGTTATAGCCTCAGATTTGGATAAACGCCAGTCTTTAATTTTTGCATGATCTCCTGATAAAAGGACATTAGGAACACTTTTTTTCTCCCAAATTTGAGGTTTTGTGTACTGTGGATACTCTAATAGGCCATTTTCAAAAGTCTCCTCATCGATTGAATTATTGTTTCCAATAACTCCAGGTATTAATCTCAAAATTGTATCCATAACTACAAATGCTGCAGATTCACCCCCAGATAAAACAAAATCACCAATACTTAATTCAGTAATATTTCTTGAATCTATTACTCTTTGATCAACCCCCTCGAAATGACCACAAATCAAATTAATTGTTTTTTCTTTAGAAAGTTCTTTAGCCAAACTTTGATCAAACAATTTACCCTTTGGGCTTAAATAATAAATCTTTTCTTCAGTTTTTATTTTTTTATCTAGGGCTTTTGCAAGAATGTCTGGCTTAATTAACATTCCGAAGCCACCTCCATAAGGTGTGTCATCAACAGTTTTATGTTTATCAGTAGCATAATCTCTAATATTCACAGTTTCTATATTCCATATTTTTTTTTCCATAGCTTTGCCATACAAACCATTACTCAAAGGGCCTGGAAATAAATCT
>CACFKF010000001.1 GCA_902566775.1 uncultured Pelagibacteraceae bacterium | reverse complement strand
TTTCTTTCTTGAAAGAGGTCGTTTGTCGAACAGATGGGGTACAGCGATGAATCTTGTAGGAGTAATAGCCCTAATGTCATCGATACACTACTTCTATGCAAAAAATTTGTGGGTTTTGAATGGACAAGCACCCACAGCGTTAAGATATATAGATTGGATATTAACTTTTCCTCTTACGATACTAACTTTTTATGTGATGCTTAAGTCAGTTACCGATGTTAAGCGCGGAATGTTTTGGCGTCTATTGGTTGGAACGCTAGTTTGGGTTATAGCCCAGCTACTAGGTGCCTATGGTTACCTGAGCGTTACTCTTGGATTTTTAGTTGGTATTGTTGGTTGGCTTTATATTATTGGTGAACTTTATATGGGTGATGCAGGTAGAAATAATGCATCTTGCAATAACGAGAGTGTTCAAATGGCATTTTTTGCAAATAGACTAATAATTACAATAGGTTTTTCCATATATCACATTGGATACTTTATCGAACACCTGGCTGGAGGAGCAAATATTAATAGTTTGAACATAATTTACAATTTAGCTGACATATTAAACAAAATTATCTTTGGAATGATAATTTACAGTGCGGCTTTACAAGATACTAGGAAAGGAGCTTGAATTAAGGAGGGATAATTTATGACTAGAGGAGCAGATATAATAGCAGCGATAATTTTACTGGCACTTGCAATAGCAATTATAGTTTATTTATTGCATTGGCTATACAGAAGATCATCAAAAGAAGTTTCATTTGTACGAACAGGAATGTTGGGTGAAAAGGTTGTTATATCGGGTGGAGCCTTTGTCTTACCAATAATTCATAATATTACACAAGTTGGAATGCGTACGTTGAGCATTACGA
Source organism: uncultured Pelagibacteraceae bacterium (assembly GCA_902566775.1). GTDB lineage: Bacteria > Pseudomonadota > Alphaproteobacteria > Pelagibacterales > Pelagibacteraceae > Pelagibacter. The sequence continues at coordinate 128,987 of CACFKF010000001.1, read as the reverse complement.
TTAAAAGAGGTGGAGATAAATCATTAATAACAAAAGATAGAATGAGGGCAGAGCTAGTAACAGAATTTTTTACAAAAGTACCGCCGGATGAAAGAGCAGTAGCAACTGCGGCACAAACTTTAGGTAATAGAACTCTTGATCCTGAACATTTGAGAGAAGTAGTGCAAGGACGTTTTGCAGATGCACTTGGAGAAGTTGCTGCCAAAATGACATTGGATGAAATACAAGAAAATAGAGGACAGTTTGTGAAAGAAGTTACAAAAATTGCAGATGCATCAATAGGTCATACAGGTTTAGCTTTAGAAACTGTTTCTATAATATCGTTAGACCAAACTCCAATTGAGCAGTTTAATCCGGCAAATACTTTTGACTCTCAAGGTTTAACACAATTAACAGAACAAATTGAGTCAAGAAAGAAAAAGAGAAATGATATTACTCAAGACACAAAAATTTCAATTGAAAATAAAAACTTAGAAACAATACAAAAAGAATTGGAAATTAAGAAGAATGAAGAATTCTCTAAGTATCAACAAGAAAGAGAAATTGCTATCCAAAAAGCTAACGAAAGAACAGAAACTGTAAAACAAAGAGCTGAAAAAGAACGTGAAGCTGAAGAAGCAGAAATAAGAAGTCAAGAACAAATTGAAGTAGCAAAAATTTCTCAAAATCAAGTCATTGAAGTTGAAAAAAAATTAACTGAAACAAGACTAATCGAAGAAATTGAAAAACGTAGAAAAGAACAAAATGAGCTAGAAAAAAATGCAGCTTATGAAATAAGACAAAAAGATTTAGAAACTGAAGTTAAGATTTTAAATTTAGATAAAGAAAGTGAGTATGCACGTTTGGAAAAACAAAGATTAGTAGATACAAAACGTGCACAAGAAAAAGCCGTCATAATTAAAGAACAGTCTGAAAGACAAAAAGATGCAGAAGAGGCGCAAATAATATCTGAGCAAGAAATTAAAAATGCTAAAATTGCTCAACAAAGAAATATAGATTCTCACAGAATTGAGTCTGAAAGAGAAGTGAGACTTCTTGATATAGAAAAAGCTAAAAGATTAAGTATAGAAGAACATCAAAAAAATCTTGAAGTAATAAATAAATCAAAACAAGTTTTAAAATCTAAAGCTGAGGAAGAGTCTACAAGGGCTAAAGCAATAGAAGCTGAAGAAAAAGCTAACTCAGCAAGATATGTTGAAAAAGCTCAAGGTATTAAGAAGGTTGATGTTATTACTGCAGCTTCGAAAGCGGAGCAAGACAGACATGCAACCATGGCAGCTAAACTAAGATATGAAATAGATGCTGCAGGCAAGGAAGCACTAAATGCAGCTGAAAATTTAAGAAGTGATGCAAGTAGAAGAAGTGCATTGAGATTAAAACTTGCTGAAAAAATTGAAGCAATCATTAGAGAAAGTGTTAAACCAATGTCTAACATCGGCGATATTAAAATTGTTGATGTTAACGGTTTACCTGGATTTAGTGGGACCTCTGGTTCAGGCAGTGGAGAAACTGCAACCGCGGGAGGATCTGGAAGAAGTGGTAATCTAGCCGATAACGTTGTTAGTTCAGCGCTACGTTACAGAGCACACCAACCATTTTTAGATAGTTTGCTTAAAGAAATTGGAATGAATCCTGGAGAAATAAGCAACATCAGAAATATTCTTGGTGATTATGAAAATCCAAAAAAAGATTATCATATGAACTTCGATAACGATCCAACTAAAGGAACCAAGGGTTCTAAGTAACGAAAGTAAAAAATTATGAGTAGTGGTTTAGATAACTGGGCAAAGAAGTATGAAGAGGCTACTAATAGCGATGACACTATTAAAGCTATGGCAAAATATTATACATGCTCATTTATGTTTGATATGGAAAACGCAAAAGTAATTATTGAAATGCACGATGGCAAAGTAAAAAATATTAATACAAACCCTTCACCTTTAGATCCTTATGATTTTGCTTTAAGAGCATCAGCAAAAACTTGGAGAGAATTTGGCCAACCGATGCCAAAACCGATGTATCATGGCATATGGTCAGCAAGTTTTTTGAGAGATTTAAAAATAGAAGGCAATCATTTGGTTTTAATGAAAAATCTTAGAAATTTTACAGTTCAGTTTGAATTATTAAGAAAAACAGGAGTACCAGTTTAATGAAATATTTTAAAATACAAGGAGAATTGCAATGGTAAAACATCATGATGTAGTAGGTCGTTATGTTACAATTGAGGTTGACGATTGTGAATACAAAGTTTTTTATCTTCAAAATGGAAAAGGAACACCATTAATTTGCCAACATACTGCTGGATGTCATAATCATCAATGGAGAGGTTTGCTTGAAGATCCAGAAATTACTAAAGATTATAATGTTATTGCCTATGATCTACCGAGACATGGAAAGTCAGATCCACCACATAATAAAGAATGGTGGAAAGAAGAATATAAATTAAAAGCAGAACATTACTGTAATTTTATTGTAAAACTATGTGATGCTTTAGGTTTACAAAAGCCTATTTTTATGGGTTCTTCTTTTGGGGGTAATGTAGCATTACAGTTAGCCTTGCGTCATCCAAATAAATTTAGAGCTGTAATACCTGTGGAAGCAGCAGATTATGCTCCGGGTTTTTATTTAGATTGGTGGAGACATCCCCACGCAAATGCTGCTCAGGTTTGTGCTAGCGGAACATGGGATTTAATGGCACCGCAATCGCCAGAAAAAGACAGATGGTTAACTTGGCATTACTACACTCAAGGCTCAGAAGCATTTAAAGGAGATTTGTATTTTTACTCAGTAGATCATGATTTAAGAAAAGAACTAAAAAATATCGATGGACACAAATGTCCCGTTGTCATGTTAACAGGAACATATGACTATTTAACACCTCCTGAAGCAACAGAGAATACTGCAAGACAAATCAAAGGAGGAGTTTATATAGAAATGACCGATATAGGACATTTTCCAATGAGTGAAAACCATGAAGTATTTAGAGTTTATTTAATGGAAGCTCTAAAAATTATTAAAGAAAGGACAAATAAATAGTTTATGACAAAAGACAAAACTGGAGTACAGCTAAATCAGGGTCACACAAGTACTGACGACTATATAACTCGTACTTATGTTCTTCCTTTATTAAAAGATGAAAAAACAAGAAATAGATTAATTGAAGAACATAGAGCTTGCCCAGTAGGCAAGGCACCAGCTCTTCATAAAGGGCAGCCTGGGGTTGAACATAGTAAAGAATTAAGAACTGTTTTAGATAAATTAAGAAGACAACCAATGGCTGGCAAATATGTAACTATATGCAAAAAAGATTTTAAAGATTATAGAATTGGTATTTGTAGCGGAGTAAGAGGTCAACCTGTAAAAATTTTAGAAGAGTCTTTCTCTTCAGAGGAAGCATGTGAGCATGCTATTTTTTTAAAAAGAGTTCTGGAGCTTTTAGAAAAGTACGCAGAATGATTTGCGTATTTGAAAGGTTAAAATGTTAAGAATAACTGGATATAGTGATAAATACTCTGCATTTCCTAGAGAAGAAGTAAAATTTTACGTTAACTCTGAAAAAAATGAGAATTACGATGTTCAAATTGTAAGACTAATTCATGGAGACACCAATCCTGAGGGACCAGGATATAAGGAAGAAGAAATTGGCGCACAATGTAATAAAACTTATCAAGGAAGAAATCAAAGAATACACGGTGGATCATATATTGTTATACCACAGGACGATAGACTTAATACAACAAGCTTTACGTTACAAGCATATATATTTCCAACAACTCCAGAAAAAGGAAAACAAGGTATTTTAACAAAATGGAATGAAAAAACTAAAAGTGGCTATGGTCTTTTTATTGATGAAAATTCTTGTCTTTCAGTAATGATCGGAGATGGTGCTGGACAAGTTATGAATTTGTCTAGTGAAAAAAAATTAATGGCTAAAGTTTGGTATCTTGTTGCAGCAAGTTATGATGCTGAAACAGGAAAAGTAAAACTTTATCAAGAACCTTGTGTTACCCCAACCAATGGTGGATTGGGAATGTCATTACTACATCCGGCAGACGAAACAACTTCTTTTATTGAAGCAACAAATAATTTAAAACCACGTGCTAATGATGCGCCTTTTTTAATGGCAGCATGTACTCTAGTCGATAGAGCAAAAAGATATATTCAAGGTGGACACTACAAAGAAGCAATAAATCCAATTGAACTACCAGAACAAACTTTAACTTATAATGGAAAAATTGATAGACCAAGATTAAGCAAAAAAGCTTTATCAAAATCTGAAATTGAATCTCTAGCTAGAGGTTATGGTGGTTGTACCGCAGAACTTAGATCTGAAGTAATTGGAGCTTGGGATTTTCATGCGAACATTACTAAAAATATTGCTTCAACTTTCATTATTGATACTACTTCAAATCATTTAAATGGTTTTGTAATTAATTTACCTTGTAGAGGTATGACAGGTTATAATTGGACAGCAGATGAAATGGTATATCACCATAAACCTGAAGAATACGGAGCAATACATTTTCATGACGATGATATTGATGATGCAAGATGGGAAGTTGATTTTACTTTTACCGTTCCCGATCTTATTAGAAGTGGAGTTTATGCTGCGAGATTAAGAATTAATGGAGAAGATAGTCCCGAAACAGAAGATTTTATTCCATTTGTTATTAAACCACCAAAAGGAAAAACAACTTCAAATCTTCTATTCGTTCTTCCAACAAATAGTTATATGGCTTATTCAAATGACAATTTGGGAACAAATTCAGTAGTTGCACAATTACTTGCAGGAAAGGTTCCTGTTTTGGCAGCCTCAGATTTATATCTTAACGAACATAGAGAATACGGACTATCAACATACTCTAAACACTCAGATGGAACTGGTGTTGCTATTTCATCAAGATTGAGACCTATTTTAAATATGAGACCAAAGTATAGACATTGGCTGTCACCATCCCTTTGGCAACTAAATGCAGATTTACATTTAACAGACTGGCTGGAAGAAAAGAATATTGATTTTGACGTTGTAACAGATGAAGATTTACACATAGAAGGTGTTGATTTGTTAAATCGGTACAGATGTGTATTAACTGGATCACATCCTGAATATAGTTCTGAAAAAATGCTAGCAGCATATGAATCTTATCAGCTAAATGGTGGCAGATGGATATATTTAGGTTCAGATGGTTTTTATTGGATTAGTGAATATCATCCAGATAATTCAAACATTATTGAAGTAAGAAAAGGCGAAGCAGGAACTCGAGCCTGGACAGCAAATCCAGGAGAATACAACAATGCATTTGACGGAAAATATGGAGGAATGTGGAGAGCACGTGGCAGAATACCTTCAAAAGTGTGTGGACTAACTTTTACTGCTTACGGTTTTGATGTTTCTTCTTATTATAGAAGAGAACCTGATAGCAAGAGACCAGAATGCTCATGGATATTTGAAGGTGTTGGCGAAGATGAAATTATTGGAGATTTTGGTTTAGTAGGAGGAGGAGCGGCAGGACTCGAATTAGATAGATATGATTTAGATTTTGGAACACCTCACAATGCATATTTATTGGCAAGATCTGAAAATCACACAAACTTAATGTTGCAAGTTAATGAAGAAATTCACTTTTCTGTAAGAGGTTTTTATGGAGGAGGTACAGAAAATCCAATGGTCAGAGCTGATATGATTTATTATAAAACACCGAATGATGGTGCTTTGTTTGCGCCAGGTTCACTTTCATGGTGTGGAAGTTTATCGTACAATAATTATAACAATAATGTTTCCAAAATTTTGGAAAATGCAATTAGAGGATTTTTAAAGGAAGGACCTTTACCATAATGAGCAAACCTGAAATCGGCAGACCAGTTGGCACGGATGGAAAAGGTATTATGGGATCTGATAATACGAGTCCATTAAATGACTTAGAAAAAATGGCTATGAACGGGTTAGACGAAGACAAAGTTAATGATTTGGCAAAATGCTTGTTTACTTTAAACAACAGAAGATATGGTCCAATACCTGGGGCTTATATGGTAATGTGTACTAAACCAAACAAAGAATGGTGTGTGGCTCAACTTAATGCTGATAGAGCAAAACCTTTTATTTTATTTGAAGATAAGGTTTTTACTTCAATTGAAGCAGCACAGAAAGAAGCAGAAAGAATAAAAAAAGAACGAGGTGAAACAGCACCAAGGCGTTGCACTTAAAATTGAAAGGGATTAAATGTCCGAAAAATCTCTTTGGTTATTTATCTTTATATTATTATATGCTGCCTATTGTTTTTTTTGGGGTGTAAGAGGATCAAAGTATAATTCTGATAATCCAGAGCAATATTATTTAGCAAATAAAAACATATCAGCTTGGGTTTTTTTCTTTGCTGCAACAGCAGCAACATTTGCTGGATTAACAGTTATATCACAAACAAGTCTTATTTTTCATGATGGTTTTCAATATGTTGGTACAGCTTTTATCGCTATAACGGTACCATTAGGCAGTATATTTTTTTTTAAACGTCAGTGGATGTTGAGTAGAAAATTTGGATACATTACTCCAGGCGAAATGTATTTTGATTATTATAAGAGTGATACAATTCGTGTAATATCAGTTTTAGTAACTTTTTTTATTGCTATACCACTGTTAGCTGTTTTTTTTGGTGCAACAGGTTATTTAGTTAACACCTTATCTGAAGGATATATCTCAAGAGAATTGGGCATGTGGATAATTTCTACTATTGTTTTGTTCTATGTAACAAGAGGTGGTTTTAAATCTATTGTAAGTGTGGGAGTTGTTCAATCTTGGCTTTACTTTTTAACAGTTGTTCTTCTGGGAATCATTATTTACTCATATGTTGGAAATTTTGAAATTTTTGGTAAAGCTTTAGCAAAAATAGCAAGTACTTCAGTTAGTTCTTGGGGTAATACAAATGGTTATGGAGGCGGTGATTACAATGGTTATTTTGCATTACCAGGCGTAATTCAATGGGTTGCAGGATTAGGAAAAAACGAAGCTGTAGGAGGACCTTGGACAGCAATGATGATTTTTACTTTTGCAATTTCTTTTATGGGAATAGTTCTTTCACCTTCATTTTCTATGTGGAGCTATTCTGTAAAACATCCAAAAGTTTTTTCTTATTATCAAGTGTGGGGATCTGCAGTAATCATAGGTTTACTTTTATTTATTTTTACAACATATCAAGGTATTGGTGCCAGTTTATTAGGAGCTAATGCGGATATTAATAGCAATGGTCTTGCAATTAAAACCGTATTACCAGAAGTTTCAAAAAACGATCATTCATTAATAATTTATCACATTATAAGTTTGATGGACAAACATGCCCTTTGGTTAACTGGTTTATTGGCGGTTGGTTTAATTGCAGCTCTTCAATCAACTGCTGCAGCTTTATTAATGACATCTGGGAGCATTATCACAAGAGACTTGTATAAAGCCTATATAAATAAAAATATAACATGGGAAAAAGAACTTGCCGCAGCTCGTATAATAATGTTGTTAATATTTTTAGCATCACTTTATATAGCAACATTTGCTAAACCGGCGATGGTAATTTTTAGCGGAATATCAATTTCTATAGCGTTTCAGTTTATAATGGTTTTGCTTGGGTTGGTCTGGTTTCCTTGGATAACCAAAGGAGCGGCAATTTTTGGATTAATTATTGGAATAATAATTGTTATTTTAACAGAAACTATTGGTCAACAAATAACTGGAAATAGATTGCCATGGGGGAGATGGCCATTAACAATTCATTCTGGGGTATGGGGATTGTTATTTAATGTATTTATTTGTTTTTCTGTTTCTGCTTTTTCTAATATTACAAAAATTGATATTTATAGATCTCATAGACAAAAGTTTCATGATTTTTTAAATGGTCACATGGGACTTCATCAAAGCAGAACAAAACTCAGATCTTTTGCCTATGTAATTGCTTTAATTTGGCTTTTTTTTGGTGTTGGGCCTGGACAGGTGCTCGGAAATAATTTTTTTGGCGAACCTGGAGCAGGTTATGATGCTTGGATTTTAAAAATACCATCAATTTGGGGGTATCAAATTATATGGTGGTTTTTTGGAATAGGATTAATTTGGTTTTTAGCAAGCAAAATGGATTTATCAACATTACCAAACAAACCAATTCAAGCAAACGATCTTTATAAAAAACCAGACGAAGTTCAAGGAGAAGTTAACTATATAGATAAAGTCGGAACAGGTTATGGATGGATTTTAATTCTTATAGGAATGGCAATATTTTCAATAGTATTTTATGTTTACTTTGTATAATGATTTATGACTTTGAATAATTTTCAATTTAACACAACTTCAGGACTTCGATTTGGAAGTGGTCAATCAAAAAATTCATGTAAAGAAATTTTTGATAGATTGGGTTCTAGTATTCTTTTTATTACAGACAAAGGATTAATGTCTTTAGGATTAACCAAACCAACCATAGAAGAACTAAAAAAAATGAGTTCGGTTGAAGTGTTTGATGATGTTGAAGCTGATCCTTCTCAAAAAACTCTTCTAAAAGCAATTGAAATTGGAAGAAAAATCAAAGCGACAGGAGTCATTGGTTTTGGAGGCGGTTCATCGATGGATGTTGCAAAACTATCTGCTTTAATACTTGGTTCGAATGAAGATTTGGAAAAGGTATGGGGAGTTGCAAATGCAAAAGGACCACGTTTACCACTTGTTTTAGTTCCAACTACAGCGGGCACAGGTTCTGAAGTTACTCCAATATCAATTATAACTGTCGGAGAAGAAGAAAAAAAAGGTGTTTCTTCTCCAATCATATTACCAGATTTGGCAATTTTAGATCCAGATCTTACACTTGGCCTTCCTGCAATAACTACAGCTGCAACGGGAATTGATGCTATGGTTCACGCAATAGAAGGGTATGCTTCGTCAAACAAAAACAACAATGTTATTTCAAAAATGCTAGCTATTGAAGCACTCAAATTACTTGGAGGTTCTATAGAAAAAGCCGTTTTTGATGGTTCAAATGTTGAAGCTAGAGGCAATATGCTTATTGGCGCTATGTTAGCAGGAAAAGCTTTTGCCAACTCTCCAGTAGCCGCAGTTCATGCTCTTGCGTATCCAATTGGAGGAACTTTTCATGTTTCTCACGGACTTTCAAATTCACTGGTCTTACCTTATGTTCTTCGATTTAATAGTGTGGATACAAAAGCAGCAAAAGATTATGCAGAACTTGCTCCATATGTTTTTCCAAAGCTAGATATTAATAAAGGCACACAAGCGGTTTGCGCAGAATTTATTGACAAGTTAGAAGATTTATCAAAAAGATTAGGTCTACCTCAAAAATTAAGAGAAGTTGATATACCAAGGGATGCTTGTAAAAAAATGGCCAGTGATGCAATGAAGCAGACTAGATTATTAGTTAACAATCCAAGACAAGTAACTGAAATAGATGCTCTTAACATTTATCAATCTGCTTGGTAGGATAATATTATGAAAGAAAAAGATATTTTTGAAAAAACTAAAAAATTTAATTCAGGAATTAAATTGTACATGTTTCAAACAGGTTCAATTAAAACAAAATTAAAATTTATAAAAATGAACCAAGGAGAAGAGCCTTACGAAATACCTGTTCCATGGTTTTTAATTAAACATCCAGAGGGAGATGTTATTATTGATGGTGGGATGCCAATAGAAGCAGCTTTAGATAAACATAAACACTGGGGATCAGTTGTTGAAGCGTATGATCCAGTTATGAAGACATCAGAATGGTGTAAAGACATGGTAAAAAGCGTTAATACAAGTCCTGAGGATGTAAAATATGTTGTACAAACTCACCTTCACCTAGATCATTCTGGTGCTATAGGACATTTTCCTAACGCAACACATATCACACAAAAGTTAGAATACGATTATGCGTTTAATCCTGATTGGTTTTCTCAACCAGCTTACATTAGAGCAGACTTTGATAAACCAAATATTCGTTGGAAATTTTTACAAGGTAGAAAAACTGATTTTTATGATGTTTATGGCGATGGTGTTATAAAAATAATCTTTACACCAGGACATACTCCTGGCCATCAATCTGTATTGGTTAACCTTCCAAAAACTGGACACATGTTATTTACTGGTGATGCCTGTTATACTGGAGACCATTGGTGTGATAAATGTCTTCCAGGACTCGTCGCGTCATCTTCTGATGCTGCAGAATCTGTTAAAAAATTAAGAAGAGTTGCTAAAGAACATGGTGCAAAGGTTGTTTGGGGGCATGACCCAATTTCTTGGCAAGATTGGAAAAAAGCACCTATGTTTTACTATGATTAAAATATGTTTTATTTATTTAAAAATTATGTTTTACTATAAATAAGCTATGAAAAATAACACTACATTAATTAATTCGATTCTTTCTACTTACAAAGTAAATACTTATTTAAAAAATTTAGCTTTAGTGTTGTTTGGCACTTTGCTTCTAGCTCTTTCTTCAAAAGTTCAAGTTCCATTTTGGCCAGTCCCCATGACAATGCAAACTTTCATAGTTTTTATTATTGGAATGGCTTATGGATGGAAATTAGCTTTTTCTACATTAGTTGTTTATCTTTTAGAAGGAGCTTTGGGTTTACCAGTGTTTGCTAAAGGTGGCGGGTTACTTTATCTAACGGGACCAACTGCTGGATATTTGTATGGTATGACAATAGCAGCGGCAGTTATAGGTTTTTTTGCAGAACTTGGTTACAACGATTCTTACTTTAAAAGCTTAATATCTTTAGTTATTGGAACGTTTATTATTTTTTTACTTGGAGTTGGATATCTTGGTTCAGTGATTGGATACGACAAAGCATTAGCTGGAGGATTGTATCCTTTTATTCCAAGTGAATTTTTTAAGATTGGGTTAGCAGTATTTCTTATTCCATCTATTACCAGATATATTAGTAAATAATTAAGTTAAAAATACTTTTTTATTTGTTTTTGAAGATTTAACAATTGCTTCCATAACTTTTACATTATGCGCAGCTTCATAATTTTTTATTTTATACTTTTTTTTATTTTTACAACTATCTGCAAATTCCTGCAATTCTAAAAACAAGGTATTTTTGTTTTTTAAATTTATTTTTTGTACTTTTCCATTTTTATTAACTATTTTAATTTTATTTTTGTCTACATCTGAAAAAATGTTCATGTTAGTTCCAAATACATTAAATGTTGTAGTATAAGGGCAAGCAAAAATAGTTGTTAAGTTTCCCGTACAGTTTTTTTTAAATTCAAATAACGCGGAAGTAGTATCATCTATATTGACTTTAACAGCATATTTTTTTACCAAAGATTGTACAGTTTTGATTTGTCCACCAAAAAAGCACATTAGATCTATCATATGTATGCCTAGGCCAGCTATTGCTCCTCCAGGACTTTCTTTTCTATTTGCACGCCAAAATTTTTTTTTATAATTCAATGCGCCAGATGCAGAGAAATTTGAATCAAGATGTAATATTTTTCCAATTTTTTTTTGACGATTTAAATTATTTATAAAATCAGAAACGCTGGAATATCTTCTGTTATGACCAACAGACAAAATTTTATTATATTTTTTTGCAATCAAATACATTTTTTTTGCATCTAAATATTTTGTTGCCATTGGTTTTTCTACAAAAACATGTTTTCCATGTCGTAATGCCTGAATAGCATGTTTTTTATGTAGCGAGTGAGGAGTTGTTAAGATTATTGCATCAATTTTCGGATCTTTAAGTACAGATTTAAAAGAATTGTGATAATGAGTTTTATATTTTATTGAAAAATTAATTCGTTTTTTTTTACTTCTAGAATAACAAGTTACAATTTTAATTTTTTTACTTTTCCCCTGAATTGATTTGGCTAGTTCATCTGACCACCAACCCAAACCTACTGAAGCTGCTTTAATCATATTGATTTTTCGCGTGGCAATGTAGATTTCATAAAACTTTTTTCTAAGAATTTAGTGAACCATTTATTAAGTTTTGGACTATCTGTTCTCCAATTATCATTCAATCTAAAGATAGTGTAATCTAAAGCACAGGCGATCGCAATTTGATCCATTGTTAAATAATTATCATCATAATTTTTCCAATTATTTTCTAGCCATTTTATAGTTCTGACAATTCTAATTTCTTGTTTGTTAATGAATTTCTTACTTTTTTCATTATCAGACCTAATTGATTCCATGCGTCTTTCCAAGACAGATTCCATTAATCCGTTAGCAATTGAAGTCATGGTCATTATTTCCCAATAGTTTTTTTTAGGAAATAACGTGTTTTTTTTTGAAATTGAATCAAGATACAAGCAAATATTATCACTATCCATAATAGCAAGCCCATTAATCACTAAAGTTGGGATTTTTCTTATAGGATTGTATTTGTCCAAAAAACTGGCTTCGTAGACATTAATAATTTTTTCTTCTAATTTAATTTCTTGCACTAAAGAAGTTACTTTAGTTTTTCTTCCAAAAGGTGAATTTGGACCATTGTATAATATTATTTGGTCTTGCATAAAAATTACAATTTGCTGATAAGAAAAAAAATATTGATGACTAAAAATGTTGTAATTTCTTGTTTTAGTTGCTCATAATTTACATCTCTAGGATTGCTAGCGGATAAAGCAACATCTACTAAACTTTTTGTTTCTTCTTTTGATATTCCTATATCTTTAGAAAGATCATTTATTATTGTGAAATAAGAAGATTCTTTTGTTTTTTTTTTCATTATTCAATTACTATAGCTACTGTTCCTGGGTCTATACCTTCTTGATCGTTTACTACATTAACTTTAATTACCTTTCCATCAACAGGAGCGTCGTGATGGACCTCAGTTTTCATAACTTCCATAATAAATAAAGTGTCACCTTTTTTTACAGTATCTCCTTCTTTCACCAAAACTTTCCACATATTGCCTGGCACTGTTGTTTTAACTTCAGTTGTCATAAAATTTTTTCATATTTTTTAATTAAAAAAGCGAACTTTTATATTTTTGATACCTCTTTTTTCCATTATTTTATTTCTAATTTTTTCATCCATTTTCTCTTTATCAAAATCTACTACTTTAATGTGATCAATTTTTTTTGTTGGGTGGTTGCCTATTTGAACACTGTTATCTTTATAAGATTCTAAACTGGTTTCACTACAAATAATAGTTTGTTCAGTTCTTAACGTTTGAGCCTTCTCAACAGATATTTCTACAAAATTAAAACTATCTCCTGGTTTTGCTTGTCCAAGTTTCCAAAAAGAAGCTGATGGAACAGTATAAGGAACAATAAATCCTCCCATGCTTGGGCCATCGTTAACCAAAATAATTGGAGTTTGTCCAGCCAGATTAATTGCACCTACAGGATATCCCTGATCAATAATATTTGAGGGAAATGTTCCATGTTCTAAACCTTTGTTAGTTGCTTTTTCTGTAAAAGACCATTTTGGTCCTTCCAACCTATAACCTGTTCTGTCACTCTTAGATTGAAGTTTCCAATTAGAATTTAAAAACATTTTATGTCCTTTTTCGTCAACCCAATCATCATTAGGACCTTTAACAACTTCTACTGACCATTTTTTATTTGTGGACATAATTGGTATAGAGCTTTTTTTAATTTTTCTTCCTGGTACAGATTTAGATTTGTTTAGAGGAATAATTTGGCCATCTTGAATTGCTTTTCCTTCAATACCACCAACTCCTGCTTTATGGAAAGTTGATCTTGAACCTAACCATGGGGTGGTATTTATTCCACCTGAAAACGCAATGTAAGATCTTGCTCCTATTGTTGCAAAAGTCATTTCTAAAATCTGATCTTTTTTTACTTTTAAACTTTCCCATAGAGGAACTGGATTGCCATCTATTTTTGGAGACATGTCCGCACCAGTTATAGCAATAACTCTATCGCCATTAAACTTAAGAGTAGGTCCCATAAATTGGCATTCCAAAGCTGCGGCTCCAGGTTCATTCCCAACTAAAATATTTGCGAGTCGAAAGGACCAGCTGTCCATAGGACCAGAAGGTGGAAAGCCTAAATTTAGAGTTCCAATTCTTCCAGGATAATCTTGAACAGATGTTTCTAAACCTTTTTTAATTACTTTAACCATAAATATTAGAACCTTTTTGTTTGGTCAATTGTAGTTAACCATTTTTTATAATTTTTTACTGAAAATTTTTGATATTCAACAATATTATAATCGTAAGTTCCATCTTCTACTTTTTTTGAAACATGATCAAATTCTTCATATGTCGTAGGAATAAATTTTACTCTATCTCCTGGTTGAAAAAGACAAATATTATTTTCAAATACTGGAAAACTTTTTTTTGTATCCCATATCGGAACAGGAATAATGCCAAAAATTTGGTATCCACCAGGCAATCTATCGGGATAAATTGATGTAGAAGCGCCACCCATTCCAACAGTTCCTTTTGGTGTCCATGTGCGTGGAGGGTTATATTTTGGAACTGTAAGCTTGCACCTTGGGTCAAGAGCCATCATAAAAGGTAGACCAGGCCAAAAACCTATAGCAGAAACCCAATATTCGGTTCCAGAATGTACTCTTACAAACTGTTCCGTACTTTCAAGATTATTTAGTTCTGTAATAAGTTCAGGGTCAGGTTTTTTTTTTACTATTTTATTTGAATAATCTTCAACACATTCTTTTGTCCATTTATCAAGATAAACTGTAGGAAAAGAAAAAATCCTACTATTAATTTCTATTTCATCAGAAGGTCCCAGGGAGTCGACAAGAGATTTAAGTTCATTTTTTAAGTCATTAAATTTTATCTCTTCGGGCTCATAATGCACTAGCATTGAAGCGAAGCATGGGGATGTTTCATAAACTCCTTTAACTTTATGATCTTTAATTGCTTTAGCTAAGTTTTGTGCAGTAAAATTTAATTCTAAATTCATAATATTGCCGAACTCAATAAGCATGTATTTATCACCGGCTGGCAAAAATTTAGGTGCATCATAAATTTTACCCGGAACATTTTTAACTTCAGTTTTTATTTCAGTTTCTATTTTTTTCTTCTTCGAAGAAACAATATTATCAAAAGTTTTTAAATCTTTTTCAGTATAGCCTTGACCATTTTTGCTTTTAGGAGTTTTAGCAATAATTTTTTCAAATGCTTTTACATCTTTATCGCTGTATTTTTGTTTATTTTTTTCATCACTTTGTTTTTTAATTGGCAAAGCATCTTCTTTTTTATTAATAAATGAGGACAAATTATTTTCAATAAACTTTGTATTAAAATTTGCCTGTTCAAAACTTTTGTTTTGAAGAACAGATACTAAAAAAGATTTATTAGTATTAATTCCTTCAATTTCAAATTCTTTTAAATATTCTATCATGTTATTAATACTTTCATTTCTACTAGAGCCTTTAGAAATAATTTTTGCTATCATTGGATCATAATAAAAAGATATTTCATCTCCTTCATCAACGCCAATATCTAATCTAATATTTGTAAAACCGATGTTTGGAACTTTAAGTTTTGAAATTTTTCCAGGAGAAGGAAGAAAATTTTTCGATGGATCTTCAGCATACAATCGGCATTCAATAGCATGACCGACTTTATTTATTTTATTTTGTTCTGTTAAGTCTATATCAATTCCCAATGCAAACTTAATTTGCATTTCAACTAAATCCGAATTTGTTATGCTTTCTGTAACAGGATGTTCTACTTGGATTCTTGTATTCATTTCCAAAAAATAGAATTTTTTTTCATCTACATCGTAAATAAATTCTATTGTTCCAGCACCTTCATATTTTTGGTTGGTAGCAAAGTTTACAGCACTTTCTGCCATTTTATTTATAATATCTGGCTTAACATTTGGAGCTGGACTTTCCTCTATAATTTTTTGAAATCTTCTTTGTATTGAACAATCTCTTTCATAGAAATGAACAGCTTTTTTTTCACCAAAACCAAATATTTGTATTTCTATATGTCTTGCATTTTTTATAAATTTTTCTAAAAAAACATCACTATTGCCAAAAGCCTTCTTTGCTAAATTTTTTGTTTTTTCTATAGATTTAACCAATTCATTATAATTATTTACGATTTGCATTCCTATTCCACCACCACCAGCACTTGCTTTTACTAGAATTGGAAAGCCAATTTGATTACATTTTTGTTCTAAATCATCTTTTTCTAAATCTTTGTTGTTTAAACCTGGACAAATTGGAAGTTTACTTTTTAAAGCTAAATCTCTAGCTATATCTTTATTGCCCATAGACACTATAGTGTTTGGCTTAGGCCCTATCCATACAATGCCAGCGTTAATCACTTTTTGTGCAAATTTATTATTTTCTGCAAGAAAACCATAACCAGGATGAATAGCATCAGCTTTTATTTTTTTAGCAGCTTCAATTATTTTATCTGCCGATAGATAGCTATCCTGGGCTTTTGAAGGACCTATATGGATTGATTCATCAGCTTTTCTAACGTGTTTACTATTCTTATCTACATCGGAATAAACTGCAATTGAATGAAATTTTAATTTTTTACAACTGTCAATAATTCTGCAGGCAATTTCCCCACGGTTTGCAATTAGAATTTTTTTCATTTGGTTTATTTTTTAAGAGCTTTTTTTAAACTTTTTATTATTTCGACAGCGTTAGGCGTATCAGAATGAACACATATTATATCGCATCCAACATTAGTATCGGTGCCGCTAGTATTCTTAACTTTTTTTTCCGAAATAGCTCGCAAGCAACGTTTCACAGCTAGTTTGCTATCATATTTAGAATTTTTCCCTTTTGCTATTACAAGTCTACCTTCCTTGTCATAATCTAGATCAGCATAAAACTCAGCAACAAAATCTAATTTTCTCTCATCTTTATAAACTCTTTCATGAGCAGTATTTGCCATTCCAAAAATACTAACATCAAAAGCTTCAACAGCATCAGCAATTGCTCGGGCAATTTCTTCATCTTTTGAAGCCATAACATATAATGAGCCATGGGGCTTTATATGATTTAGAGGCATATTTAATTCATCTAAAAAAGCTTTAAGAGCACCAACCTGATACATTATCATATTTTTTAAATCTAATTTTGGCATTTTCATTTCTCTTCTTCCAAAACCTTGTAAGTCTGGAAAAGATGGATGAGCTCCTACTTTAACTTTATTTTTTTTTGCCAACTCTACTGTTTTTCTCATATGATTTGGATCTGATGCGTGAAAGCCGCATGCAACATTAGCAACATCTATTAAAGGCATTATTTCTTCATCATTACCTGCATTGTAAATTCCAAAACTTTCACCCATATCACAATTTATTTTTGTCATTTTTATTCTCCAGTTTTAAATCTGCGATCTAATATGTGGCGATCTAGCGTATAGAGCAACCATTGGTATAATTAATAAGCCCAATATAAATTGTTGAGCTTCCCATTTTAGACCCCAGCCAATTAGCACTGTTGTAATTACTTGCAAAATCATAACTCCTATTACGCTCAATCCATAGCCACCATAACCTCCTAATAAAGAAGTCCCCCCTACAACAACGGCAGCAATTGTTAAAAATAGATACGTATCACCAACCCCTATAAAACCACCTCCACTCCATCCAAGCAACAATGCACCAGTTAAAGATGCAAAAAAACCACTGATTACATAAGCGCCAACCCAATATCCTCTTTCAGAAATAGATAGCCTTGCTGATGACAAACGATTTCCTCCAAGAGCATAAAGATTTCTTCCCCATTTAGTTAGACGAAGAGCAACAATTATTATTATAGAAGCGACAATCCAAATTAAAATAATGGGAGGAATAGGTAGTCCTATAGTTTTACCATTCATAGAGGCAATGTTTCTCATCCAATCTGGCACAACACCAAAAACTGTGCCTGCAGAAAAAGTACCCATTGCTACAAGAATTTGAACTCCTCCTTTAACAAAAAAACCAACACCCAGAGTTAGTATTAGTGCTTGGCCTTGCAGCCTAAAACTTAATATGCCATTTATTAATCCTATTATTAATCCCAATAGCAACACAGCAACCAAAGCTAACCATGGAGGCACACCTTTAGAAATTAAAGACATTAACGCAACGTTAGATGCTCCTATTAAAAATGGTATTGACAAATCAAGACCACCTAATAATGCAACAAATGTTTGACCTACTGTGGCTAAACCTAAAAATGCTGCAAACACTAGCATTGATTTCATGTTTAACATTGAAAGAAACCCATTTATGGTTAGCGATCCTAATATAAATAGTCCGATTAATACGCAAATACCAATGAAAACACTTTTTTGAGCGGTTATGTATTGTCCAACAACCCCCATTAATATGATAAATCCTAGAAATATTAAAAAAGATACTAAGGTACGACCGGAAAAGAAACCTTCAGCAATAAATGATACAAAAATAAAGATTAGTATTAATAAGATAAAAGCTAATGTTTTCCATTTATTATCGCGAATAGTTTTAAAGAAGAAATTTTCTTCTGATTCTTCATCAGAAATTTCTTTACCTTCAATTTTCTCTTCTTTTGGAAATTTAGTAAATATATTTTGCTTTAAATCACTATCTATCCATCTAATAGAAAAATGATACCATCCCCATAATATTAAGCCAGTTACTGCTATAGAATAAGTTACAATATTCATCCAGTCAGCACCGTCAAACCAACCCAATACCGCAGTACCTATACCGCATAATATTGCAAACAATAACCCTAAGCCTTTAAAGAAAAGAAAAGCTGATCTTTTCATTTTATTTTACCTCTTCCCATTGACTTAATTGTCTATCACGCGCAATTTTTTCCCTATAAACACTCATAAATTGCCAAACCAATGGAGTTAAAGGTATTCCAATGGCGAATACAGCAATTATTTTATAAAACGAATATCCAATTGAGTAAAATATTGCAGACCATAAAAGAGCTGCAAAGATTACTATATACATATAAGGAGCGAACCTTTTATAGCTCGCTTTGTGATTCATATTTAAAAATAAAAAGTATTGTAGTAAAAAAACAGCAAGAATACTGAAAGCTATTTGTGAATATCCACTTCTTATAATTTCATAAAAAAATCTTTTTGGTCCTTCATATTTTACTTGAGACAAGTCACCAATATTTAACTCACTTATTATCTGAGATTGATAAAGAGAAGCGTCATTGGAAATAAAAGTATTTCCTCCCACAAAATAAGTTGCAAGAATAGCTAAAATACCGAATCCAAAAATATAAACATTTGTAAGGTTTTTTATTCTAGAGTGAACAAAAGGAGCTGTGATAACAAAAAGTAATAATATCGTTAATATCACACCGTACCCTTGGATACCAAAAAAGCTTTTATCGGCACTTTCAATCAAATTATTATAAGAAACACCTTTTAAAACAACCATTGTCAAAGCAGCTAGAAAGAAAAGCATGGCGGTTGATTTTGTTCGATTGTTAAATTGCGGCAACATTGCTATTACTATTAAAGAAGCAAGTAGAACAACTCCAGCAATATAAATTATACTATACGTTGTTCCTGAAATAGATAAATTTGAGAAATAATCAATCTTTTCAAGACTAAAATATTTGGGCGAAGAAGTTTCGATACTACTTGTTTGTCCTGACTGAATGCTTATCTTTTCAGTATCTTTTAACAAATCTTTTTCTTTATCTTCAGGATCAAAAATTAAACCTGCAACTATGATAGCAACAATAACAGCAAAAGATACGGTTGAGGGACCTCTGTGAACTGTGAGCAAGTAAAGAAGAAGGGCAAGACCTGCAATTCCAATAATCACATAAAACACTATTGTTCCTGGAGTTTCAGTAAATCGGACGACCGAATGACCAGCTAATGATCCACCTTGTTTTGTTCCTGTTCCAGTAGTAGTTCCTGCCTCACCTTCTTCAACTATAATATTACCTGTTGCATCTAATTTACGTACTTTTTGACCTCGTTGATAAGCTTTCGAAGCTTCGTCTGTGTCTTCTTTTAATTCAGCTTCAATAACAATGGGCTGGTCATAAACTTGGTGAAGCACAACAAATAATCCTGCAAAAGACATAAGAATAAAAAATACCATTACAGACAATCCTTTTGTAACTCTTTGTACGTAGGGGAGAATAAGACTGACAAGCAAAGCAATAACTAAGACAGCTCCATAGGATAAGTCAGATACAAAACTTTGTAATCTTTCAAATCTAAATGTAACTAAAATATAATTTATCAAATAAAGATTTCCAGCTCCTAAAATAGCTCCGAAAGCACCACCTCTGCCACCTACAAGACTAGCACCTCCAAGAACCAGTGCTGTTACTCCCAAAAGTGTATACTTAGTTCCTTGTATAGGATCTCCAGAACCAACTAGAGCGGTAAAACATATTGCAGATAAAGCCGCAAAAACTCCAGCTATTAAGTGTGCAACTATTCTTACCCAGTTAATTTTAACACCACTTGTAAAAGCGGCACGCTCATCAGAGCCCATTAGTTTTAAATGACCCCAAAAGGCAGTGTGAGTGATGATATAAAATAAAATTGTTGCCAAAACCATCAGAAGCAATATTTCATTAAATATTGTAAAGCCTTCTCCCCAAGGTATTAACCAATCTGGTGCAATACCTCCAGGACGAGATAGAATAACTAGATTTATTCCAGTGAATGCAAGATACCCAGCTAAAGCTACTATAATTGGTGAAACTCTTACAAATACTACAATCAATGCATAAAAAAATTGCCAAATTAATCCTATAACAATTGCGTAGATGAACCAACCAATAGGAGTTTGTAGATAACCATGAGCATACAATTGAATACTGCTAACATTTATAAAACCCATAAACGGACCAATAGACAAGTCGACTCCACCTCTTCCAGCCATAACTATAAATGTTAAAGCATAAGTCGTTAATATTAGAGGAGCGCTAAGAATTATTGCACTTCCAATACCTGATTGTGATATTATAATTGGACTTCTTATCATTGCAAAAATTAATAGTGAAAAGAAAATAAAAATTGGCACCATAAGATACTTGTTTGAAGAAGTATCTACACTTGATCTAAAAACTTTTTTTGCTTTATCTACTAGTTCCATAAATTAATCAAAATAAACAACTTTAATTTTTTCAATACCTAATTTGTTTTTAAAATTTTTTTCTCTTTCATTTAGCTTGTTAAAATCAATTATTTTAATTTTTTTGTTATTTACATCTTTATTATTTGTATTTTTATTATTTATTTTGACAATTTTATCAAATTTATTCACATCATCAGATGTATAGTTTGTGACAGTTTTTGTATTTTCATTTTTATTTTTTTTGTCTTCATCAGTATTAAAATTTGAAAATTGTTTAAGCTTATTAAAATTTTGAAAATCTGATGAATTATAATAAGTATTTTCTTTTAATTTTTGAACTTCTTCAGATGCAGGCGTTCCACTATTTTCAATATTCATAATTTTTTTAAAATAACTATTGTCAGAAACTGAGTATTTAACTGGATGTTTGGTTGCTTGATTATTGTTTGGATGTTTGGTTTTAAAGTCTTTAAAATTATTTAATTTATTAAAGTAAATTAAATCTTCATCTGTGTAATATTTATTTATATTTTCTTTTTTCATTAAAATGTTTTTATTTTTATTTTTTTATCTGAATTATTTTCCTTAGATTTTTTTTGTTTATCAAAATCTACAACTTTAATAATTTTTCTATCCACGTTATCTAGTTTTTTTGAATAGGTCTTTGTTTCATTAGTTTTATTAGGAATATTAGAATTGGTAGAGCTGCTGAGACTTGTGGACCCTATGCCTGCAGTTTGGCCAAACATTCCTTCGAGTAAAGTATCTGCGTTAACTTTTTCATTTTCAAAAATATCGAATATTGTTCCATGTCTAAATACAATTACTTTTGGACAAAGCCCGATAAACTCTTCAAGCTCACTAGATAGGAAGATTACTGTATTTCCCTCTTCTACAAAATTTCTAAGATGAGTGTATAAATCTCTTTTTGTGCTTACATCAATTCCTCTAGCAGGATCATTCAAGACAAGAATTTTTGGATGTGTTGCCAAAGATCTGGCTATCATAACTTTTTGTTGGTTGCCTCCACTAAGCGAACCTATTAGGTTATCTCTTGGGCCAGTTTTAATGCTTAGCCTTTCAACTTCCCATTCGTATATACCATTTAACTCAAGCCAATTAACAAAACCCAACCAACCAGCTTTACTTGTAGTTCGATAAAGAGGTACTACTAAATTTTCGTAAATACTTAGATTGGGAAGTATTCCTTCCTTTTTTCTATCTCCTGAAACAAAAGAAATTCCATTTTTTTTTGCATCCATTAAAGAATTATATTTTATGAATTTGTTGTTAATATCTAAGACTTCGGTCGTGCCACCATTAGATTCTTGTACACCTGCTAAAATTTTTACAAAATCATCCTGTCCGTTACCATCTAGCCCTGTAACACCTACTATTTCACCTCTACGTACTTCAAAATTAACTGGCGTACTTTCAGGCCAAACAACTAGATTTTCTGCTCTCATTACTACTTTGTCAGTTTTAGTTTTTACAGCAACAGATTTTCCTTTTTCTCCAGTTTCAGTTCTTCCTGTCATTAAACCCAATAAATTTTTTTCGTTAAGATCTTTTTTTTCAAGAACACCAACATCTTTACCGTCCCTCATGACGGTTGCTTTATCGCTTATACGTATTAATTCTGCAATTCTGTGGGTAACAATAAAAACTGCAACACCATTATCTCTTAGTTCTCTCATTTTTTTAAACAATCTTTCAGTTGAATCAAAATCAAGTGCAGCTGAAGATTCATCTAGAATTAATACTTTTGTGTTTTCACGCAAAAATGCTCTTCCTATAGTGATCCAAGCTTTAATGGGCAAAGATAAGTTAAATGCTTGAGTGTATGGGTCTATATATTCCCCAGCAAGATCTTCCATAAGTTCTTGTGCTTTTAAAACTTTTTCTCTTTGTGTTAAATTTTTGTACCAAAAACTATCTGAGCCAACAAATAAGTTGTCTACAACAGAAGCTTCCTCAGCTATCATAACTTCTTGGAAAACGGTAGCTATTCCCATTTCTCTTGCCATTACAGGCGAGGTAGGGACATGACCCATAACAGAAACTTTACCTCTATCAATCGGCAAGACACCCGACATTACTTTTGCAAGTGTACTTTTTCCGCAACCATTTCCTCCAACTATTGCATGGATTTCGCCAAAGTTTGCACTAAAGTTAACTCCATTAAGAGCTTTAGTTACGCCAAAATATTTATGAACATCTTGAACATAAATATCACCAACAACAGCTTCAGATTTTTTAGACAACACCTCTTTGGTAGAGGTGTTGTCTTTTATATTTTGCTCTGCACTCATACTTTAGCTTTAAAGTATTAGTGAGATTTTGGATCGTATTTCTCCGGATCAGATGGATTATCAAAGAACGATTCAACATAAGCTCTTGGAGCCCAGTTTTCTATTCCCGGATTATCCCAACCAGTAGAGTTTCTATCACAATCTTCACCTAAAACAGCTGCGATATCATCAAAACTCTTTGTTGCAGGGCCAACCAATATAGATTGAATTCTTGGACCTTGGCCTTGTAAAGTTCTGATCATTACTTCCATACCTAACTCTATCTCATCTCCTGGAGGCCAAGCATATATTGCTTCATCAATATAACCTGGGTTTTGTCTCCAATAACATAGAGCTCCCAACTCTCCACCTAATGCGATTGGTGGAATTGGATCACGGCCAGATTGAAGTAATGCTTGTAAAGTTCCAGTCTCTCCTGAAGATTGAACAGCAATACCATGTATCTCTATTGGGTTACTTGATAACCACTGAGATAGTTCTTTTTGAGCAACTTGAGATGTCCAGTTATGCGCTAACTGTGCAACAACTTTTATGTTAGGATATTGTCCTAAACCCTCAAGCATTCCATCACTCTGTTGGTCAGATGCTGAATAACCTGGAATTCCGTCCATTACTATTACATTTCCTTTTTCACCAATTAATTCAGCCATCCATGCTCCAATATAAAAACCAACTAGACGGTAGTTAACTGAAGTGTTGATTGAATATGGCGAAGTCGTAAAACCTGTAAAAGATAATGTTGGAACGCCTTTTTCCCATCCATATTTAATTGTTTGGTTAAGTGCTGTTAAGTTTGAACAGCAGATAATAATGGCATCGACTTTTCCACCATCGATCATCTGTCTCATTTGTTGAATTTGCAATGTGTCATCTAAATTAGATTGAGTAATTACAATTTCATCAACCATTCCTAGAGCTTTCCATTTTGGATAAACAACTTCCATTAAACGCTCCATAGCACCTTTACGCCAAGTATTACCAGCATAAGTACTAGCATAACCTATTGTCCAAGGTGGTTTTCTAGGACTTTTCCAACCTTTCATTACAGTTGGTCCTAGAGGTTGGTCTTTATCCATAAAGTCCATGTTGTATACATAATCTCTCATATCTTTAGGGACTTTACTTAAACACTCTGTGCACAGTTCTTGTGCAGAAGCAGCGCTAAAAATTCCTAAAATCCAAGAGAAAAGAACAACATAGATTATTTTACTTATTCTCATAGTTCATCCCTCCTTATTATTTACTTATTGTCTCATTTATAGGTGAGCATTTCCAGCTATATGCATGTCTTATTTATATATATAAATTATAGACGTAAAATTATAGTTTGTTTTTAATGGAAAAAATATACTAAGCTAAGTTAAATAATAGTTGATAATTTTTTCTAATAGGAGTTGAATCAAAATGTATTTTTTTATTATTTAGGTAAATTAATTTTATGAAAAAGTTTTTTTTATTTTTTATATTTATTTTGTTTTCTTCAACAAATGTGTTTGCAGAATATCGATTAGAGCCAGTTAACTGTACTATAAAAAAAAAAGATAATTGCGGTGCTTACTTATACAATACAAAAACAGGATCTACTTATTTTTGTAATTCAACAAAATGCACTGAGATATTAGAAGCCATAGAAGAAGTTGGCGCAAGCGCGGAAGAAGAAGTTAAAGGAACTAAAAAATCTAAAATACCTAAAAAACCTAAATTAAAGAAAAAGAAAAAGAAGTCTAAAATTCCAAAGTTTAAAAAGTCAGAATAATTTATTGTTGCTTCTTTGATTCCGAGAGAGTTATTTCTATTGCGGATCTAATTTCATTGCAATAAGCAATATCATCTCCTAAAAAAGTTCCCTCAATAAAACTTTGGTTTATTACTCCATTTTGCATCATGAAGTCCATATAGTCTTTGGTTTGATCATCTATACTGTTTGAATATTCTTTTTGAGCATCATTATAATTAATTTTTTTTATTTTTGATAAAGTGAGAATACCAAAGGGATACAAATAATTTGCAGTTTCAAAAAATTTTTTTCCCAGTTCAGGATGTTCTTCGCTAATGATTTCTGTTACAGCAGAATTCAAAGAAACACAACTTTTAATAATTTTGTAAGTTAAATTGTCGTCTTCCAGAAGTTCTTGTAAATTAAACCAACTCAACTGTTCAATTTTTTCAGCCTGTAGAGGAGTAGTAATAAATAATAAAATAATTAATATTTTTTTCATAAAATATTTTTTATTATTGTTTGTAACTAGGATCTTCAGAATCTAAAACTAATCTTATAGCTTTTAAATGTAGATCACCCATATCAGTACTATAATTTTCCCAATCTTGGGCAGTTTTTTCCGCAACTTCTGGACTTGCTATATTTAATTCTTTTCCAGTTGATAAAGCTGTAATATATGTTTCGCACGCTTTTTCAAAATAATATAAATCATCAAAGGCTTGAGCAACAGTTGGTGCTGCGGTTAAAATTCCATGATTGGCTAGTAAAAGAATATTATAATTACCAATACTATTTGCCATTTTTTCAGATTCTTCTTCAAAGCCTAATCCTCCAAAATCTTTGTATACTGCTACTCTATTATAAAAACGCATAGTATTTTGATCTATAGGTGGAAGAGTTGGATCTTTTAAACACGATAGCGCCAAAGCATACTTGGAGTGTACATGAAGTATGCATTTTGCATTTGGAACTTTTTTATGAATTGTGCCATGAATATTTATTGCGGTTGGATCAACTATTTCAGGTTTTTTTTTCATTTCTTCAAATTTTTTGTTTTCAATCAAAACTAAATCACTAGCTTTAATATTGCTAAAATGCATACCGGTTCCATTGACATAAAAATCACCATCAGAGTCTGGTACACATACACTAAAGTGATTAGCAATACCTTCGTGCATATTTAGTTTTGCTGTCCATCTAAAAACAGCTGCTAAATCATTTAATATTTCTGATCTTTCCATATTTAATATGATAGTATAATTTCTTTAAAAAAAAAATGAGTAAAGTTTTTATATCTTGTGCAGTAACTGGATCAGGTGATACAGCTAAAAAACACCCTGATTTACCAAAAACACCAGAGCAAATAGCAACTGCAGCTATAGAGGCCGCTAAAGCTGGAGCGGCAATAGCCCACATTCATGTTAGAGAAGAAGACGGAACACCTAGTAGAAGACTTGAATTATATAAAGAAGTTGTGGATAGAATTCGTTCAAGCGATACCGACGTTATCTTAAATCTTACAACTGGAATGGGAGGGGATTTAGACATTGGACAAGGCAAAAATCCTTTAGAGTTTGGACCATTAACAGATATGGCAAATGTTATGGAAAGAATTGCAAACGCAGAACAATTTTTACCAGAAATATGTACGCTTGACTGTGGAACTTTAAACTTTGGAGACAGTTCAGTAATTACTGTAAACACACCTAATGATTTAAGAAAAGCTGCAAAAAGATTACAAGAAATAAATGTCAAACCAGAAATAGAAGCTTTTGATTTAGGAAACATGTGGTTTGGAGCTCAATTATATAAAGAAGGATTATTAAATGATCCACCAATGTTTCAAATGTGTCTAGGTATTCCCTGGGGGGCACCGGCCACACCTTTAGCTATGCAAGCAATGAAAGACGTCATGCCAAAGGAAGGGATTTGGTCTGGTTTTGCAATTTCAAAAAATGAAATGCCATTTGTTGCTCAAACAGTAATTATGGGTGGAAACCCAAGGGTAGGGTTAGAAGACAATTTATATTTAGAAAAAGGAAAGTTAGCTACGAATGCTCAACTAGTTGAAAAAGCAATAAGAATTGTAAATGATCTTGGAGTATCCACTATGACTCCTGCAGAAACTAGAGAAAAACTAAAATTGAAAAACTACAAATAAATTATGTCTAAAATAACAGTGTTTGCCAGTTTTTATCCAAAAAATGATAAAAATAATGAGGTAAAGGAAACTTTACTTGCCATGGTAAATCCTACTAGGTCCGAAAAAGGAAATGAATTTTATAATTTTTATGAAGAAAAAAATAATCAAGGAAAAATAATTTCTTTTCATCTTTTTGAAGTTTATAAGAATTCTGCTGCCTTGGATTTTCACCGTAATTCATCGCACTACAAAAATTATAGGTCTAAAATAGAAGAGTTGTTGGAAAAGCCAAGAGAAGTAAAAATTTTAAATTCGATAGACTCTGTCTAAAATTATTTAATATCCTAGTTTTCTATCAACCTGATTTAATAATTCTTTCTTTTCAATAAATAGTTTTAAATTACTAATGAATATGCCCAGTGTTAATTCAACATAGTTTCCATCATCGTCTGAAGACACATGTGGAGTGATAACTAAATTAGGAATATCCCAAAGTCTTGAATTTTTATCGATAGGCTCATGTGAAAATACATCAAGTATTGCTCCTGCTATTTCATTTTTTTTAAGTTTTTCACTTAATACATCATAATCCATAACTGATTGCCTTCCTATGTTTATAATTCCGCAAGTTGGCTTAAGCATATCAAGTCTTTTCTTGTTAATTAGATCTTTAGTTTCAGGTGTTTCTGGAAGCGCTAAATATAAAAAATCAGCTTTAGGCAAAACAGTATCAATTTTATCTATAGTAATAACTTTTGAGCAACCTTCGGCTTCCTTTCCTCTTTTGTTAACTCCAATAATATTTGCTCCCAATGCAGAAACATGTTTTGCCATTGATCCACCTAGTGATCCTGTACCTACTACAACTACTGTTTTTCCTGCAATTGGATTACTAAACAGTGAAACAAATTCTTTATTTTTTTGATTAGTAATTATTTTAGTCATGTGATTTTGCAACATTAAAATGCTCATTAATCCATACTCGCCGGCCTTTTTTGCATGTACACCACTGCTATTAGTTAAAACTAAATCATCACTCATCCAATCTAAAGGAAGCAAATGTTCTACACCAGCTGAAACAACATGTATCCATTTAAGATTTGGTGCTATTTCTTTAAGATTTTTTATTGGAAAATTCCAAGCAACCAAAATATCAGAATTTTTAATTGAGGAATTAAAATTATCTTCATCCCAATCAATAAAAACTTCTACTTTTTCTTTAATTTCTGGAAATTTATTTAGAACTTTATAAAAACGATCTTTGGTTATTGTAAAATTTTTTTCACCTTCAGCATCAGTAGGAAATGACCCTGGTGCCCAATGATTATTTTTTATATGAATTTTTATTTTTTTTTCTGTCAAAATGCTCCTTTTTTTTCCATATCTGACAACTGATTGATTATAAAAGTGTCGCGTTCTTTAATTGGCATTTTCTCTGATTCAAATTGTAATTTCAGAACAACTGATCCAATTGATTTAATAAATTTTCTATCATCAATGTTTCTTTTTGGGACTCTTAAAACTGTATCTTGACCATATGTTTTTATAGTATCTCCATTTTTTTGAGGCTGTTTAGGATCTACTCCTTTCTCTAGAGCTTTTATTGACTTTCTAATATGTTTTCTGTACGCCATAATTCCGTAGTCAGTTGACATTAAATGTTCGCCTTTATGTGCGCTTATTGATCCCATTCCTTCTACTGCTTCAGCATCCCCAGGGCTTTTTTGTTTTTCTTCAAAAGTTCTATCAACTATTTCGCCTGCTTCTATTTTTTCATATCCTTCTTTATTATCATATTCAATTGGATCACCTCTTTCTCCAAAGTTAGCCCAGGCAATAGCTACACATTGGTGGTCGTCTATTGGAACCACCCATCTTGTAAATGAACTTCTTCCAAAATATTTATTTTTTGTTCCATCTACTGCAAATGCTGAACCAGCTTGTGTAAAGTTAGGTAAAATTAGTTCATTTACTCTAATCCATACGTTATCATTAATTCTTCTTATATTAGCTCCAAGATATTGAGTTCCTCTTTCAAAAAATTCAATCTCGCCAACTTCAGCAAAACCTTCAGAAAATTGTATTCCTGAGCTTTGACCATGAAGAAAAGATGTGTGGACTGGATCCATAATTGCATCAAGTACTTGTATCCAATTACAATTATAATTAATTTTATAAGGACTTCTTTTAGCATAAGGAGTTTCATAAGCATCATAATGAGGAAACGCAGGTATTTTTTCTGGAGGACCCATATAAGCAAATATTATTCCATTAAATTCTTTAATTGGGTAAGCTCCTAATTTAAATTTTTCTCTTACAAGCTTTGCTTGTTTAGATTCTGGATTTTCTCCAGGAGTTTCTAAAATTTCTCCATCAGGAGAAAACAACCACCCATGATAACAACATCTTATACCTTTAGATTCTATCTTTCCAAAAACCAAAGATGTTCTTCTGTGAGTACAATATTTATGTACTAAGCCTATCTTATCTTCTGTAGTTTTAAAAATTACTAAATCTTCACCGAGTATACGTATTTCTAAAGGAGTAGTAGTAACTTCAGTAGAAAGTGCTACTGGGTGCCAATATCTTCTAAGATATTCTCCTGCTGGAGTGCCATGGTCAGTATGAGCAATTAGCTGATCATATCCAGGATTTTTTGCCTGATCATATCCTCTGTATCTATTTTTTAAACTCACTTAGTTAACTCCTTAGCAAAATCACAATATATTGAAGATATATTTTATTGAAATCTTGGTAATTCGCAAATAAATTCGAGAACAAAGGTTTAATATGCCACTAAACAAAAAAAAAATTATAATTAAATCTCCTAAAAACAAGAACACAATATTTGGTCTTCCCGCAAAATCTTATACTGATAATGAGTTTTGGGAAAAGGAGTGTGAAACAGTTTTATCTAATGGATGGTTGTTTGTAGGTTTTGTTAATGAATTTAAAAAAATAGGTGATGCACAACCAATTTTTATTGCTGGAAAACCAATCTTAATTATTAAAAATGAAGATAGTGAAATTATAGCTTTTCACAACGTTTGTAGTCATAGATGTTTAAAATTAGTAAATGAGAAAAAAAATGTTGGTAAAATTATCCGTTGCCCATACCACTCATGGTCATATGATCTTCAAGGAAACTTGAAAGCCGCTCCACATATCGGAGGAACAAATAACCATAAACCTAAAGGATTTAATTTTAAAAAGCACGGTCTTAAACCAATAAGAATTCATATTTGGCATGACTGGATTTTTATTAATTTAAATGGAAAAGCAAAAAAATTTCAAGAATATGCAAAACCATTATTTTCAAAATTTAAAGATATAGATTTTAATAAATTAAAATATACCGCAACCTTAGATTTTGGAAAAATTAATACCAATTGGAAATTCCTAATTGAAAATTTTATTGAACCTTATCATGTGCAGTTTGTTCATAAAACAACAACAAACCAACCTTTGAAAGATCATTACACTTTGGTAGATGGCATATGTTATGGTAGTGGTGTAGATGTTAAAAAAGAAGATAGTAAAAATAGTGATGCTTTATCAGTTTCTTCAAGGTATTTATCACTTTTTCCTAATTTCATTATTGGAACTTATTACCCAAATCAAGTTGGGGTATATTTAAACATTCCAATCAATCCAAATACAACTATTCAAAAAAGAACAATATATACAGTTGATGGAAAAGAAATGTCTAAGGAAGAGATTGATATTACTAAAAAGATATGGTGGAGTGTTCATAAGGAAGATCATGAAATTTGTGAAAGACTACAAGAAGGAAGATCTTCGCCGGCATCTAATGAAGGCGGTTTATTATCTCCTTATTGGGAAGATGGAGTTAGAGTATTTCAAAAGCTAATTATGCAAGCAACTACTAAATCTTCAAAATTAACGAAAGGAAAAACGAATGTCTAAAAATATAAACGATGGCTACAGACTTGCTCATACAATGATTAGAGTAAAAGACTTGGAAACTTCATTTAATTTTTATTGCAAAACTTTAGGAATGAAAGTTTTAAGAAAAACTGATTATCCTGAAGGAAAATTTACTAATGCATTTATTGGGTATGGACTTGAAAATGAATCGCCGTGTCTTGAATTAACTCATAATTGGGATCAAAAAGAAGATTATGATAAAGGTAATGGATGGGGACATATTTGTATAGAAACTCCAGATGTTTACAAGGCTTGCGAAGATCTTGCAAAATTAGGAGTTAACATTACGCGTAAACCAGGTCCAATGAAACATGGAACAAGAGTAATTGCTTTTTGTGAAGATCCTGATGGATACAAAGTTGAATTAAACGAACCAATAAAAATATAAAACTGAAAGGAATATTAATGTCGAAAGAACCACAACTTTATAAATTTAAAGATATTGAAAATAGACTTCATACATTAGAGCCAGGAAAATCTTACATAAAACCATTTGTAACAAGCAAAGTAAGTAACACTATGTGTGGAGGATTAAATTTTTTAAATAAGGTTTCTGTACCTTGGGATTTAACATGTGATGAAATTATATACTGTATGGAAGGAACGTTTAGACTAACTTGTGATGGTAAATCTTATATTTGTAACCCTGGAGATGTGCTTTATATCCCAAAAGATAACCATATAGCCTACGAATGTGATGAAAAATGTGTGATATTTTATGCAGCTTATCCTCATGATTGGAAACAAAAAGCTGGAATAACATTTGTTCCTGGTATCGATCCAGAAGATATGCCAAAATAATTTATCTGATGAAAAATAAAATTTATTACGAAAATTTTAAAGACGCCATCGAAAGAAACAGGAAAAAAATCCCTGCAGTTCATAAAAAACTCAAAGCTGCTGGGGTGCAGTATGTAATGTCAAGCTGGATAGATTTACACGGCATTCCAAAGACAAAACCTGTACCAATGAGTGATTTTGAACCTTTGTGTTTGGGCAGAGGACCTCAGTTTGCAGTTCATTCGATTTCTTTTGTTCCAGAATTGACCCCCGCAGACTCTGACCAAATAATGTTGCCTGATTTAGATAGTGTTTACATTTGCCCTTGGGACAAATCAATGGCTATAATTTTTGCAGACCTTTATTGGGAAGATAAACCATACAACGTCTGTCCAAGGCAAGCTTTAAAACGTGCTATGCAAAAAGCTCAAGACGCAGGTTACAAAGGAATGTGTGGTATTGAACCTGAATTTATTGCAATGAAATATGGAGAAGATGGCAAACCAGTTAAAGCTATAGATAGCGATCCAATTAAAGGAATAAGACCCAGAAGACAAGCATTTGGATATGATGTTGAATACTCATTAGACTCTATGCACTTTTTAAAAGAATTAATTGATATCCTTGAAGAGCTAGGATGGAATTTGCATGATGTAGTTGCCGAAGGAGCATATTCACAATTTGAATTGGATTTTCATTACACAAATTTACTTGAAATGGCAGACAGGTTAGTTTTTTTAAGAGTTCTTTTAAAAGAAACTGCAAAAAAAAATAACATGTTTATTACATTTATGCCAAAACCAACGATAGGGGATTGGAGATCTGGAGCCCATATAAATTTTTCTATGGAAGATATTAACAAACCTGGAAAAAATATTTTTACTGATGGAAAAGGCTGGTCAAAACATTCCAAATATGCGGTTGGCGGACTTATGAAAAACTCTGAAGCACTAACAGCAATTACATGTTCAACCGTTAACTCTTATAATGGTTTGGTTCCACGAGTTGGAGGTTTTGAAGGTGGAACTGTAACTTGGGCTCCAACTAATATTACTTATGGGCACAACAATAGATCTGCTCAATTTCGTTTACCACAAAATAGATATTGCATTGAAAATAGAGCTGCAGATATGACAATGAATGTTTACTTAGCTTTAGCAATGACAGTATCTTCTGCAATGGATGGTATTAAAAATAAAATTGATCCAGGCAAACCAACCGATCAAGATCTATATCAAATGACAGATGCAGAATTTAAAAAATTAGGAATTAAAAGATTGCCAAAAAATTTAATGCAAGCAATAGAAGCTTTAAAAATTAATAAATTGTCAGACGAAGTTATGGGAACAGTAATGAAAAAATCTTTTTTATCTTATAAAAATGATGAGTGGGAACGTTATCATCAAGCAGTTACTGATTGGGAAGTAAAAGAATACCTAAGACTTTATTAGTTAATGAAAAAATATGAAAAGTTTAACATAGGAAATATTAAACTTTTATCGGGAAAAATTTTAAGATCAGCACATTTAGTTTACAAAACATATGGCAAATTAAATAAAGACCACTCAAATGTAATTATTCTTCCTACATTTTATACTGGAAGCCATATTAGAAATGAAGGTTTTATAGGAAAAAATAGAGCTATTAATCCAAATAAATATTTTGTCGTATCAATTAATATGTTTGGAAATGGTCTATCTTCTTCACCAAGCAAGGCTGTAAAAACTCAATCTGGTTCAAAATTTCCAACCATAACGTTATGGGACAATATTTATTGCCAGCATAAACTTATTACGAAAAAATTAAAAATTAATAAAATTGCTTTAGTTACCGGCTGGTCAATGGCAGGCTGCCAAGCTTATCAATGGGCTGCTCAATATCCTAAAATGGTAAAAGCAATACTTCCTTTTTGTGCATCATCTAAAACATCTATTCATAACCATGTTTTCTTGGAAGGTGTTAAAGCAGCACTTTTAGCCGACAAAAAATGGAATAATGGAAATTACAAAAAACAACCTATCGATGGTTTAAAAGCATTTGGAAGAGTTTATGCCGGTTGGGCTTATTCTCAAGATTTTTATCGAGAAAAACTTTATAAAAAGTTTGGTTTCAAAAATGCAGAAGAATTACTTAAAGATTGGGCAAACGATCATGCAAAAAATTGGGATGCTAATAATCTTTTATCAAAACTTAAAACTTGGCAACTAAACGATATAAGCAAAGGTCCTATATATAAAAATAATTATATTAAAGCACTAAAATCAATAAGAGCAAAAACTATATTAATGCCTTGTAATCAGGATTTATATTTTAGAACCGAGGATAATAGATATGAAAATAAGTTTATAGCTCGTTCTTTTTTGAGACCGGTAGATTCACCTTATGGACATTGTGCAGCAAATCCAGGGAATGATAAAAATTTTGAAAGAGAATTAGACAAAAATATAAGAGAATTATTAAATTAATAATTTATATAAAGTTTACCAAATCTGATTAAATGATTTTGGTTTAATTTTTTTTGAAAATCCTTGGCTATTTCTAATATGATTTTCTATTTTTATTGATAGATTTTGAACTAATTTTAATCCATTTTTTAATTCAAATGAGCTAAAATTATTTAATAAACTTTTGGATAATCTTTTTTTATTTTTTATAATTTTTATCGTTTTTTTAATTAATTTTTTTTCTCTATTTTCAAAAGCTTTATTTATAAGAGGGTAATTTTTTTTATTTTGTAAGATTAAGTAAAATAATCTTTTACATTCATATACAGCTGATAAAGTTGATTCAACTCCTTGATTAACTAAAGAGACAGCATCTTTATTTTCTTTTTTTCTTAAATCCGAAAATTTATGAGATTCTCCTACTGTAAGATATCTATGCATCATAAATTCCTCGGGAACTTTGGTTTGACCTATGAAAACTGGTGAAAAAGTTGAGGCTACAGCCCCGATTGGTGAATGCCACAACATTCTTAAATCATTATGAGCTGGATCAATTAAAGGAACTACTTGACCGTATCCTGCGGTATCACCTGTTAATTTTGGAGTTCTCATTGCCCACATAACATCTTTTAATTTAATTTTTTCTGGTTTTTTTGATATTTTTTTCATTTTATTTTCTATCCACTTTACGCCTTTCCATTTGCCTTTTTTATCACCTAGGATTTTATTTATGTTAAACGGACCCTTTGAGTACCAACCTTTGTTTTTGCAAAATTTAATAAGATTTTTAGAGAAAAGAAAATTTTGGTTGTTTTTTTCATTAATTGGAATTTCTTCAATATAACCAGGTCGTGAAGCACGTATAGAGTTGGGACCAAGTCTTTCTGCAGCCCATAAGCCTTTTCCTCCCGCAAACTGGATCATTACCCAAGCTTCTTTAGCGTCAGCAAATATATGAGAGTTTCCTCCATAAGTGCTCTCACCATATTTTTTTATTAAATTGCTTACTATTGAAACACCTTCACGAGCAGATTTGGCACGCTCTAAAACTATTCTTGCTAGATCGCTATAATTAAGTCCTTTTTGATTTTTTGGAGTCATGTTAATTAATTCTCTACGTGATGGTGACCAGATATCTCTAACAGCAACACCATATTCATTTAATCCACCATTAGTAATTGGAGCAGGAACGCCCAAATAATAAGAATAACTTACACGAATATGCTTATTAGTTTTTGATATTTGAGGAATCTTTATTAATTTTCCTGGCATGTCAGAATTTTCTGAAACTCCAACAATTATTTTTTTACCTTTTTTGTGTTTTGTTTTTGGAATAATTTCAAGCCAATGACTTGAAGGTTCGTCTCCATATCCAGCCAACCAAGCATGACCATCAGATGTTAGGTTTTTTCCGATGTAAAGACCATAACTCATATAAAAAAGTTTTTTGATTAATCCATTCTCGTAGCATTCCCATCTACAGGAATAGCTTGGCCTGATACTCTTTCGCCATCACTTGAAATTAAAAAAGAACATATCTTTCCTATATCCTCTTCATAAATCCAGCAATTCATTGAAGCCATTGATACAAAATCTTTTTCAATTAATTTTTTTGAAACTTTTAAAAATTTTGCTTTATCTTTTATAACTCTTACCATTCTATCACCCTTGATTGTTCCCGGACATATTGCGTTAACACGAATTTTAAACTTACCTAATTCCATAGCTAAAGTTTTTGTTACTCCTATAACAGCCCATTTACTAGCCGCATAAGGAGAACGCAATGGAAAACCCATAATTCCTGCACCTGAAGAAATGTTTATTATAGACCCACCTTTATTTTTTTTAAGCATTGGTATTGCAAGTTTTGTAAAATAAAAATGACTAATAACGTTAGTTTTAAGAGTTTTTTCCCAATCATCAGAGTTTAATTTTTCAATAGTCCCTGTAGGGCCTGCAATACCTACATTGTTAATTAAAGCATCTATTTTTTTTGTTTTTTTATTGATTTGATTAAAAAAATTTGAAACCTCATCTTCATCAGAAGCATCACACTCATAAGCAAATAATTTTTTATTATATAATGGATTTTTTTTAATTTTATTTAAAGATTTGTCATTTATATCACAAAGATAAACTATCGCTCCTTTAGAAAGGCAAACTTTAGTTGTTGCCCAACCAATTCCCGAAGCTCCAGCTGAAATAATGATTTTTTTATTTTGAAGACTTAGCGCCATCTTCCATATGTTCTTTTGTTAATGCTTTTGAAAGTTCTTTTTGTGTAATGTAACCTTTAACATTTCCTTCCTTATCAACAACTTCACAATTTGCATTTGAACAAACAACCTTAGGTAAAAATTCATCTAAAAACTGATCTTCTCCCACTTTAACCAAATTTGTTTTGTCAACTCCATTAGAAGAATTAGCAGGAGTCATAATAATCTTTGCTTTAATTACTTTTGCACGGTTTACATCTTTTACAAATGCTTCAACATAATCATCAGCCGGATTCATAATAATATCTATTGGTGTTCCCACTTGTACTAGTCTTCCGCCGTTTAGTATTCCTATGTGATCTCCCAATCTTAACGATTCATCCAAATCATGAGTTATGAATACTATTGTTTTTTTTAATTCACTTTGTAAGTCTATTAATTGTTTTTGCATGTCGCTTCGAATTAAAGGATCTAGGGCAGAAAATGCTTCGTCCATCAACATTATATCAGTATTTGTAGCAAGAGCCCTTGCTAGACCTACTCGCTGTTGCATTCCTCCTGATAATTGATTTGGATATTGATGTTCAAAACCAGTTAAACCAACAGCTTCAATTTTTTCCATTGCTGTTTTGTTTCTTTCTTCAGGTTTTTGTCCTTGAACTTCAAGGCCATAACCAACGTTTTCCAAAACCGTTTTGTGAGGAAATAAACCAAATCTTTGAAACACCATACTCATTTTGTGTCTTCTAAACTCAATTAGTTTTTTTTGATCTAAATCCATAACATTAGTACCTTCCACAGAAACTACTCCAGAAGTTGGGTCAATTAATCTATTTATGTGACGAATAAGAGTAGATTTTCCTGAACCAGATAATCCCATACAAACGAAAGTTTCTCCTTCTTCTATTGATATAGAAACATTATCAAGACCAACTGTATGTCCTGTTTTTTCTAAAATTTCTTCTTTTGTTGCACCATCCTGGACCATTGGTAGAACTTTTGAAGGTTGGTCACCAAAAATTTTGTAAACATTTTTTATTTCAATTTTGCTCATAATTTAAAGCTTAATATCTTTCTTTTGTTGTGTTCTTTCTTGAATTTTTTCACCATAAGATTGAGTAATTCTATCGAATATAATTGCCAATAAAACAATTGCAATACCAGCTTCAGTTGCCATACCTACATTTAGTTGTTGTAAGCCAAGCAAAACTTCGTCTCCTATACCTCTTGTTCCAATCATCGAAGCAATAACGACCATCGCCAATGACATCATAGTACATTGGTTTATTCCTTGCATTATATTTGGCAAAGCTAAAGGAATTTGAACTCCCCAAAGTTTTTGTTTTCTGCTTGCGCCAAAAGCTTCAGCAGCTTCAACTACTTCTTTGTCTACTAATCTTATACCAAGATCAGTTAATCTAATAAGCGGAGGTACAGCATAAACAAAAATTGCAATAATAGCTGGTACAGCACCTAAACCAAATAATAAAATGCCTGGGATT
Source organism: uncultured Pelagibacteraceae bacterium (assembly GCA_902566775.1). GTDB lineage: Bacteria > Pseudomonadota > Alphaproteobacteria > Pelagibacterales > Pelagibacteraceae > Pelagibacter. The sequence goes on along the minus strand of CACFKF010000001.1, from coordinate 90,927 downwards.
AAATAACAAAAACTAGGAATTGTTTGCATCAAATCAAGTATAGGCAATAATGCATTTCTTACCTTTTTGTTTCTAGCCATTGCAATACCAATTGGGATGCCCACAACAATACAAAGCAACATACCAATAATTACTATGCAAGTTGTCATAATACATTTATCCCAATATCTTGGACTTAAAAAACCTAGAAAAAAAGTACAGAAAGCAACCATTACAGTTGTATTAGTTCTTCTTCCGCTCGCAAAATAAGTAATTAAAATAACTATTGCTATAACAATTGGCCAAGGCAAACCAACCAAAGAATCTTTCATTGCAGTGTACATTCCTAACAAAAAATTATTTATTCCTTCAAAAAACAATCCATATTTTATAATTAACCAATCAAAACCTGCGTTAAGAGGTTGCATTAAAGGAAAATCAAGCCACTTAGGCCAATTTCCTAACCACGAAAAGTCATTAAATATATCTGTAAAATTTTCAGGCTTATATCTGGGTTTGGCTGAACGATAGCTGATTATAATAAAAAATATAAAAACTACTGAGTAAATTAAAGGTTTTAAAAATTTTTTATATTTTTCCATTATTTTCCTTAAAAAACTAAGAGCCCAGAAATGGGCTCTTAGTTATAATTTATTAATAAAATTAAAGCGTAGCTTTAACTTTTTCTGCAACGTCAGCTGGTACCCACTTCATCCACATAGCGTTGTTTGATAGGAAGTATTTAGCTGTCGCTTCCATATCTCCACCTGATTCATCCATATAGAATGCAAGCGCTTTATTAACCGCAGCAGTTGGTATCGAATAAGCTCTAATAAAATCTAGAACAGGCTTATTCTTTTTATTGCTAGCAAATTTAGTTGAAGCAGCTTTTGTTAAAGACATATTAACGTATTCACAAGCACACGTAGGTTTGTATACATCTGGACCATTTGCTTTAATATCTTCAACTACTTTAGTCATTTCATCCCAGCAAGCTTGATCATATTTTGGTTCTTCCAATTTAACCAAGTCTACTTTGCCCATTAAACCTGTCGGTGTCCAATAGTACGAAAATACTGGTTTTCCTTTTTTAAATCCACCAGCGATCGCCGCATCTAATGCTCCACCTGAACCTGGATCAAAGTTAGTATAGAATTCATCTAGACCATAAACTTTGTGTTTCACTAAGTTAATAGTGTAACAAGTCCAACCTGAAATACAGCTTGTCATTCTACCTTTTCCAGGAGCTTCTGGATCTGCAAATAATTTTGCAATCTCAGCACTCTTCATGTCATCAACAGATTTCAAACCATACTTATCGGCAGTTGGTTTATCTACATAGAATCCTTGAGTAGACGAAGGAGTATTAACACCGAGCTCAATTATAGTTCCTTTAGCTAGGTTTTCCTCAATCAACTGAACAAGGTTGTCTCTCCAAACTTCAGTAACAATATCTATTTGTTGATCAAAAAGAGCAGCCATTATTGGAGTAGTACTTCCTTTTGTTGATTCCACTTCGCAGCCGTATCCTTTTTCAAGAATATAACCAGCGATAGCAGTATGAATGTTAGCACTATCCCAGTCGAAATCTCCCAAATGTACTTTACCACAAGCAGCGTTAGCGCTAGTAGTAGCTAGAGACATTGTTCCAGCCAATACAAATGAAAGAATTAAGTTTCTTAGAAATTTCATGAAATTCCCTCCATTATTAAGTTTAAACTCGCCGTATTAAAACTTATCTGACACAAAATACAACCTTTATTGATATTAATGTAATCCAGTAAAGTAGGGAAAAAAATAGCATATATTTTTTAAATTCAATTATAAATTGAATTGCAAATAAAACTAAATGGAATAACAATTATTTATGGCAGTAGAAATTTCTAAAGTTTCAAAAAATGGCTCAGCATTAAATGTTGAATGGAGTGATGGAGAAAAAAGCAATTTTAACTTTATGTGGTTAAGAGACAATTGCCCAACAGCACATGATAAAGACTCAAGACATAGAATGTTTAATATACTTAATCTCTCAACAAGCATAGAACCCAAGTCTTGCAAAGTTAACAATGAAGGTAAACTAGAAATAGAATGGAGCGAAGGCAATCACACAAGTTATTATGATCAAGAATGGCTTCGAAAAAATTGTTACACTATAAATAACAAAAAAAAATATGTGTCTCCTTATCAATTATGGAACAATTCGTTACAAAAAAATTTAAAATCTATCAGTATAGAGCATGATGAAATAATTAATTCAGATGAGGGTTTGATAAAATGGTTAGAACTTTTACATTACAAAGGAATTGCAATTGTAAAAAATACTCCAACTGAAAAAAAATCCGCATTTCCAGTTCTTAATAGAATAAGCCATACAAGAGAAACTTTTTTTAAAACACCTTTTGAGGTTATAAATATTCCGAAACCAAATAATTCTGCTTACACAGCGCACAGTTTAAGAAATCATATGGATTTACCTTGGTTTGAAAATCCTCCAGGCTATCAGTTTCTTCATTGTTTAATTAATAATACCAAAGGCGGCGATTCTTCAGCTGTAGATGCATTTGCAGTTGCTGATTATTTAAGAAAAAATGAAAAAGAAATTTTTGACACTTTGGTAAATGTGCCTCTTAAATTTAGAGATAAAGATTATACTCAACAATCTCACAGAAGTTTTTATGGTCCGGCAATTAGCCTAACTAAAGATGGTGACTACAACGACATAAGATTTAGTGTTGCTACTATGGATACATTAGATTGTCATCCTAATGTTATGGATAAAGTTTATAAAGCCCATCATAGATTTGGCAATCTTTTACATGATGATAAATTTCAAATTAAATTTCGATTAGAACCTGGAGACATTTTTTCATTTAGCAATAGAAGAATTTTGCATGGAAGAACAGAATTTGATCCGCACTCAGGTCACAGACATCTCCAAGGCTACTATATGGACAGAGATGAAATTATTGGAAGATTAAATTATTTAAAAAAATAATTTTATAAATTCTCAAATATCAAATTATTATTACTATAATTGTTAAATTCCAATTTTGTTTTGATTGTGTAATAATATTTTTTAATTTTCAAATTTTGAATATTTTTATTTTTTAAAAAAAACTTATCCAAGATTAAATAGTTAATCTTTTTATTATTTGATTTTTTGATAATTGTTTTAACACTTATAGAGGGTGAAAAAGATAACCCTACTTTTATATTATTTTTTATTTTTAACAAATTGTAAATATTTTTATGATTAAAAGAAATAAATACACACTTTGAAAATTTAGATGTTTCTTTCAATAACTTTTGTAAAAGTTTTTTAGAGAAAGCTGGTTTTATTTCAATGAATAAAGAGTATTTATTTTTTGAAATTTTTAGCAAATCTTTTAAAAGTGGAATTGGTTTTTTATTTTGAGCACTTATTTTTTTAATTTGAGAATATTTCATATTTTTCACACTTTCTTTTTTTTTAAAAATTCTATTTAGTGTAAAATCATGAAAGCAAATAAATTCGTGGTCTTTTGTGGCATGGATGTCAGTTTCAATTCCATAGCCCTTTTTAAAAGATTGCTTAAATGATTTAAGAAGGTTTTCTTTGTATTGTTTATTTACAATCCCTCTATGGATTAATAAATGAGCCATTTATTTGATTATTTCCAGCCGGTAATTGTTTTTACCTCTAGAAACTCTTCTAAACCCCAAATACCACCTTCGCGACCATTGCCTGATTGTTTAAATCCACCAAAAGGCGTTCCAGGATCTAGGGAATTTCCATTTATATAAACCAATCCTGATCTTAATTTTTTAGCGACTCTTTTTGCTTTTTCTTTATCTTCGGTTTGTATGTAGTTTCCAAGACCGTATTCTGTGTCATTTGTAATTGCAATTGCTTCTTCTTCTGTTTCAAATGGAATTATACAAAGAACAGGTCCAAAAATTTCTTTTTTGGCTATTTGCATTTCATTTGTCACATTAGAAAATACAGTTGGCTTAATAAAATAGCCTTTGCTTAAGTCTTTTGGAAGTTCAGGACCTCCTGTTGATAGAGTTGCTCCTTCTTCAATACCAATTTTAATTAAATTAATTATTTTATCGTACTGAGTTTTTGAAATTACAGGACCTATATGATCTCCTTCTTTCGAAGCAAGATCTACATTAATTTTATTTGCTTCATCTGTTGCTTCTCTCACAGCTCTTTCATAAATAGATTTTTCAACAAGCATCCTCGTTGGCGCATCACAATTTTGACCCGAATTACTCATTACATTTCTAACACCATCTCTTACTGCATTAGGATACGAATCTGCAAAAACTATGTTTCCACCTTTGCCACCTAATTCTAAACAAACTCTTTTTGTTGTATCTGCGGCATTTTTTGAAATAAGTTTTCCTGCTCTTGTTGATCCAGTAAATGAAATCATATCAATATCTGGATGACCTGAAATTTGTGTTCCAACTCCGGGTCCATCTCCATTAACTAAATTAAAAACTCCTTTTGGAAAACCTGCTTCGTGAACCATTTCAGCAAATAACATTGGCGAAATAGGAGCTATCTCAGGCGGTTTAAGAACCATAGTGCATCCAGTTGCAAAAGCTGGAAAAACTTTCAAAGCTATTTGGTTAATTGGCCAATTCCAGGGTGTAATTAAACCACAAACTCCAATAGGCTCGTAACATATGTGATTGTTAGATTTTGAGTCAAAATGTTTTTCAAATTTAAAATTCTTTAGTCTTAATATAAAATCTTCCAGATGTATTTGACCAGCAGCAGTTTGATCCGATTTTGAATAATCAATTGGAGCACCCATCTCTATTGATTGTGCTTCAACTAATTCATTAAATCTTTTTTTGTATATTTTAAGTAATTTTTCTAAAAGATTTATTCTTTCTTCTTTAGAAGTTTCTTTCCATTTAGCAAAAGCTTCTTTTGCAGATTTTACTGCTGCATCTGTATCTTCTTTAGATCCTAGAGAAATGATAGCAAAAGGCTCTTCATTGGATGGATTAATTACTTCAAAATCATTTGATTTAAAAGGTTTAACCCATTTTCCATTTATATAAAAATCTCTTTTTTCAAGCATTTTAAATTATTTTTTACTCCATATTAATGGATACATGTCCGTACTAGGTCGGTCACCAGATTTTAAACCTTTTTTAATCATTACAGAACTAAAATCTGGATCCATGCCGTAATTACGAAACTTAATACGCACATCATCACCCATCCACTTAGTGGTAAAAACTTTTAAACTAGTGTCATTGTCTAGCTTTCCCGAACCTCCATGCATAGTTCGACCATTAAAGGCGATACAATCGCCTGGCTGTAATTCCCAGTTCACCACACCAAAGTGCTCAGGATCTGCATCGATATCTGGAAAATCTTCATTAGCGACTTTAGAAAAATCGACTTGATCTTTAGGATGTCCAGTGAGTTCACCAAAATTTTTTTGATTAAAAACAGATTTAAAAAGATGTGAACCTGGCACAAATGACAAGCAATTTTTTTGTTTAACTGGCACTAAAGGCATCCAAAGTGTACATGCGTCATAACCTTCTATAGACCAATAAGGTTCATCTTGATGCCAAGGAGTTTCAAATTTAGTACCAGCAGATCTCACGAATACCGCATCGAAAAAATAATAGACAGCTTTTGCTTTCATCAATTGACCACAAATTTGAGCAGCTGGAGAGTCAAAAATAAACTTTTTATATTCTTCAATTTCTTTCCAGGCTAAAGTGTCATAAAACATGGTATGTCCTGCCTCATCTTTATTCCATATGCGAGAACGTTCTGTTGGGTATTCGCAATTAACATTAAGCCCTTTATTTAAAAGTTCAATCCAGTCCTTATCAAACATACCTCTTAATGGCACAACACCGTCACGATGATAAGTATCAATTTCTTTGTTAGTTAAGGTTCGTAATAATTCTTTATTCACAACAATATATAATAATATATGTTATCTTTTTATTCCACGATGTTTTTGAATTCTTCGCCCGTACTCTTGGGCAATCCTATCAAAGATAATTGCTAAAGCTACAATTGCCAAACCATTAAATAATCCTAAAGCAAGATATTGATTTAAAACAGCTCTTAAAATTGGTACTCCCAAACCTTTTACTCCTATCATTGAAGCAATAACAACCATAGCCAATGCCATCATAATTGTTTGGTTAACACCAGCAAAAACAGTCGGAAGAGCTAGAGGTATTTGCACAGTTTTTAATCTTTGTATTGGAGTAGCTCCAAAAGCTACACTTGCTTCTATTGTTTCTTTATCGACTTCCCTTATTCCTAAATTTGTCAATCTTATTATTGGTGGGACTGCGTATATACAAATAGCTATCAAGCCAGGAACCTTTCCAATTCCTAGCAGCATCAGTATTGGAATTAGATATACAAAGCTTGGAATTGTTTGCATCATATCTAAAACTGGCAAAATTGTTTTTTCAACTCTATTTGATCGAGCCATCAATACTCCGACTGGTATTCCTACAATCATACATATGATCACACACACAGTTATAATTGCTACTGTTGCCATGGTATCTTTCCACATACCAAAGTAACCAATAAGAAAGAATGCTACTGCGGTACCAACTACAAGTTTCCAGTTTTTGGAACCTAACCACGCTAAACCACAAATAATAGCTATAATTATTATCCAAGGTGAATTAATTAATAATTTTTCTAATCTGACTAAAAAAAACAATAATGGATCGAAAAAAGCTTCTATACCATCTCCATAGGCTCTAGAAAAATCCCTAAAAGCAAAATCAACTCCTTTTCTGAACTCCATCAGAGCCTGACGTTCCATCACAGGAAACTTAGTAAAAAATTCCATCTAATTCCTAAAAAAATTAACGAGCCTATTTAATTATAGGCTCGTTAAATAAATTATATTTTAAAGACCAGCTTTGATTTTTTTAGCTGCACCTGAAGATACCCATTTACTCCAAACATCTTCATGCTTTTTCAAAAACTCAATTGCTGCATCTGAACCTTTTGCTTGGTTGTCTGCCATATACACAAGCATTCCATTCATTACAGGACCTGGATAAGTACGTTTCTCAACATATGACAAAACATCTTTTCCTCCAGTTTTAGCAAAGTTTGCTGTAACAAGTGAATTTACTTCTGATTCAATCCAAGAAGATGGTTTTGGATCTGCACATTCTTGTTCAGGCTTAACTATGCAGGTATTCCAATTTTCATCACCACCGTAAGGCACACCAAATTCAACTGGTTGTAAATCATATTTTCCAACCATTGAAGTAGGGTTCCAGTAGTAACCAAACCAAGGATCTCCTGAATCAGCTGCCTTAGAGATAGAACCATCTAAACCTGCAGCAGAACCTGGGTCAATTAATACCCAACCTTTTTTTTCCATTTCAAAAGCTTTGAATAGATTTGCATTAGCTAATTGACATCCCCAACCTGCTGGACAGCCCATGAAGCCTCCTTTTGATGGATCTTCTTTATAAGGAAACCATTCTGGATGTTCCAAGATTTCAACAGCAGTCATACCTTTTATTTGTGGGTATTTTTTTATAGTTCCTGGAGTTATCCACCAACCTTCGCCAAGACCAGTAATTGGTGCTTTGTTAGCTACAATTATTCTTTTTTCTGCTACTGCTTTTTTTAATGGTTCATAAACTGCATTAGCCCATTGTTCTGGGTTCATATCAGGTGTTCCTTTGTCATTCATTGAAGTAAAAGTTGGCATTGTTGCGCCCGGAACAAGCTCTACTTCACATCCATAACCTTTTTCTAAAATGATTTTGTCAACATTGGCCATCAGTTCCGCAGATGCCCAGTTTTGTTCAGCAATAACTAGTTTTCCACAACCTGCATTTGCTAATGTGCTAAAAACACTAAAAAACAATACAGATAATAAAGAAATTATTATTTTTTTTATTTTCATTATTTCTCCTTAAGTAAGTTTATTTTGTAATGAGAACATATTTTTGAAAAAAAATCAAATACGATTCAACTCAAACTAGATTATGATCTCATTTTTGTTCCACGTGGATCATAAAGAGGATCTTTTATTATTGAACAATCATAAAATTTACCATTAATTTCTACCTGGAATTTTTTGTTACTTTTTGAAATTTCTCTATCTAAATAAGAATAAGCAATACTTTTTTTTACATAATGAGCATAACCGCCAGATGTAATGTAACCAATACTTGTGCCATCTTTTACTACAGCTTCATTGTTTGTAACATCGATATCATCAGTTTCGACAATTAGAGGAGTAAGTTTTAATTTGCTATTGTCTTTTTTTGCGCTTTCTTTTCCAATAAAATCTTTATTCCAATCAATAAAAAAATCTAATCCAGATTCTTTTGCGGTAAAATCTGGTCTAAAATCTAATGTCCAAGCACCCCAGCTTTTTTCTAGTCGCATAGACATTAATGCTCTTCCGCCAAAAGGTTTTAAATTAAACTCTTTGCCAACAGCTTCCATTTCTTCATATAATTTTAATTGAAAATGTGGAGCTACATAAATTTCATAACCAAGTTCTCCAGTAAAAGAAATTCTATTTACAATAGCAGGAACTCCAGCAACATACATTTCTTTAACATCTCTAAATTTAAAGTTTTTATTTGAAATATTTTCTTTAACTAATTTTTGTAATAAATCTCTAGATTTTGGCCCAGATAATGCAAGACCATGAAAATCATCTGATCTGTTTTTGTAGGTAACATTGAAACTTTTTAAGTGACTTTCAAACCATCTTCTATGCATTTCTTGAGCTGCACCAGATCCAAAAATAATAAACCTATTTTCATTAAGACAAGCAACTGTAAGATCACCATAAAGTTTGCCTTTTGGAGTTAGCATTGGATTTAAACAAATTCTACCTGGTTTTGGAATTCGACCTGCCAAAACATAATTTAAAAATTTTCTTGCATCAGATCCTTGAAATTCATGTTTAGAGAAATTTGCGACTTCAATGACACCTACGTTTTCTCTAACATTTTTAACTTCTTTTGAAACATATTCATGTGATCTAGATCTTTTTATAGTGGGTTCTTCGTGAGCATCTTCTTTATTTTTTGCGAACCACAAAACACTTTCCAAACCAAAACTATCACCCATTACAGCACCCATTGAGACAAAACGATCATAGAGAGATGTAGTTTTTTGTTTTCTTCCTTTGGGCAAAGTTTCATTTGGAAAAGTCATAATAAATCTTCTTTCATAATTTTCTGAAGATTTAATAGTTCCATATTGTGGAGATGCATAATTACCAAATCTTGCAACATCCATAGCCCAAACATCAATAGATGGTTCGCCATCTATTATCCATTCAGCAATACATTTTCCAACACCGCCTCCTTGGCAAAATCCCGCCATAACTCCAACTGCTACCCAATAATTTTTTAAACCTGGCACAGGACCAATTAAAGGACTTCCATCTGGACCAAAAGTAAAAGGACCATTAACAATATTTTTTATTCCTGCTTTTTCTAGGGCTGGCATTCTTTTAAAGCCGATGGCCAGTCTATCTTGAATATTTTCTAATTTAGGTTCTAAAAGTTCATGGCCAAAATTCATTGGAGTTCCTTCTACTTTCCAAGGAGTTGATTTTGGTTCATAAGTTCCAAGAAGCATTCCTTTTCCTTCTTGTCTAAAATAAATATTACCTTCAAAATCTGTTCCAACTGGCAATCTTTTACCTTCACCCATTGCTTCTATCTCTGGTATTGATTCTGTAATTAAATAATGGTGTTCCATCGGTTGAACTGGCAAACAAACTCCTGCCATTTGACCAACTTCTCTAGCCCACAATCCTCCAGCATTAATTACTATTTCAGCATTAATATTTCCTTTATTTGTAAATACATCCCAAGTACCATCTGGTTTTTGTTTTGTGTCTTTAACAGTTGTGTTTGTGTAATATTTTCCACCATGAACTTTAGCAGCTTTTGCAAAAGCATAAGTAACTCCCGAAGGATCTACCTCGCCATCTATTGGATCCCATAATGCAGAAATATATCTTTTGGGATCAATTAATGGATTTTTTTTTGCTACTTCTTCTAAAGAAATAAATTCCTGATCAAGACCCATGTATCTTGCTTTTGATCTTTCTCTTTTTAAATAATCATCCCATACTTCATTTGATGCTAAATAAAAACCACCGCTAGGCTTAAATCCAGTTGAATGACCTGAAGTTTCTTCAATTTCTTTATAAAGCTTAATTGTATAAGCCATTAATCTTGAAATATTTGGATCGTTAGAAATTACATGAACATTTCCAGCTGCATGCCAAGATGATCCTGAAGTAAGTTCTTTTCTTTCAAGAAGAACGCAATCTTTTAAACCAAATTTTGCAAGATGAAAAAGTATTGAACAACCAACTACTCCTCCACCTATTACAACTACTTTGGCATGAGTTTCCATTAATTGATCTTATAAAGTTTTAGCAGTGTCTGTATTGTGTTTTTTTAAACTTTTGTCTGTACCATGCGCATAATGTTTAGACATATCTGGATAATATTTGTATGAAATAGGTTTTCTTCCTAAAGCTACTGCCATTTCCCTAACATGATGAGGTTCTGCTCCACAACATATTCCGATAAAATTTATTTTTTTCTCCACACATTCTTTTGCAAATTCAGCCATTTCAAATCTATTGCAGTACAAATTATCTAGAGCAACAGGAAAAGCATTGCCTCCAGGTATACAGTCACAACCTTCATCAGTTTGATTTAAAAAACCAGGATCTTTTTCAGTTGTTCTATAAGGAACCGGTAAAGCAGCAACATGACATGAAACATTTTTTCTTATTTCAGGTAAAAGTTTCATAGTCATTTTTGGTCCTCTGAAACAATTTAATCCAACTACATCTGCGCCGTTATCTTCCAAAATTTTACATGCATCTCCAGGAGCGTAACCATCTCTTGTTTTACCATCTCGTCTAAATGCATAATTACATACCGCGATAAGTCCTGCATCTTTAATTGCTTTAAGTGCAATTTTCATTTCTTCTACCCAAACAATTGTTTCGGCTACTATAAAATCAACACCAGCTTCTTTTGCCCAACCCACTTGTTCTTCGAACATTTTTTGACATTCTATATTCGATTTTTTGTCATTTGGATCATAAATATTTGTATTTGCAACATCTCCACAAACCATTAGATCTAGATCTTTAAATTCTTTTCTAGCATCATTTGCAATTTGCAAAGCATTTTTTTGAAGAGGTTCAAGCAATTGTTCTTTACCAATAATCCTTAATTTTTCTCTATGACCGTAATAAGTAAAAGCTTGGATAACATCACTTCCCGATCTTATAAATTCTCTATGCAATTGAGATAATACTTCGGGGTGTTCTAAAACTACTTCTGGAACAAATGCCCCAGCTTGTAAATATCCTCTTCTTTCCATTGCAAAAAGATATCCTTCAGCACAAAGAACAGGACCTTCGTTAAGCCTTTCTATTAAATTTTTTCCCATAAGTTTTTATTTTTTTTTTTGAGCCTAATCTCATTTTTAGTAAAAAGAAATATAAATTTTATATCTCATAACCTCTTTCCTCTGACTCGGTATCCACGAGTTCTGATGGAAAACCTTTAGCCCTAAATTTTATGTTATTTTTATCCTCCATTCTTTTAACTATCATTGAGGACCAAGCTCTAGAACCGTATTTTTTTTGACCGTCTTTAAAAATTTTCACTAATAATGGAGAGATTTCCAGAGGTGTATTTAATTTATTTGCTAGATTATCAAACAGCGTTGTGTCTTTTACTACTAGGTCCATTGTAAAATTAATATTATAAGAACCATTTAAGATTACTTGGCTTTCTGTTTCGTGAACAAATGAATTTCCTGACGATACAGCTATACCTTTATAAGTTTTTACCAAGTCCAAATTAGATTTTTTAGCTACTGCCCACGCTTCTCCTAATGCAGCTAAATGTGTTGAAGCTAAATAATTAGTAATTACTTTTAAAATTGAAGCAGAGCCAAGTTCACCTGTGTGCAAAACTTTTCTACCCATGACGGTTAAGATATTTAGTATTTTTTCAAAAGCTTTTCTTTCTCCCCCAACAAATATAGCTATATTTCCTGTTGTGGCTCTATGACAACCACCACTTACTGGGCCGTCAAGAGGAATAGCTCCTTTTGCAGCAACTAATTTTCCTAGCCGTTTTACCTCGGATTCATCTGTGGTGCTCATCTCCAACCATATTTTATTTTTTGAAAGATTATGTATAACGCCGTCATCTGCTTCCATAACTTCAGAACAAACCTCTGGAGAGGGTAAACAGGTTATTATTAGATCGGCATCTTTAGTTAATTCTTTTACAGTATTTGCAACTTTGGCTCCCTTATCAATAAAACTTTTTGAGATTTTTTCGTCTAAATCTCTTACTGTTAAATCAAATTTATTCCTTAACAAACTGCCGGCAAGCTTCCCCCCAACATTGCCAAGTCCTATAAAACCTATTTTCATAACAACCTCTTTAATTTTAATGAATATTAATAACCTTATGATATATTTCTTTTTTAAAAATGTATTCAACAAAAGTAGAGCCAAAATATAATCCTAATCCAAATCCTAGAATAGGTTTGATAGCACTAGCTAGCGATTTTATGATTGAAAAAGACTTTATTAATGTAATTAAAGACAAGGATATAGATTTTTTTGTAAATCGAATAGAATGTTATAATCCTTTAACACGCGAAAATTTAATAAAAATGTCCGAGAAGGTAACTGAGGTTACAAAAGATATACTCCCTGATGAAAAATTAGACTGTGTAGTGTATGCCTGTACTTCAGGAACTATAGCTGCTGGATATAGTTCAATTGAAAAAAAAGTTAAAATAGCAAAACCAGAAGCAAAAGTTACAACTCCAAGCACAGCTGCTATAAAAGCTTTAAAGAAATTAAAAATTCAAAAATTATCTATATTTACGCCATATAGTAAAAAATTAAATGATGAAGTAGTTGAATATTTTAAAAAAGAAAACTTTGATGTTAAATCAAATTCTTATTTTGATATAGAATCTGATATTGATATTGGTAAAGTTGATCAAAATTATCTATATGAAGTACTTTCAAAGATTGATTTAAATGATGCGGATGCTCTGTTTGTATCTTGCACAGCTTTACCAGTACTACAAATAATTGAAAAACTTGAAAAAAAATTAAACAAACCTGTTTTATCTAGCAATCAAGCTTTAATTTGGGATACTTTAGAAAATATTGGTAAAAATATTTCCATTCATGGTTTTGGCAAGTTATTTTCAACAAATTAATTATGTTGTTTAGCAAAGAAGAATACAAACAAAGATTAAAAAAAGTTCAAGCCTCAATGCAAGATAAAGGTATTGAGCTATTAATTTCCCAAGACACTAATAACATGAATTACTTAACAGGATATGATGCTTGGTCATTTTATTATTCTCAATGTGCAATAGTTCATGTGAATGCTGAAGAGCCTTTATGTTTTGTAAGAGCACAAGATGCTGGTGGCGCTTATATAAAAACTTATTTGAAGAGAGAAAATATAATAGTTTATGAGGAAAAGTATATTCATACGTGGCCAATGCATCCTTATGATCCTTTAATAGAATTAATAAAAAAAAATAAGTGGGACAAGTTAAATATTGGCGTTGAAATGGATAGTCATTATTTTACAGCATATTGTTATGAAAAACTAAAACAAGGTTTGCCTAATGCAAAAATTGTTGACTCAGAAAGATTAGTTAATTGGGCAAGGTTAGTAAAATCTGAAGCGGAAATAAATCTTATGAAAGGAGCAGCGCTAATATCTCAAAAAGCAATGAACGTAGCTATGGAAAGTATTAATCCTGGAGTTAGACAATGTGATGCAGTTGCTGAAATTCAAAGAGCACTTTTTAGGGGTACACCAGAAATTGGAGGAGAATATGCAAGTATTGCAACATTGTTACCAACGGGAAAAGGAACATCAGCTTCACATTTAACAGCAACTGACGATAAGTTCGTTGAAGGAGAAGCAACAATAGTTGAATTATCTGGAGTTAATAAAAGATATCATTGTCCAATGGCTAGAACAGTCCTTCTTGGTAAACCTGATCAAAAAAAAATAGATGCTATGAAAGCAACAAACGAAGCTCTTGATGCCGGTATTGCTGTTACAAAACCCGGAAATACAGCTGACGATGTTGCTCAAAAATTTTGGGGAGTGTTAGACAAATATAATATAAAAAAAGAATCCCGTACTGGGTATTCAATTGGAATTGGTTATCCACCAGATTGGGGCGAACATACTTTAAATATTTACAAAGGTGACATGACAGTTTTACAACCTAATGTATGTTTTCATATGATTGCTGTAATGCAATTTGGTGAATGGGGTGTAGAAGCATCAGAGTCAGTTAGAGTTACCGATAAAGGAAATGAATTATTTTGCAATTTTTCAAGAGATTTACATATAAAATAAGAACTTGAAAAAAATCTTAACAAATGTTTTAAATCTTTATGTCTGAAAAAGATAGTTTCGTTAAATTTGAGAAGGTAGATAAAAGCTACGATGGCGAAATATTGGTCGTTAAAGATTTAAATCTTGATGTTCCAAAAGGTGAGTTTTTAACAATGTTAGGACCATCTGGATCAGGCAAGACAACTGTTTTAATGATGCTAGCTGGCTTTGAAACACCCACGAGCGGAGAGATTTATTTGGATGGAAATCCAATAAGCAGTATTCCACCAAATAAAAGAGGAATAGGTATGGTTTTTCAGAATTACGCTTTATTTCCTCACATGACTGTAAAAGAAAATTTATCTTTCCCACTTGAAGTTAGAAAAATGGAAAAATCTGAAATCGAAGAAAAAGTTTCAAATGCACTTTCAATGGTTGAATTACAAGATTTTGGAAATCGTATGCCTTTACAATTATCTGGAGGACAGCAACAACGTGTTGCATTGGCTAGATCTTTAGTGTTTGAACCAAGATTAGTTTTGATGGATGAACCACTTGGAGCACTTGATAAAAATTTAAGAGAACAAATGCAATATGAAATTAAACATATTCATGAAAAAATTGGGATTACGGTTGTTTATGTAACTCACGATCAAAGCGAAGCTTTAACAATGTCAAATCGAATTGCAGTTTTTAATGATGGAAAGATTCAACAAATTTCTTCTCCAGATGTTTTATATGAAAAACCAAATAGTTCTTTTGTTGCACAATTTATTGGAGAGAATAATCAACTAAAAGGTAAAGTGAAATCAATTAATGGAGAAAATTGTATCATTACTACAGAATCCGGAGACGATATTCAGGCCTTGAAAATAAACGTAAACAACAATGGTGATGGTTCTTTAGTTTCATTAAGACCTGAGAGGGTTGCTATTAATTCATCAGAAAATTTTGAAAATAATTTTGACGCAAAAGTAAAAGAACTAATATATTTAGGTGACCATATAAGGTCCCGAGTCGAGGTTTGTGGAAATGATCAATTTATAGTTAAAATCCCAAATTCTTATAAGGGAGCAAATTTAAAAGAAGGTGCGACAGTCAAACTGTCTTGGAAAGCTTCAGATTCTAGGGCTTTAGACCTTAATTAAAGTAATTAACTTAGGAAAAATCAATAAAAAAAACGTTTTGCAGTCTTTAAGTAATTATGTTTTACTTCCGCCTTTAAAACTTAAATTAAATTTAATTTAAAGGGGAAAATAATGAGAAAAACAATCAAAGCAGCTTTTTTTGGTTTAATCTCAATGGCGTTCGTTGGATCTGCAATAGCAGATATAACATTCGTTTCTTGGGGTGGGGCTTATACAGCCAGCCAACAAAAGGCTTACATAGATACTTATGACAAAGGTGGATCTATTACTGTTGAAAACTACAACGGTGGTCTTGGTGAAATCAAAGCACAAGTAGAAGCAGGAAATGTAACTTGGGATGTAGTAGACGTACTTCCAGACCAAGCGATTACTGGTTGCGACGAAGGCTTATTTGCTAAAGTAGATCAAAGTGAATTCATAAATGATTTAGTGGTACCACCAGTTTCTGACTGTGTTGTTCCGCAAATCTTTTGGGCTTACACTGCATTTTATGACAAAGCAGCTTTCCCAGGAAAAAAACCAAAAAACATTAAAGATTTCTTTGATGTTAAAAAGTTTCCTGGAAAAAGAGGAATACATACTTGGGCAAACGCTTTAATCGAAATGGCACTAGTTGCTGATGGAGTTAAAGCAAGCAAAGTATACGATGTAATGAGTACTCCTGAAGGAATAGACAGAGCATTTGCAAAACTAGATGAAATAAAAGATCATGTTGTATTTTGGTCTGCAGGTTCTAAACCACTTGAGTTAGTATCAAGCGGTGAAGTTGTTATGTCATTAGCATACAACGGTAGAATTGGTGCTGCTATCCTTTCTGAAGGTAAAAACTTCGAATACATTTGGGATGCTACAGTTCTTGAACAAGAATACCTTGTAGCAATCAAAGGTGGAAACGAAGCTGAAGCACTTAGATTTATGGCTCACGCTTCGACTGCAGAATCGAATGCTGAACAAGCTAAATACATTCCATACGGTCCAATGAGAAAATCTAGTATTAATATTATCAAAAAAGGTGAACCTTGGTTCATAACAGATTCTGGTAATATTGATATCATGCCTCACATGCCAACTGATCCAAAAGTTCTAAAAAGAGCTGTTATAGCGGATCCATTTTGGTGGGCTGACAATGGAGCTGAAGTTCACGAAAGATTTGGTGCCTGGAAAGGTAGCTAATAATTCGTAATATAATTTAAAAAAGGCGAGATTTTTATCTCGCCTTTTTTTTTGTTGTGTAAAAATTCTATTGTATAATGATTTTATGAATCAAACAGTATCAGGACCAATATTAACGAGTGATGGAATTCCATTAAAAGTTAGTCTTAAGAAAGCTGAACGTATAAATAAAATAAGAGCATTTCTTTTGGTACTCCCGCTTTTGGCATTTATATTAATTACATTCTTAATTCCAATCGGTGACATGTTAGCTCGAAGTATTGATGACAGACAAATTAATACAGTTTTCCCAAAAACTTTTGAGGTTTATAAAAAATGGGATAGGCAAGATCTTCCTTCTGAAGAAGTATACAAAACAATGTTTTTTGAATTAAAGGATAGTGAAGGCTATAGCGTTGGTAAAGCAAGCACCAGAATGAACTATTCTAAGTCTGGTTGGAAAAGTTTATTAAAAAAATCTAAAAGAAAATTTAAAAAAATTGAAGAAGGTCCTTACAAAGAAAAAATGATTGCAACCGATAAAAGATGGGGGGACCCTGAATATTGGAAAGCTTTGGGGCAAATGGTTGATCCAACTACTATGGGATATTATTTAAATGCTGTTGATTTAAAATATGATTCAAACAAAAATGTAGTTCAGCAAAAAGAAAATAGACGAATTTATAACAAAACTTGGATTAAAACATTTAAGGTAAGTATTTTAGTTACATTTTTTTGTTTGCTTTTGGGATATCCAATTTCATATTTGCTTGCAACACTGCCTATGAAATATAGCAATCTTTTAATGATATGCGTATTACTTCCCTTTTGGACATCATTATTAGTTCGAACTGTCGCCTGGATGGTTATGTTGCAGCAAAAAGGTGTATTTAACAATTTAATGGTTATGGCAGGTTTGATTGCAGATGAAAATCGGTGGCAGCTTATGTACAACCAAACAGCAGTTATAATAGTAATGACTCAAATTTTATTACCTTTTATGGTTTTACCGTTGTATAGCGTAATGAAAACTATTTCACCAACATATATGAGGGCAGCTTTAAACCTTGGAGCTTCTCCGATACATGCATTTTATAAAATTTACATGCCAAATTCAATTCCTGGTGTCAGTGCAGGTTGTTTGCTCGTATTTATAATTGCGATTGGATATTATATTACTCCTGAATTAGTAGGTGGCAAGGATGGACAAATGGTAGGGAACTGGATTGCTTATCATTTAAAAACAACTTTGAATTGGGGACTTTGTGCTGCATTAGGAGCTATACTTTTAGCAGTGATGACCGTTTTGTATTGGGCTTATAATAAAATAGTAGGAATAGAAAATATTAAATTAGGATAATTATGGCTTTACCTTCATACGCAACAACTGGACAAAAAATAGGATATTATTCTTTTTTAACTTATTGTAGTTTAGTCTTTTTCTTTTTAATTGCACCAATATTTATAATTCTTCCATTGTCATTCAGTGCATCACCATTTTTTGAATTTACAAGAGAATTTATGAATCTTGAGCCAGAAGCCTGGTCGCTTAGATGGTACAGGCAAATGGTTGGTATTAGCAGTATAGGGGATACAACGGTTGTTACCGACAAGTGGATGTTAGGGACTAGAAATAGTTTTTTTATTGGAATTATTGCTACACTTCTTGCAACTGCACTCGGCACTGTTGCTGCGTTAGGTCTAAGCAGACCACATATGCCATTTAAACCTGTTCTTATGGCAATATTAATTTCACCAATGATCGTTCCACTAATCATAACTGCAGCAGGAATGTTTTTCTTTTATTCAAAAATTGGATTAACTCACACTTATCTAGGATTAATTCTTGCACATACTGCCCTTGGAACACCATTTGTTGTGATCACAGTTACAGCTACTTTAACTGGTTTTGATACCAATTTAATTAGAGCGTCGCAAAGTTTAGGAGCAGATACAATGCGAACATTTTTCAAAGTTATTATGCCTCTAATTCTTCCTGGTGTAATCTCAGGAGGATTATTTGCATTTATCACTTCTTTTGATGAAGTTGTAGTTGTTATGTTTGTCGGCAGTGTTGAACAAATAACTATACCAAAACAGATGTGGGCAGGACTTCGTCAAGAAACTAGCCCTGTTATTTTATGTATGGCAACATGTTTAGTAGCATTATCAATTGCTTTGTTAACAACAGTTGAAATGCTAAGAAGAAGATCTGAAAGACTAAGAGGAATTAAGCAAAGATAAATTTGATCATTTTCAGACAGAGTATTATAAGATAAAAATCATTTCATTTATGGAAATAAAAAAAGTTGTTGTAATCGGATCAGGAACAATGGGAAGTGGAATAGCAGCTCATTTATGTAATGCAAATATACCAGTTACATTATTAGATTTAAAAACCGAAATTAGTGAAAAAGCTAGAGAGAGAATTTATAAATCAAGACCTCCTTTGTTATTAGATAAATCAAAAATTAATAATATTAATACCGGAAATATTAATGATGACTTTCATGTCGTTAAGGAAGCAGATTGGATAGTTGAAGCTGTAGTTGAAAGAATTGATATTAAACACAATATTTATCAAAAAATATTTAAAGAAAGAAAAAATGGAGCTATTGTTTCATCAAATACATCTTCAATTCCTATAAAAGTTTTATCTCAAAACCTATCTGATGAAGAAAAAAAAGATTTTTGTATTACTCATTTTTTTAATCCAGTCAGATATATGGGTCTCTTGGAAATCGTTAAGAATGAGAATAATGATTTAAAAAAAATAAATGATCTAAAGAAATTTTGTGAAGATCAATTGGGAAAAGGTGCAATTATTTGTAATGATACGCCGGGATTCCTAGGAAACAGAATAGGCGTTTATGCAATGCAGATTGCTATGACTGAAGCTTTTAAAATGAAATTATCTATAGAAGAAGCGGATGCAATTTTTGGCCGGCCTATGGGAATACCTAAAACTGGAGTTTTTGGTCTTTATGATTTGATTGGAATTGATTTAATGGCAGATGTTCTTAAAAGTTTTATTAAAGAGCTTCCACAAACAGATCCTTTCCATGTTGTCGCAAAGGAAATTCCACTAGTGAAACAATTAATCGAAAATGGTTATACAGGCAGAAAAGGTAAAGGGGGCTTCTATAGAATGAATAAGGTTAATAATCAAAAATTTTTAGAAGCAATAAATTTAGAAAGCGGTAAATATTCGAATGTTAAAAAAATAGACCTTGGGATAGACACAGTTGATTTAAAAAATTTGATTAATAGAAAAGATAAATATGGAGAGTATGCCTGGTCAGTTATTTCAAAAATAATAAAATATGCTTCTTCACTCGTCCCAGGTATTACCAATCAATTCAATGATATTGATGAAGCAATGCGTCTGGGATTTAACTGGACGATGGGACCATTTGAAATGTTAAAAGAAATAGGTGTAGATAATTTCTTTAATCGTATTGATGATTATAAAAATAACAAATTTTTAGAAAATTTATCAAATAATAAAAACGAAAACTTTTATGGAGAACGTCAACTCTATACAGACATTGAAACCTTGGGAAAAATTAAACTACAAGCAATCAAAATAGATAAGAATAAGTCAGCTGAAATTTATAGATTTAAAGATTTTAATATTGTTGAGTTTAAAACAAAAGCAAATGCTCTTGATTATAATTCAATGGATAGTTTGAAAAATGCAACTGATAAACCATTAATTATAATAAATGAAAGCATGCAATTTTCGGCAGGAGTAAACTTAACATACACAATGAATTTTGCTGACAAAGGGGACTTTAAATCTATAGAAAAATTTATTAAATATTTTCAAGAAACATGTAAACATTTAAAATACTCTAGACATCCTGTTGTTTCAGCCCCATCAGGGTTAACTCTTGGTGGAGGTTTTGAAGTTTTAGTTCAAAGTAATTTCGTAGCTTCCCATATGAATATTGTAATTGGACTTGTAGAAACAATAGTAGGTTTAATTCCTGCAGGGGGCGGGTGTAAAGAAATGTTATGGAGATGGTCACAGTCAGAAGAAGCTAAATCCGATCCTGATTATGCACCTTTAAAAGTATTTGATATTATTGGTTATGCAAAAACAGCTACTTCACCAGTAGAAGCAGAGCCTTTAAAATATTTAAAATCAGAAGATAAAAAAATCATGAATAGAAATAGTTTATTTTCTGTATCTAAAAAAATATTAAAAGACAACCAAGATTTTAAATCACCAAAAGAATGCACATTTAATTTGTCAGGAAAACCTCTTAAAGAAAAAATGGTTAAAATTTTAGAGAAACTTTATAATGAAAAAGTAATACTAAATCACGGCTTTGAAGTAGGTAAAGAACTAGCAAACGTACTGAGTGGTGGAGAAACAACAATAGACAAAACTCTTACCGAAGATGATTTGTTTAAATTAGAATTAGACTCTTTTATGAGACTAATAGAAAACAAAAATACACAAGACAGAATTAAACATACACTTGCAACTGGAAAACCTTTAGTCAATTAAAAATAAATGTCTCATTTGTCAAAAAAAGAGATTAATGAATATAATGAAAAAGGTTATTTTTCACCTATCGATGTCTTAACAAAAGATGAAGCAAATGAAGTTAAAGAAGAAATAGAATTTATAGAAAAAAAATGGCCTAATGAATTAGAAGGCTTAGGAAGAAATTATGTTCATTTAATTTCACCTATATTTGATAAAGTTGTACATAATTCAAAAATTTTAGATGCAGTTGAATCTATAATTGGAAAAAATATTCTTGTTGCTGGAACAACTTTATTTATAAAAGATCCTGATAAAAAAGGTTTTGTTAGCTTTCATCAAGATGCAAAGTATATTGGTTTTGAACCTCATAATTGGGTTACTGCCTGGTTAGCTATAACAGATTCAAATGAAGAAAATGGTTGTATGAGAATGTGGCCAGGTACTCATAAACATGAATTAAAAATCCACAAAGAAAAGTTTGATTATGATCGAGGAAATTTATTAACAAGGGGACAAACTATTGAAAACGTTCCAATAAAAAAAACAGAACTAGTCATCTTAAAAGCAGGACAAATGTCATTACACCATCCAAGAATAGCACATGGATCTGGAATAAATAAAAGCAATAAAAGGAGAATAGGTTTTGTAATTCAAAGTTATATAGGAACTAATGTAGAGCAAGTAATTGGTAAGGTTTATGTTCAGCAAGCAAGAGGAAAGGATTTATTTAATTTCCATGAACATGCTGATCGTCCATTAAAAACTATGGAAAAAGAAAATATTGATACGAGAAATAAAGCTAATGACGAGCTAGCAAAAATATTCTACATTGGTCTTAAACATAAAGGAAAATTTTAATAGATATATTTTGAAAAAAAATAAAAAAACAATTCAACCAGTGCTTGGAACCAAAGTTCCTAGATTTGCAGGTCCCTCAACCTTTGCGAGATTACCAGAACTACGTGATGTTAAAGAATGTGATGTTGCAATTGTTGGCATCCCATTTGATGCGGGTACAAGTTATAGACCTGGTGCAAGGTTTGGACCACAAAGCATTAGACAAGCATCAAGACATTTAAGAACTAATTATCACCCAAATTATGATGCCGAACCATTTGTAGAACAACAAGTTGCAGATGCAGGCGACATAGCTTGTAATCCATTTAATATAAATGAAGCAATTAAACAAATTGAAACTGGAGCATTAGATTTATTATATAAAGTTGGTGGAATAATTAGTATGGGTGGAGACCACACCATTGCATTTCCTTTATTAAAAGCGATCAATAAAATTAACAAAGGTCCAGTAGCATTAGTTCATTTCGATGCTCATCTTGATACATGGGACACTTATTTTGGAGCTCCATATACTCACGGAACGCCTTTTAGAAGAGCAAGAGAAGAGAATTTATTTTTAGATAATGCTTCAATGCATGTTGGAATAAGAGGACCACTTTATAGTAGAGATGATTTAAAAAATGACGCAAGTTTTGGTTTTAAAATAATTCATTGTGATCAATTTCAAACAGAAGGAATTGATAAAATAGTAGAAAGAATTAGAAAAAGAGTAGGAAAAAATCCATTATACTTATCTATAGATATAGATGTTTTAGACCCTGCTCACGCACCAGGAACAGGCACTCCTGAAATTGCAGGAATGACAACAAGAGAAATGGTAAATGTATTGAGAGGTCTTTCAGGTATGAATTTAATTTCAGCAGATGTGGTTGAAGTTGCTCCTGCTTATGATCATGCGGAACTTACATCATTAGCCGCAGCTACAATAATTTATGAATTAACAAATTTATTTGCAAATAAAAAACTTTAAGATAGGTTAAGTCCATGTTAGATAAAAAAAATTTTTACATTGACGGAAAATGGGTTTCACCAGTCGAATCAAAAACTTACAAAGTTATTGATCCATCTAGCGAAGAACCTTGTGCAGAAATATCTCTTGGTGGAAAAAAAGATGTAGATAAAGCAGTTAGTGCTGCAAAAAAAGCTTTTGAAACTTGGGCTTTTACAAAAAAAGAAGAGAGATTGGAATTATTAGAAAAATTGTACGTTATTTATAAAAAAAGATGGGCTGAAATGGCAAAACTTATTACTCTTGAGATGGGAGCGCCCATGAAATTTTCTACTGAAATGCAAGCTGCTACTGGAGCGAGCCATATAAAATCTTTCAAAAATATATTAAAAGATTTTAAATTTGAAAAAGATTTAGGAGAGGAAAAGAATAATCAAAAATTATTGTATGAACCAAAAGGTGTTTGTGCATTAATTACTCCTTGGAATTGGCCAATAAACCAGGTTAATTTAAAAGTAATTCCAGCACTAGCGTCAGCATGTACAGTAGTTTTAAAACCATCAGAGATAGCACCTTTGTCATCAATGTTACTTGCTGAAATGATAGATGAGGCAAAGTTTCCATCTGGAGTTTTTAATTTAATAAATGGAGATGGCGCTATTACTGGAGATGCTTTAACTAGTCATCCTGATATTAACATGATTTCTTTTACAGGATCAACAAGAGCTGGAGCTTTAATTTCTCAAAATGCAGCTAAAGATTTTAAAAGAATAAGTTTAGAATTAGGCGGAAAAGGTGCAAATATAATTTTTAAAGATGCAGATCCAGAAGCGGTTGCCAGAGGTGTTTTAAGATGCTTTAGAAACTCAGGACAATCTTGTAATGCTCCTACAAGAATGTTAGTTGAAAAATCAATTTACAATGAAACTGTAGAAAAAGTAAAAGAATTAGCAAATAACACAAAGGTAGATTCTCCGCAAAAAGACGGCGATCATATCGGACCAGTAGTTTCTGAAGTGCAATTTAACAAAATTCAAACTTTAATTCAGAAAGGAATTGATGAAGGTGCGAAATTAGTTGCAGGAGGAGTAGGGAAACCCCAAGGTTTAGAAAAAGGATATTATGTAAAACCAACTGTTTTTGCAGATGTTAATAACCAAATGCAGATAGCGAGAACTGAGATCTTCGGTCCGGTATTATCTATAATTCCTTTTGAAAATGAAGAAGAGGCGATATCTATAGCTAATGATACACCTTACGGCTTAACAAATTATATTCAGACACAAGATAAAGAAAAAGTAAAAAGAGTAGCAAGAAAACTTAGATCTGGGATGGTAGATGTAAATGGAGTAGGCATCGCAGTAAGCTCTCCTTTTGGTGGATACAAACATTCTGGAATTGGCAGAGAAGCTGGAACTGAGGGATTAATAGAATTCTTAGAGGTTAAAACCGTTGGTGGATGGAACTAAGATTCAACCTCAGAGAGAATTTAAATATTGTTAATAGTCCATTTTGGGTGATATTATTACTAATTTAAATACGAAAAAAATAATATTGGATTTATTCATTTACATAATTGTTAAAAGAAAATAGTTTCCGCGAAAACGTTTTATAAGGAGATATTATTATGAGTAGATCAAAAAAGCTCTACAATTCAGATTTAGCTCCAACACCAAGTAGTCAAAAAAAATGGGGTTGGTTTGAAATCTTTAACGTATGGGCAAATGATGTTCAAAGTTTATTTGGTTATACTTTGGCAGCATCATTATTTTTGGCTTCAGGATTAAATGGTTGGGCTGTATTTCTTGCATTAATACTTGCAGGATTTTTTATTATGTGGCTTGTAAACCTTTCTGGTAAGCCAAGTGTTAAACACGGAATTCCTTATCCAGTATTTGCTAGAGTTAGTATGGGTGTGTTTGGAGCAAACTTTCCAGCCATGGCTAGAGGACTTGTTGCAATGTTCTGGTATGGAGCACAAACTTATGCAGCTTCTACGGCAGTAGCACTTTTAATCACATCGGTGACTGGAGCAAGCGGAGGAAGTGAATTTTTGGGAATGAGTGGAGTAATGTGGATTTCATTTATTTTTGTTTCACTTTTCCAAGTTTATTTATTCTGGCAAGGAATAGATTTAATAAAAAGATTCTTAAACTTTGCTGGGCCAGCAGTCTATGTTGTTATGGTAGTGTTAATGCTAGCTATTTGGGCACAAGCTGGTGGAGGCCTTTTATCAGAAGTTGGAGAAATATTTTCTGGTGGAGCTCGTTCAGGTGGTTTTGAAGGTTTAGGATCATTTGGAGCTTTTCTTGCAGTATTTTCAATTATGGTAGGATACTTTGCTGCGGTTGTAATTAACTTCGGTGACTTTGCTAGATTTGTTAAAAAATGAAGATGAAATGAAAAAAGGAAACCTATGGGGATTAGTAGGTAACGTAATTTTCTTCTCATTTATAACTTTAATGATCACAGGTGGAACTATTGCGGTATTCGGTGAATATATTGCACAACCAACTGACATGGTTGCAAAAGTTGACAATATGTTTCTTACACTGATAGCGGCATTTGCATTCTTTTCAGCTACTGTTGGAATTAATATGGTTGCGAACTTTGTACCTCCAGCATATGACCTTGCTAATTTAATGCCTCAAAAAATTAATTTTAGAACAGGTGGATTAATTACAGCGATATGTGGTTTTATTGTAGGTGGTTTATGGGTTTCAGTGATTACACAAATGGGAATGTTTCCTTTTGTAAATACACTAGGAGCTATTCTTGCACCTGTATTTGGAATCATGATTGTTGATTATTATATAATTAAAAAAGAGAAACTTGATGTAAATGCATTGTTTAGTGATAAAAAAGGTGGAAAGTATTACTACAATGATGGCTTTAACCAAAAAGGAATGCTAGCTTGGCTTATTTCTGGCTATATTGCTGTTGGTTCTGTTTGGCCAAATATTTTACCTGGTGGATTAGGTGATTTCTTCGCTAACTTAGGTGGCGGCGGAGGTTATGCATGGATGATCGGTGCAGCTTTAGGTGCAATTGTTCATTATGCAATATCATCAAAAAAATAATTAACTATTTTTATAGTCAATTTAATAAAGACCCGCTTTATTTGTAAAGCGGGTCTTTTTTTTAATTCAGAATTAATTAAATTTTTTCATTTTATCTAATGGTTTTAAAATCAAACCATTAGATAACAAATTTTCTTTTATTGATTTAGCAGTAGCAAGAGAGCTTTGGTTATCACCATGAATACAAACAGAGTCAATTTCACATGGTATTTGTTTTCCTGAATAACAATTAAGAGCTTGGTTTTTTACCATGTTAAGAACATGTTTTTTCGCTATTTTAGGGTCTGTTATTAAAGCATGATCTTTTGATCTTGAAACAAGATTTCCATCATCTTCATAGTTTCTATCAGCAAAAATTTCACATGCTATTTTCATATTTAGCTTTTTTGCAGCAATTTCCATTTTTGAACCAGTAGGTACAAGAAAAATAATATTTTTATCAATACTGTTAATTGCTTTAGCAACCGTGTTTGCTAAATCAATATCTTCACAAGCCATATTGTTAAGGGCACCATGAGGCTTGATGTGAGTTACAATTTCATTATGTTTTTCAGCTACTTTTTGCAGTATTTCATACTGATCGAAAATTAGTTTAGTTATATCTGAATTTGAAAGATAAATTTTTTTCCTGCCAAAATTTTCTGGGTCATTAAAAGATGGGTGAGCGCCAATACTTACTCCATTTGATTTTGAAATTTTTATTACCATATCCATCGTATCTTCGTCTCCAGCATGATAACCACATGCAATATTGGCCGAATTTACAATATTTAATAATGCAGGATCATTTTCTATAGAATGAAACTTTGATTTTTCTCCTAAATCGCAATTGATATTAATTTCCATAATATTAATACTTGAAGTATAACACGTCATGATAAAAAATATATCAAATCTTGGTGACGCAGCTTTATATTGTGACTTTGGAAATGAAGTAAACAAAGAAATTAATTCAAAAGTAATTAATTATTTTAAAAATATCAAAGAAAAAAATATTTCTGGAGTTACTAACATTGCACCTTCTTATAATAAATTAATTATAACTTTTGATTTAGATATAACAAATTTTGAGAAACTAAAAAAAGAAATAAAAAATATGGATTTAAAATCATATAATAACGACAAAAATAAGTTAATAAAAATACCCGTATGCTGTGATGATGAGTTTGCATTAGATATCAATAGACTTGAAGACAAACTTAAAATTTCGAAAGATCAAATTTTAAAAAATTTTTTTGCCAAAGAATACTTTTGTTATATGACTGGATTTATAGCCGGTATGCCATTTTTAGGAAATTTAGATGAAAAAATTAGGTTAAAAAGATTAGAAACTCCCAGAGTAAAAGTTCCCAAGGGCTCAGTTGGCTTAACAGAAAAATTTTGTAACATTTATACATTTGAAAGCCCAGGAGGATGGAACATTATTGGCAACACACCTCTAAAAATTTTTAATAAATCAAATGATTTAAATCCAGCTTTAGTTAACCCAGGAGATACTGTTAGTTTTTTTAAAATAAATAGAAAAGAATATAATAATTGGAATGACCAAAAGTAATTTTGAAGTTTTACGTGCAGGAATAAACACTACTTACCAAGATCTAGGTAGAAATAATCTATATCAAATAGGCATACCTTTTAGTGGAGCTATGGATAAAAGAAATTACTTATTATCAAATAATTTGGTCGGTAATAAAAACAATACTCCAGTAATAGAGTTTGCATATCAAGGTCCATTATTAAAACTAAACGGAGAAAGAACTTGTTTAGCGATAACTGGTGATGTGAATTTTAATATTTTGAAAAAAAATTCAAAAATAGAAAAAGGAAATTGTTACCAAACATATTGTCTTGAAGATGGAGACCAAATAGATATTTTATCAACTAATAAATCGGTTTATGGATATTTAGCAGCAAGTGGAGGTTTTGAAGTAGAACTATTTTGGAATAGTTGTTCTACTAACACTAAAGCCAAAATAGGAGCTAACAATGGTGAGAAACTTAAAGAAGGCGATTCAATAAAAATATTGAAATCAGAAAAAACATATCAATTAAAAAAATTAAATTATTTTAACACAAAAATTGAACAAATTAGAGTTATTAAAGGAACTAACTATGATTATTTTTCAGATGATGGAAAAAAAAATTTTTTAGAAAAAAAATTTACTGTTTCTAAGTTAACTGACAGAATGGGAATGAGATTAGAAGGCTCAAAGATAGAAAATATTATTGATACCAACATAAGATCTGAAGGTTTAATCAAAGGTGTAATCCAAGTGCCAGCAGACGGTAATCCTATTATAATGCTGTCTGATCACGGCACTATAGGAGGTTATCCCAAGATAGGCGTAGTTATTAGTGCTGACTACGATAAATTGGTTCAACTTCAACCAGGTTCAATAATTAAATTTAAAGAAGTAAGTCTTTTTGAAGCAGAGAATTTACACAAAATATACTCTATGGAAACTCAAAGTATTTTAAATCAAATAAGATGAATATAATAACTAAACTACCAGGATCTCTACTAGTTTTTTTTGGAGCTATTACACTTAGTTTTGGTGGAATAATTGTCAAATCTTTTGAAGGTGCAAATCTTTGGCAAATCCTTTTTTGGAGGCAATTTTTTTTTTCAATAACTGTTGTTGTGTATTTATTTTTTACTTATAAGAAAAATTTTTTTAAATCCTTTTATGATTCTGGTCTTCCAGGTTTTTTTGGAGGCCTAGCTTTATCAGTTGGATTTGCAGCATATGTATTTGCTATGTATACAACTACTGTAGCAAATACAAATTTTATAATTACTTTAGAAACTATTTTTCTAGCGTTATTTGGTTATATTTTTTTAAAGGAAAAAATCAATTTAATTACTTTAATCTCGATAATTTTAGGAATCTCTGGAGTTTTAATAATACTCGGCAACTCTTTAACTATTCAAACTAGCGAACAATTTTTAGGAAATATTGTTGCACTTATAATGCCCATATCTTTTGCGATACTTGTTGTTATTGTTAGAAGGTATCCAAATGTAGATATGGTTCCATCTCAATTTACAGCTGGGATAGCAGCAGCATTAATAGGTTTTTTTATAGCTGACCAATTAATCATGTCGTTTAAAGATTTTATTTTAGCATCAATAGCTGGAATTTTTCAAATTGGATTTGGGTTTATTTTAATTACTGTAGGATCTAGGACAACACCAGCAGCTGTAGTAGGAGTTTTAATGCTAACAGAATCTGTTTTTGGTCCATTGTGGGCATGGCTTTTTATTAATGAAGTGCCACCAGCGACTGTGCTTATTGGCGGTGCTGTGATTATTTCTGCAATTTTATTACAGTCAGCTTTTAGTAAAAAAGAGTAAAATGAAAATTGCTGTAATTGGTTCCGGCATATCAGGTCTTAGCGCCGCTTATTATTTATCAAAAAAACATAATGTTGATCTATTCGAGAAAGAAAATCATTTTGGTGGTCATTCTCATACTATAAATGTTGCTTACACTGAAAAAAAACAAATTTCGGTAGATATAGGTTTTATAGTTTTTAACGAATTAACATATCCAAATTTAATTGATTTTTTTAAAGAAAATAAAATTCAAGTAGAAAAAAGCAACATGTCTTTCTCTGTTTCTGTAAAAGATACAAATATTGAATATTGCGGCAAAGGAATTAATGGAATTTTTTCGAACAGAAATAATATTTTTAACTTTAAATTTATAAAGATGTTTTTGGAGATTATTAACTTTTACAAAAAATGTTCAAATATTAATATTAATATTCTAAGCAGAGAAACGCTGGAAAGTTTTTTAAAAAAAGAAAACTTATCTGATTATTTTATAAATTATCATATTGTTCCAATGGTTGCAGCGATATGGTCCATGCCGCCATATGAAGCAAAACAAATGCCACTAAATTTTTTTATTAATTTTTTTAAAAATCATGGATTGTTTAATTTAAAAAATAGACCTCAGTGGTTTACTGTATCAAATAGAAGCAAAACTTACGTTAACAAAGTAATTAATCAAATAAGTGGGGAATATTATAAAAACTACCCTATAAAAAAAATTTCAAGAAATAATAACAATATTAAAGTGTACTATGGATCAGAAAATGAATTTTTTAATTATGATAAAGTGGTTATAGCAACACATGCAGATGAGGCTTTATCAATTATCGAAAACCCTACAAAAGAAGAAAGCAATATTTTAAAATGCTTTAAATATAAAAAAAATTTCGCAGTCATACATTCCGATCATAATTGTATGCCCAATAATAAAAGAGCATGGTCCGCTTGGAATTCTACAATTTTTAAATGTGATACGAAAAGTAATTCAGTTACATATTGGTTGAATTTGTTGCAAAATCTAAATGTTGAAAAAAACATTTTTTTAACACTAAACCCAAACTACGAAATACCAGAGAATTTAATCTATAAAAAAGTTTTTTTTACGCATCCTTACTATGATTTTGATGCTTTAAAAGCCCAAGAACAACTACATTTTCTACAAAATAAAGAAAATTTACTTTTCTGTGGTAGTTATTTTGGTTATGGGTTTCATGAAGATGGTATCAAATCTACAATTAATATGTTGAAACATTTAAATGACTAAATCATCTTGTATTTATATTGGAAAAGTAATTCACAAACGCTTTAAGCCAAAAAAACATATTTTTAAGTATAAAGTATTTTCACTTTTAATTGATCTGTCGGAACTACATATATTAGAGAAAGATATTAGATTATTTTCTTATAATAAATTCAATATACTTAGCTTTTATGATATCGATCATGGGCCAAGAGATGGAACATCTTTAATTTCATGGGTTAAAAAACATTTAAATAATAACAATATAAATTCAGAAGAAATAAAAATTAAACTTTTATGTTATCCCAGAGTATGGGGATACGTTTTTAATCCATTAAGTATTTTTTTTGTTTATGATAAAAATGCAAACCTAATTTCAATATTATATGAAGTAAAAAATACATTTGGCGAACAACATACTTATGTTTTTAAAATTAACAAAACAGAAAAAATTTTAAGACATTCTTGTAAAAAAAAATTTCACGTATCTCCATTTATTGAAATGAATTGCTCGTATTATTTTAAAACTTTGAAACCAGAAAATAAACTTTTAGTTGTAATTAATCAAAATGATGATACTGGAAAACTCCTTTATGCTTCCCAAGGCGGTTTAAAAAAAGAAATAAATAGTAAAAACTTGATATTTTCATATATATCTCATCCATTAATGTCATTTAAAATTATTGGAGCGATACATTTTGAGGCATTCAAACTTTGGTTAAAAGGAATAAAATTAGTAAAAAAAAAAATTAAAATCAAAAACAACATTACATATGAAAGTTTAAAATGATTCAAAACATTTCTGACAAATTGGTATTTAAAACTTTAAGACAAATTAAACATGGTAAATTAACATTAATTAACCATGATGGAAAAAAATATTTATTTGGAGAAGAAGATAAAAGTTTAAATGTAGAACTAAAAATTAACAAGCCAGGATTAACTTTTGAAATAATAAGCAAAGGGAGCATAGGATTAGCAGAAGCTTATATGCGAGGTGATTTTGAAACAAATAATCTTTCTAATTTGATTGAGCTTACTGCAAAAAATATAAAAATTATCTACAAATTTTCAGGAATATTTGATTTTGGATTTATTAATTATTTAAAAAATATTTTCCTTAAAAATACAAAAAAAAACAGCAAAGAATATATTTCCAGACACTATGATTTAGGCAATGAATTTTTTTCATTATGGCTAGATAAAACACTCACATACTCAAGTGCTATATTTGAAAATGAAAAAAATAATTTGGAAGAAGCACAAATCAACAAATATAAAAAATTAATTAATTTAATTAATCCAAATTCAGGTGATAAAATTTTGGAAATAGGATGCGGGTGGGGAGGATTTGCTGAACACTTAGGAAAAAATTTTGATGTAAAATTGGATTGCATTACTATTTCAAAAAAACAATTTGAATATGCTAAAGAAAGAGTTCGAAAAAACCAACTTAATGAAAAAGTTAATATTTTTATGATGGATTATAGAGATGTGAAAAAAAAATACGATTCCATTGCTTCTATTGAAATGATAGAAGCTGTGGGACAAAACTATTTAAAAAATTATTTTAGATCTATAAAAGAGAATTTAAAAAAAAACGGTACTGCAGCAATACAAGCAATAACTATAGATGATAATTTGTTTGATAGATATAAAACTAAAGAAGATTTTATTCAAAAATACATATTTCCTGGAGGTTTTTTACCATCAAAAAAAAGTTTGTATAAATACGCAAATGACAATGGACTAGAGGTCGACCAATATAATTCTTATGGAATGCATTATTCAAATACTTTGAATATTTGGCGAAATGAATTTTTTAAAAAATGGGAAGAAATTTCCAAACAAGGATTTGACTTAACTTTTAAAAGAATGTGGAATTTTTACTTATCTTACTGTGAGGCTGGATTTAAGTCTAAAAATATAGATTTAATTCAGTTTTCGATGCAAAATAGATAATTATAATGAAAAAAAAATTACTTTTATTTTTCATAATAATAGTAATTTTATTTGGATTTTTTAATTTTGTCCTAATAAATGACGATATGAAACCTGAAGATTTTAAAAACACTGAACCAGCATTACAAATAGAAAAGTATTTTGAAGGAAATGTAAAAGCTTGGGGAGTACTACAAGATAGAAAAGGAAAAGTAACCAGACAGTTTACAGCTGATATGTTTGGTAAATTTGAAAATAATATTCTTACATTAGAGGAAGATTTTTATTGGAAAGATGGTGAAAATCAAAAAAGAGTTTGGAAAATTCAGAAAATAGATGATCACAATTATTTAGGAAAAGCATCAGATGTAGTGGGGGAAGCAAAGGGATTTTCTTATGGATCTGCCTTTAAGTTTGAATATAATTTATTAATTCCATTAAAAGGGAAAAATATCAAAATTAGATTCGATGATTGGATTTTTAAACAAGATGAAAAAATTGCAATTAATCGTGCAACTCTGAGCAAATTTGGTTTTAAAGTTGGAGAACTGACAGTTGTTTTTCAAAAAAATTAACGACCTATTAATTTCATACCTTTTTTTAGGATTTTAAAGTATAACCAATTAGGCATAATTTGAAGAATTTTCATGATGTAAGTAAATTGTTTAGGAAAATGAATTTCAAAAGCATTTAATTTAGTTAAACCTTTAAATATTTGATCTGCAGCAAATTCTGGCGATTTTATCATAGGCATAGGAAAATCATTCTGATCTGTCATTGGAGTTTTTATAAAGCCAGGATGAATAATCGAAACTCTTACATTGTATCTTTTTAAATCAAAATATAAACTTTCAGCAAAAGTTGTTAGAGCAGATTTTGAAGCACAATATCCTCCCCCAGTTGGTAAACCTCTATATCCCGCTACAGAGGAGATTACTGAAATATGACCGGACTTTTTTTTTTTAAAATTATCATAAACTGCATTTATTGAGTTGATAGTACCAAAATAATTTACCTCCATTATTTTTTTAATTTTCTCTAAATTTAAACTTCTTTCAGATTTTGGATCGTGCATTCCTGTACAAAATACACAAATTTCTATATCACCTAATTTATTTATAATTTCATTGAAAACCGTTTTACATTTTTCACTATCAGTAACATCTAAAGGAAAAGTGTGTATATTGGGATATTGATTACTAAGTTCTTCTAATAAGTTTTCTCTTCTAGCTGATGCGGCAACTTGCCAACCTTCTTTTACAAATTTAATTGCTAGGGCATTTCCTATGCCACTACTTGCACCAGTAATCCATATGTTTTTCATAATCTTATCTTATCTTCTTTTTAAGAAATTGTAATGTTTTAGATGCGACAAGATGTAAATGGATCAAATAAAAATAATATTTATACGAAACTAATGCTTTCTAAAAAACAAATTAATTTAAAGGCTTGGATAAAGCAAAAATGGAGAACAAAATCAGGGAAAAAATCTTCTGATACAGGCGAAAGATATCTTCCTGAAAAGGCTATCAAAGCAATCTCGGAATCTGAATACAAATTAACAAGTAAATTGAAGCTCAAGGCATTAAAAAAAGGAAAACAGTTTTCAAAACAACCAAAATTTATAATAAACAAAGTAAAAATATTTAGAGATGAATGGAAAATAAAAACTAATAATAAGAATGGAAATTATACTAAGCCAAATCTTAGGAAAAAATTATTTATAGAAATAAAAGCAGCCAATAGCCACGGTACCAAAGCTGGCCAATGGTCTGCAAGAAAAGCTCAGTATTTAGCAAAAAAATATAAAGCTATGGGGGGAAATTATTTTTAATGAATAAAATTCAGTCAAACAAATTTGTTTATTTAGCTTTATTTTTATTTTTGTCTTATTTTATGTCTTGGTGGGGTGGATACATAACCGATTATTTTAAAGAACCATGGTATACTACTATTATTAAGCCTTCTTATACTCCTCCAGATTGGATTTTTGCTCCTGTTTGGGTAAGTTTATATTTGTTAATGGGATATGCCGCTTGGTTGATGTGGTCGAGTAAAAAAAATACCCAAAAAATTTTAAATATTTATTTTATTCATTTAATTATTAACGCCAGCTGGAGTGTTACATTTTTTGCATTTCACCAGATACTTGTATCTTTAATAATAATTGGTTTAATAATTTTTTTTGTAATCTTTTTAATTAAACTTTATTACTCGATAAATAAAATTAGCGCTTATTTAATGGTACCTTATTTAGCTTGGTTGTGTTTTGCTTTTATTTTGAATTATTCTATCTTTACACTTAACTAAGATATATTATAATTTTTTTTATAGTTAATTGATTCATGGATGATGTAATAATTGTTGGTGGTGGCATAATAGGGGCTTCAACAGCTTACTTTTTGTCCAAAGAAGGAAGAAAAGTAAAAGTTATTGAAAGAGATCCTAGTTATAAAAAAGCATCGTTTCCATTATCATTGGGAGGTTTTAGAAGACAATTTTTTCAGAAAGAAAATATTTTATTAGGGAAATTTGCAAGAGAATTTATTTTTCAAATACCAGATTTATTAAAAACAGAAAAAAACCCAAATCCTACAGCAAGCATGGTTCCAAATGGATATCTACTTATGTTTGGTCTTGAACATGCTGAAGAACAGTATAGAGCTTTAGAAAATCATAAGGCATGTGAAGCAGGCACAAAAAATATTAAAGGAACTGAATTATCAAAAGTTTTTCCGTATATAAACAACCAAGGCATTGAAACTGCTACTTATACTGATAACAAAATCGAGGGTTGGATTGATCCTTTTATGTTTCACAATGCATTTAAAAGCAAAGCCAAGGAACTTGGAGCAGAATTTATTAAAGGTGATGTAAAAAGTATTTCTGAAATTAAAGCCAAGGTTATTATTTCTGCAGCAGGTTGTTGGACCAACGAACTCTTAAAAGATGTTCCAGTATTTCCTCAGAAACATACAGTATTTAGAGTTAAGTGCCCTAAACATTATCCGGAAATGCCTTTAACTGGAGATTTAACAACAGGCGTTTATTGGAGACCTGAGGGAAAAGAATATTTAGCTGGTTCTCCTATATCAAAATGGAATTGCGAAGATTTAGAACCAGAATGGAATGATTTTGAGGAATTGGTATGGCCTGCATTAGCAAAAAGAATTCCAGCTTTTGAAGAATTAAAACTTACTGGGGGTTGGGCAGGATATTACGATACTAATAAATTAGACAATAATGCAATTGTAGGGAAACATCCTGCATATGAAAATGTTTATTTAGCTACAGGTTTTACAGGAAGAGGTTTAATGCAATCACCAGGCATTGGCAGAGGATTAACAGAGTTAATTACTACTGGATCTTATCAAACAATCGACCTTAGTTGTTTTGGTATTGAAAGAGTTTTGAACAAACAGGAAAGAGTGGAGCCTTACGTATTATAATTTCTTAAGATAAATACCCATTAATCCATTAAAAATTGCGACACCTAAAATTACTGCTTGGCCCTTAAAAGAATAAAAGTTAAATGAAGGGTAAAAGCTTATCCCAACAGATAGAAGAATATAAGTAAGTATGAAAGGTTTGTAAAATTTTTTAAGACTTGCTAACCTCAGCATTATTCTTTTCGGTATCTACTTCAGTTTTAAACATGTTTGAAATTTTTTGGACTTCTACAGAAGAAACTTTGTATTCAGCGCACATTGTTTCTTCATCTTTACCGTGTCCAGTAACCATGTTAACCATATGTTCTGGAAAGTGGAATGTAGTAAATACTATACCTTCTTTTACTTTGTCTGTTACTTCAACTTTTAACGAAACTTCGCCTCTTCCTGAATAAAGTCTTGCAACATCTCCTGTATTTAGCTCTCTAGAGTTTGCATCTTTAGGATGAACTAATAAAATATCTTCGTCAACAATATCAATATTATTAGTTCTTCTTGTCATAGTTGCAGCATTGTAGTGTTGTAAAACTCTACTAGTAGTTAATATTAGAGGATATTTATTTTTATTTTTTGCAATTTCATTGCTTTCTTTCCAGTCAAAATATTTTATTCTACCTTTTCCTAATTTGAATTCTTTTTCGTGAAGAATTTTTGTATCTGTTCCATCTTCTTTTACAGGCCATTGCAATCCTAATTTTCCAAGCCTTTCTCGAGTTATGCCTTTGAAAAAAGGAACTACATCTGCAATTTCTGCTAACACTTCGTCTGCATCATATGGTTTTTGATCATATCCAAGTTTTTGCATCATTTCAGTAACAATAAGTCCATCTGGCTTTGTTCCTGGAAGTGGTTCTGCAGCTTTATTAACTCTTTGGACTCTTCGCTCAGTATTTGTGAAAGTACCATCTTTTTCTAAGAAAGTTGTTCCAGGTAAAACAACATCTGCATGTTTTGCAGTTTCACTCATAAATATTTCTTGAACTACTAATAAGTCTAAGGCATTCATCGCTTTGGCAACATGGGCGCTATTAGGATCAGTTTGAACAACATCTTCACCAATAATCCACACTGCTTTTACTTCTCTGTTTATTGCTGCATCAAAAATTTGTGGAATTTTTAATCCAGCCTTTGTTGGGTGAACAACCCCATACTTTTCAGTATAAAAATCTTGAATTTTTTTATCTGACACTGGAAAATATCCAGCGCCTTGATGTGGTTGGCATCCCATGTCGGCTGCACCTTGGACATTATTTTGACCTCTTAAAGGATTAACTCCAACACCTTTTCTTCCAATATTTCCTGTAATCATTGCAAGGTCAGCAATTAGCATTACCGTTTTTGAACCTTGTTCCTGCTCAGTTACTCCAAGACCATGGAATTCCATAGAGTTTTTTGCAGTTGCGTAAGCAATAGCAGCTTCTTTTACTTGTTGCTTGTCAACTCCTGCAACCTTAGCTAATTGATCAATATCTAGTTTTTTAATTTCTTTAAGGAAGTTTTCGAAACCTTCTGTTCTACTTAAGATAAAATCTTCTTTATATAATTTAGATTCTACAATGAAATACAACATCATATTAAGAACAGCTACATTTGTTCCTGGTCTTAATCTAATATGATAATCAGCTAATTTTGCTACTTCTGTAGTTATTGGATCTAATACGATTAGTTTTTTACCTTTCATTACTTGCTGTTTAATTTTTGCTCCTGTTACTGGATGTGCATTAGTAGGGTTTGCTCCAATTACTAAGAAAAGATCTGCATGATATATATCTTCTGTTGAATTAGTTGCAGCTCCAGTTCCAAATGTTTGTTGCATACCCCAAGCTGTTGGTGAGTGACAAATTCTTGCGCAGCAATCTATATTATTTGTTCCTATTGTTGCTCTAATCATTTTTTGAAAAACATAATTTTCTTCATTAGTGCATCTTGCTGAAGAAATACCAGCAACTGAATCAGGTCCATTTTCTTTTATAATTTTATCTAATTTATTTTTTATATAATCATAAGCTTCATTCCATGAAGCTTCTTGAAATTTTCCGTTTCTTTTAATTAATGGAGATCTTAATCTATCTTTATGATCGTAAAATCCAAATGCATATCTTCCTTTTAAACAAGTATGTCCTGCATTAACTTCAGTCTCTTTTGGAGTATCAATCGAAACTACTTTACCATTTTTTACAGAAGCTTCTAAATTACAACCAACTCCACAATAAGAACAAGTTGTTCTAACTTTTTTATCATAGTCTGCTGATTTTGACGCAAAAACGTCAGAGATAGCATCAGTAGGACAAGTATGGGCACATGCACCACAAGATACACACGAAGAGTCTCCAAACAACATATCGTTGTCAGTTGTAATTCTTGATTCAAATCCTCTTCCGCTCATTGTAAGTACAAAAGATCCCTGAATTTCATCACATGCCCTTACGCATCTTCCACAGTTTATACAGTTATCAAGATTCATTCTCATATAAGCATGAGAAGTATCTTTAGGTATTCCTTTATTTTGTTTTGGATTGTTATATCTATGTTCAGATATTCCTAAATCATTAGCTACATCTTGAAGTTCACAATTTTTGTCAACTTCACATGTATTACAGTTCATTGGATGGTCAGTTAAAACCAACTCAACAATATTTTTTCTAAGCGAATGTAATTCTTTATTATTAGTAAAAATATGATAATTTTCTGCTACTGGAGTGTGGCAAGAGGCAACTACTTTTGTTGGGCCATCTTTTTTTAAGGCAACTTCAACAGAACAAACTCTACAAGCACCGTATGGCGCTAGATTAGGATCATCACACAAAGTTGGGACTTTTTTTTCTCCAAGATAACTTTTTACAAACTTTAATATAGATGTATGTTGAGAGCCAATTTCATATGGCTTGCCGTCTATATATGCAATTTTTCTTTTTTCAGAACTCATTAATTTTCCTGGACTATATCATTTTTCATTTCACTACTAAAATACTTTAAAATATTCATTATTGGAACAGGTATTGCGCCACATAGTGCGCACAAACATCCTTTTTTCATTGTAATAAGCAATTCATTAAGTAATTTTATAGGAATTTTTTTGGATTTATTTATTGCCTGGTCAAACATTTCTTTTCCTCTATAAGATCCAAGCCTTCCAGGGAAACATTTTCCACAAGATTCTTCAGCTGAAAACTCAAATAAATGATGAATGTATTCAACCATACTAAAATCCTTTGGAATACTTACTATACTTCCATGACCTAACATAAACCCAGCGGCAGTAAATTCTTGGAAATCTAAATTTAATTTTTCTACTTCATTAATAGGAATCACTCCACCTAATGGACCACCAATTTGTAAAGCTTTTACAGGTTCTTTAAACCCTCCGCCAATTTCATTTATAACTTTTTTCATCGGTGTACACATATCAACTTCATAAACACCTGGATTATTAAAAAAACTGTCAAAACATACAAGTTTGGTTCCTGCGGATTTTTTGTTACCTATAGAAGAAAATTTATCAGATCCATTTATAAGTATCCCAGTAGCTGCCGCTAAAGTTTCAACATTATTAACTACTGTTGGTTTCTTATACAAACCTTCAGTTACAGGAAAGGGAGGTCTAACATCTACTTCCGCTCTTCTTCCTTCAATTGAAGCTATTAGTGCTGTTTCTTCTCCACAAATATATGCACCTTGTCCAATGCAAATGTTTAAATCAAACGAAAAAATTGTTCCTAAAATATTTTTACCTAAAAGATTTGAAGATTTTAATTCATTTATTGATCCATTTATAGCTTCAATTGATTTTGGATATTCTCCTCTAATATATAAAACGCCTTCATCACTTCCAATTACATAACCACAAATAATCATTCCAAATAAAACTTTTAAAGGCTGGTCTTCTAATAAATACCTATCTGAAAAAGCACCGGAGTCTCCTTCATCAGCATTACAAATTACATATTTTTTTTCTGATTTTTCTTTGCTGCAAAAATCCCACTTCATGCCTGTTGGAAAACCAGCTCCTCCTCTTCCAGATAGATTAGAGTCTGTAAGAGATTTAATTATTTCTTTTTTATCAGTATTAATAAATTTTTCTAATAATTTCTTAAATTGGCCAACATTTAATAATTTTTCATCCATTAAAAAGCTTGTTGAAGCAAAACTCTTAGAAAAAAACTTTTTCTGTTTAATACCTTCGCCTTTTATAATTTTATCAATCATATTTATATCTTCACCTGCATAATTTTCACCATCATAGTGAAAAGCATGATTTTCATAACAATGTCCAAGACAAAACATTTCTCCCACTTTTCCTTTACCAATTTTACTTTCTAATTTATTTTTTAAATTTTTTTGAGTTCCTGCACACATGCATGCACTACCGTTACAAATAAATGCTTTTTTTTCTCTATGACTTGGTCTTAAAAACTCGTAAAAGCTTTCAGCTCCATGAATAGTGGACACCCCCATATTATATTCGTCTGCTAAAGATTTCATTCCTTCATCTTTTTTTGATTTTAAGGATCTTTCAGAGATTTTTTGAAATAAATTGTTTTTTAAACCAACTCTCCCAGAAAGTTTGCTGATATTTTTAGACATTTGTTTTTTATAATATAATTCTTTCTTTATTTGTATAAATATTAAAACTATTATTTTTTACAAATCCCAAAAGTGTCATACTAAAACGTTTTGCTAGGTCTATAGCAAGGCTTGTAGGTGCACCCACACCAGCCATAACTCCAATATTTGACATTAAGCTCTTTTGAACTAATTCAAAATTTAATCTACCAGAACAAGCAATGAATTGAGAACGATTATCAATTAACTTTTTTCTATGGACATATCCAACAAGTTTATCTAGAGCATTATGTCTTCCAACATCTTCTTTTGTTGCTATTACTTTTCCAGAATCGCTAATCAAAGAGCTAGCGTGTATGCCACCCGTTTTTGAAAAACTAGATTGTTCATTCATTAATAGTTCTGGAAATTTCATTATGATTTTTTTTTGGATTTTTGGAAATGATAAATTTAATTTATCATTTTTAATCACTTCTACTGTATCTAAAGAAGTTTTGCCACAAACTCCACACGAAGAGTTTGTTAAAAAGTTTCTTTTTAATTTACCAATATCTATGTTTTTAATATTATTAATTGTAGCTTCGATTTTATTTTGAATATTGTAGTCACCAACCTGATCTCCTTGTTTTTCAATTTTTGTTATTTGATTTACATTTTCTATAATTCTTTCATTAAATAAAAATCCTGTAATAAGGTTGTCATCATCGCCTGGAGTTCTCATTGTAATAGATAAATTTTCAGTATGCCAACTGCTGTTTTGTTTGAATCGTAGATTCATTTCTAAAGGCTCTTCTACAGAAACGTGATCTTTTACTTCTTGAGTTCTATTTTCTTTAAGTTTAACAATGTTGTACTTTACTTCCATTTATAAAGGATATTTCTTTTTTAATATAAGTCGATTTAAAATTATGCCAAATATTAGTATTATTAATGAACCTATTATTATTGGATTTATCAAATAGTCCAATGATACACTGCCCATTATAACAATAATAGGATTTCCACCTGCTGGAGGATGAGTTACATTTAATAATATCATTAAAGCAACACCAAAACCTACTGCCAAAGGAAGAAGTACGTAGATCGGCAAAGGCACCATATAAAGAAATATTATACCAACAAATGATGTCAACAAATGTCCAAAAAAAATATTTTTTGGCTGAGCAAAAGGACTTTCAGGATATCCAAAAAGCAAAACCATTGAGGATCCAAAAGACGCAATCAAAAAAATACCGAATTCTGTTTTATATGTAAGCAAAGTTAGCACTCCAATTGTTATTGCGGAAAATAAACCAGCTATAATTGGTTTTACAACATCAACTTTTTTCATTTTTTTTATGACCTTAATGCTTTTGTAAGAGTTTTAAAAGGTAGTAGTAAACATTCTTTTCTAGAAACGTTTTTTTTATCAAAGATTTTATTAAATGTGGACCACTCTTTTGGAAAGATTGAATTTTCCTTTTCAAAAAAAGTTTCTGAAATTTTTAATAAATTTTTTATACTTGATATTTTCTTGTTTATTGAGTTTCTAGATAGCAAACTTACTGAAGCTTGACAATAAATACAGGATTTGCATTGATAACCAAAATCAACGATTTTATCTTTAACTATTTTTACACCAATATGCATTTCATCACCACATATTGGATTTTTAAGTTTTGAATAATGTGTGTGATTGTTTAAAACTTTGTTGTTATCTGTATTAGATGCAATTTTTAAAATTTCTAAGTCCATTTATATTCTTTAATTAAACAATTAATGTTTTATATTTGTTTTTATGAGCGAAAACAATATTTTAGGCGTAGTTTTAGCAGGTGGAAAATCCGAAAGATTTGGCAAAGATAAAAGTGAAATTAAATTAGGTAGTAAAACTCTATTAATACATACTTTAGATAAAATTAAATCTAAATTTAATAAAATTATAATTGTATCTAATAATAAAAGAGTAAAAGATTATGTTGTAATTAAAGATTGTATAGAAGGCCAACTTGGCCCTTTAGTTGGAGTTTTGTCTGCAATGAAATGGATAAAAAAAAATAATTATAGCTACAAATGGGTCATGACATTTCCTTGCGACACACCTTTTTTTGACATCTCTATAATTGATAAGTTTATTGAAGCTACAAAGCTAAATGATAGTCCTTTATATTTTGTTAAGTCTGAGGAAAAAAGACATAATATTTTTGGATTGTGGTCACTGAAAATAATGGAAACACTTGAAGCAGATATATTAAAAAATGATTATAGGAAAGTAGAAAAATGGGCTAATAAAATTGGGGTTAAAACAATTAATATAACATATGACAATATAGATCCTTTTTTGAATATTAATACCCAAGAAGATCTTGAAGAAGCTAAAAAAATTTTAATAAAATATGAAAATGATTAAATACACAAAAGCTCAAAAAATACTCTTAAAGTCAAAAATAAAAATTCAAAACGAAATAATTTTTACAAAAGATTCTTTGAATCGTGTTGCTGCACAAAATGTATTTTCACCAACAAATTATCCTGCTGGTAATAATACAGCTTTTGATGGATACGCAATAAATTCTAAAGAAACAATTGGATTAACTAGAAAAAAAATTAAAAAATTCAAAATTTTAAAAACAATAGCAGCAGGAGATAATCCAAAAATAAAAAATGTTAAAAAATATTGTTCTGTGGAAATAATGACAGGAGCTTTAATTCCTAAATATTTTGATACAATTATACCAATAGAAAAAATAAATTATTATCCAGATAAAAAAAATCCAAAATTTATATTAATTGAAAAAAGAATTACTAAAAATAATCATGTAAGATTTGCTGGCTCTGATTATAAAAAAGGTGAAAAGATATTATCTGCAGGCGAAATAATTAATTCTTCACATATACTAGCATTTAAAAGCCTTGGTGTTGAAAGAGTTGTAGTTAAAAAAAAACCCAAAATAGTTTTTTATTCAACGGGAAATGAAATTTCAAAAAAAAATAATATACCAAATTGGAAAATTAGAAATTCAAATAGTCATTATATAAAATCATTGTCGAACAATCTATATTTTGAAATTGTAGACGGAGGTATTTTAAGAGATAAAGATGATAAATTATTTAATAAATTAATTCATAAAAATTTTAAATCTAAATATGACATTATAATAACAAATGGCGCTGTTTCGGCTGGGAAATTTGATTTTGTACCAAAAATTATTAAGAATTTTAAATTGTCAAATTATTTTAAAGATGTTGCTATAAGACCCGGAAAACCAATTATGTTTGCAAAATTCAAAAATAAAAACCAATCATTTTTTGGTTTGCCAGGCAACCCAATATCATCAGCTGCATGCTTTAAGTTTTTTGTTTATCCTTATCTAAGATTAATTTTAGGAATGAAAAAAGAAAAATCATTTAAAGCTAAACTAAAAAATTCTTATTCAAAGAAAAAGAATTTTACTAGATTTTTAAAAAGCAAAGTTTTTATAAACAGCAAAGGAACTTTGCAAGTTAAAGTATTAAAAGGGCAAGAATCTTTCAGAATTAAATCGTTTACAGAATCTAATGCTTGGGCTCTATTTAAGAGTGGAAAATCTACTTTTAAAAAAGGTCAATTAATTGAATGTTTCTATCTTTTGGGTAATCAATAAAAATTTTATATAAATAATTTTTTATTGTAGTAAATGCAATTTGGCATTAAATATCTCGAAATGCCTGATTTAAAAAATGCTAAATTTGCGATCCTACTAGTTGTTATTGCAGGAATTTTTTGGTCCTTTGGCCCTTTGGTAGTTCGAAACATTGAAGATGCAGCTACTGTTCCTTGGCAATATCTTTTTACACGAGGAATTGTAATTTTT
This sequence comes from uncultured Pelagibacteraceae bacterium, assembly GCA_902566775.1. GTDB lineage: Bacteria > Pseudomonadota > Alphaproteobacteria > Pelagibacterales > Pelagibacteraceae > Pelagibacter. The sequence goes on along the minus strand of CACFKF010000001.1, from coordinate 46,476 downwards.
CTTTTATTAAATATTTATTTGTTTATTGAAGAAGGATTAGATTTTTATAAAAATTATTTAAAAATGGGAGCTCCAGGAGTAATTGGAGGTATTGGCCTTGGTTCTGCTATGATGACTTTTATTTGGTCTATTACTAATACAACGGCATCAATCACATTATTGTGTTTGGCAGCAATGCCATTTATTACTGCGTTGCTAGGATTCTTATTTTTAAGAGAAAAAATTTCACGTAGTGTTTGGACAGCAATAATAATTGCTACTATTGGTATTATAATTATGGCTTTTGATAGCGCTTCATTGGGAACTTTTAAAGGTTTATTGTTTGGTTTAGCTTCAGCATTGGGTTTTTCAATTTTTTCTGTTTCATTAAGATGGGAAAAAGAAACTCCCAAATTTACTACAGTTGCATTTGCTGGTTTATTTTGTTTTTTATTTTCAACTGCAGTAATATTTCAATTTAAACTTGACTTTTTATCTTCAGGTAAAAATGAAAGTTTATTTGCACTACATGGAACAATAGTTTGTTTAGGTTTAATTTTATATTCAATTGGATCTAAAGTAATACCAGCTGCCGAATTAACTCTTTTATCTTTAACTGAGATAATAGGAGGAATTTTTTGGGTTTGGCTTCCAATTTTAGGAATTAATGAAATACCATCAACAAATACTATTATTGGTGGATTTTTAATATTTATAGCTATTATTTTTTATAGTTTATTAATTAAAAATAATAGAAGGTTTATTGGTCTTAATTAACGATGGAAAGACCAGATTTTTTTGAGCTAAAAAATGGAGAGAAAGTCAAGCTTCCATTTTCCAATCAAGAGTACAACAATAGAGTTTCTAAATTAAGAAAAATCATGTCTGATAATAAATTAAATATGATTTTGCTTACTTCGATGCACAATATTGCATATTACACTGGATTTATTTACTGTTCATTTGGCAGACCATATGGATGTGTTATTACTGAAAAAAAAATTGTAACTATTTCTGCAAATATTGATGCAAGCCAACCCTGGAGGAGATCACATTGTGATAATATTATTTATACCGATTGGAAAAGAGATAATTTTTTAAAAGCAATTGTTTCAATAATTGGCAGAGATGAGCCTCCAAAAAATATTGGTGTTGAGGAAGATCATTTAACTTTAGATATAATGAAAAAGGTTAAGTCTATTTTTTCTTTTTCAAACTTTTCAGATATTGCAAAAGATTTGATGAAACTAAGAATGATTAAATCTGAAGAAGAAATAGAAATTATAAAAAATGGAGCTCGTATAGCGGATTTAGGTGCTGAAGAAATTGTTAAATATATTAAACCAGGTGAAACTGAGATTGAAATTGCAATACATGGTAGAGACAGAATGGAAAGAGAGATTGTAAAAACTTATCCTAACGCAGAGTATATGGATACCTGGGTTTGGTTTCAGTCAGGAATTAATACAGACGGAGCTCATAATCCAAAAACAAACAGAAAATTGAAAGAAGGAGATATTTTATCTTTAAATACTTTTCCAATGATTTCAGGATATTATACAGCTCTTGAAAGAACTTTGTTCTTGAGATCAGTTGACGATGAATCATTAAAAGCATGGGAAGCAAATGTTAAGGTTCATAAAAGAGGGTTAAAATTAATTAAACCTGGAGCAAAATGTTCCGATATTTGTAAAGAACTTAACGAATTGTATGCTGAGCTTGGATATCTTCAATATAGAACTTTTGGTTATGGACACTCCTTTGGTGTTTTATCTCACTTTTATGGAAGAGAAGCAGGTTTAGAACTTCGTGAAGATATTGAAACTATTTTAGAGCCCAATATGGTAATTTCAATGGAACCAATGATAATGATACCAGAAGGAAAACCAGGTGCAGGTGGATATAGAGAACATGATATTATGATTCTTGGAACAAACGCAGCAGAAAATATTACAAAATTTCCATTTGGCCCCGAACACAATATTGTAAAGGCAAGTTAATGAAAAAAGATAAAGTAATTGTAAACAGTTGGAATGAATGGGATCCTCTAAAGCATGTAATTGTTGGTAGAGCAGATGGAACTTGCATTCCTTCACCTGAGCCAGCTTTAGATGCAAAAGTTCCAGAAGATTCAGATATGAGGGGTCAATATGGACCAAGAACAAAAGACTCGATAGATAAAGCAAATCAATTATTAGATGATTTTTCTAGTATGCTTGAAAAAAGAGGGATTAAAGTTGATAGACCTACACCAATTAATTTTAATCAAAAAACATCAACTCCTGATTGGAAATCAGAAACTATGTTTGGTTGTATGCCTCCAAGAGATGTTCTTTTAACCGTTGGAAATGAAATTTTAGAAGCCACTATGAGCTATAGATGTCGATGGTTTGAATATTTATGTTATCGACCGCTATTAAAGGATTATTACAACCAAGATTCCAACATGAGACATGAGGCTGCTCCTAAACCTAGACTTACAGATGCAGATTATAGAAAAGATTACTTGTCTGAAAAAATTGGTGTTCAAAAAAGACTTGAATGGACAGAAAAAAGATTTTTCGTTACAACAGAGGAAGAACCATTATTTGATGCAGCAGATATTTTAAGATTTGGAAAAGATTTGGTTGTTCAACACGGATTTACTACAAATTTAAAAGGCATAGACTGGATCAAAAGACATTATAAAGATCATAGAGTTCATGCTGTAAATTTTCCAGGTGATCCTTATCCAATTCATATTGATGCAACCTTTACACCAATAAAAGAAGGATTAATAATAAACAATCCTCAAAGAAAACTTCCTAAAGAGCAAAGAAAACTTTTTGAAAATAATAATTGGGAAATTATTGATTCTGCGCAACCAGCTCACAATTCACCACCTCCACTTTGTTATTCTTCTGTTTGGTTATCAATGAATGTTTTAGTTTTAGATCCAAAAACAGTGTGTGTAGAAAAAAGTGAAGTTTATCAGGCTGAACAGTTAGATAAATTGGGCATGGAAGTAGTCCCGGTAGATTTGAGAGATGCATATGCATTTGGTGGAGGACTTCATTGTTGTACAGCAGATGTTTATAGGGAAGGTAAGTTAAAAGATTATTTTCCTAATCAGTAATCAGCTCGGATTTTTTTTTAAAAATTCAATATATTCTAAAACTTCGTTAAATTTTTCATCAGGAATATCTTTATAACTTGCACCAAATTTATTTTTTACACATATTGCTACATGTGCATAAGGATTTCTTCCTTTGGGATGATTTGGATGATCAGGCAATTGGCCAAGCAAATAATCACCAGCTTCCTGAATAATTTTCCACAGTTTACTTGCGTTTTCTTTATTCACACCTTCACTTTTCTTGTTTTATCTCAAAACGATCTAGTTTTGTGTCTAGTATCCTATAAAATCCTATTTAATCTTTCAATCTTTCATCAACTATACTTCTGAACAATATAAGTAAAGCTGTTAAACTTAAAATTTGAAACAAAACACTAAATAAAATAAAAAAATTTTTAGTACTTTTCAATTTAGAGATTTTTTTACTTATTTGTTCAGCTTCTTTTATTTTTTCATCGTATAGTTTTTCCGCAATTAATTCCATTTTAGTTAATTGCTCTCGCACCTTATCATATGTTATGACAAGGGCGTTTATATTTTCCCATATAGTTTTGTAATTTTTTTTTTCATTTAAAAATGTCTTTAAAAAAGTTTTATCAGAAAATTTTTGATTTTTATTATGATCGACTTTGTTAAATATTGCATTGATTTTCAATTGATGTTTTTTAAATTCATCAAAATCTTCTAAAGAATATGACTCAATTAATCTCTGAAACATAATATTTTCAGCCATTACTCTGTTATAATGAATACTAATAATTGATTTATAAGTTTCAAATTGTTCTTTTAAATAATTATTATTAATTTTTATTGCTTCTGAATAAGTGCGCTTCATATATTTATCATCAAATCTAAGTGTAGAAACTTTATATAAAAATTGATTTTGAAACTCAGCTCCCGAAGCTTTTGCATGTGAAAGAAGTCCTAAGTTTTTTAAATTTAAGTCTAATTCACTTGCGTTAATTGCATCAAAAATCATACTTTGATAGTTAGAATTTTGTGTTCTAACTTTATCTTCATATTGAATTACTAGCTGATCGAAAATAAATGAAGCAATTGCGAATATTGCAGCACACACAACAAGAAAAATTGAAGAATTACTTAGACTACCTCTTCTCATTTTGTTCATCCCTCACTGCTGAAATTTCAAAATATTGAATGACAATAAAAATAAATAATTGAAGTACAAAAGCAAATAATATTATTTTGCTAGATAAAGATGAAAGTTCAGCTATTTCAACTTTAAAACTGGTTAATAATTTTCTTTTAGCTTTTAATTTTTTTCTAATTTGTTTTTGAGCTTGAATAATAAAGCCTTCTTGCTGCAAAATGGCATTCCTTACATTAAAATAATATTTTGCAAAATTATGTTTTGTAATATTAATATTTTGTCCACTGGCCGATACTTTTTTTGAATCTTCTTCTATCTCTGTTCGTGATACAAGATATCTTTCCCAATATTTATAACTTTTAGGATCAAAATTATATTTTTCTGCAAAAATTAAAAATTGATCAATAATATCCAAGCCATTATAAGCAAAAATACGTAAATTTTGGTACAAAGCCACATGTGAATAGTTTAATGAAAAAGTTCTTGAATCTGACTCTCCATAAAAATTATGTAGTTCTTTGATATATGCAGCTCCTGCGACAGCATTATTAGAGCTTAAAAGCATTAAAGGTATATTTTTAAGTATTGCTTCACTCGAAGCAAGCTCTCTTTGTAAATTTATAACTTTAGTCTCAATTTTACTAATCTTTGTTTCATAATAAATTGAAATCAAGGAAGAAGTTATTGCAAAAATACTTAAAAATATTGCAATATTTATTACAAATTTTACCCTAGTCTTTTTAAATCTTCTTAAGCTACTAGTTATAAAAAAAGTTTTTAAAAAATTTGCCATTTATATTTTTTTTTCAAATTCACGTTTTTTTTTAATCTGAGATTTTCTTAATTCATTAAACAGTCTTAATATTATTATCCAGAATATAATTAAAAATATTAGAGTTAGTAAAAAATTTATTGTAACTAGATAATTATAAAATCCATGAAGTAAAAAAGGTATGAAAATAGCAAGATCTAAATTATTTTTTTTTGCAATATAAGAATGTTTCATAAAATAATAGCCCATAAAAGCACCAAACAAACCATGAGCAGGTATTGCAGAAAAAGATCTTAAAATTGCTAAATATATAGATTTAGTTTCAAAATGGTCTGCTAATGCATAAACATAATAAAAGTTCTCAAGTGTAGCAAAACCAAGGGATACTGTAACTCCATAGACCATACCATCTATAGGTTCATTAAATTCTTTCATATTATAAACTACAAAAAAAAGAATTATAAATTTTAAACCTTCTTCTACCGGGGCAGCAGTTAAAAATGAGCTAATTATATTTTCATTTATACCAAATGTTGAAAAAAAATTTCCCAAATATGTATTAATAAAAAAAGCTGGAATAGTTATTAATATTCCATAGGAAAAAACTTTAATTATAGCTGAAGTTGGCTCTTTAAATTTATCAGCACTAACAATAAATCCGACTATTAATATCGAAGGCAATATTGTAACTAAAAGTAAAGACATATATTTATTTAATTACCAAACCCTAATGTTTTTCCTACAAATGCAAAAATACTTCCCATATTTATCATAACAAAAATTATTGATATGATTAAAATAATCCATAAAAATAATGCAAGTTTAGGATTTTTTACGTTATCAAGTTTACCCATTGCCCAAACAAATGGGCTAAGTACTATTGTAATAACAATTATACCCGCAACCATTATCACTCCAGATAGAGTGCTACTTTCATGACCAGGCTCAACACATCCGCTTAGCATCAAACCTATTACCACGATCCCTAAAAGTTTTTTCATTAATTAAATGTTATCAAAAACCTCTAAAATGTACTATTTGATTTATCTCAAAACGATCTAGTTCTGTGTCTAGTTTGTTGCTTAATTTGATGAATCTTTGTGCAATTTATTTTTTATGGATTGTAAATAGTCCGCATAACTAGTGTAGGGTAGTGTGATGTCGTGTCGGGTAGTGTGTCCCTCTAACCCCGCAAATAATCACCAGCTTCCTGAATAATTTTCCAGAGTTTACTTGCATTTTCTTTGTTCACACTTTTTTTTACCTAGTTTTCTAAATAATACTTAAGGGCTTTGCTTCTTAAATCAATTCTAAACGTATCAAATTGATTAATATCTTTTATTGGTGAATCAATTTGATTAGTTGCATCGTCCATATTGTAACATGATAAAATTATTTTCCCCTCATCTTTAAGATCAAATGAAATACTTGTTAATATACCTTTTCCAGATGGAGATGGTTTTTGAAAAACTTCACTTGGGTTATAGATAACTTTATATAATTGTTTTTTTCCTTGCTGGGTATTTTTTAATAGTTTTGATATATCTAAAGCTGTAGTATCTAGTTCTTTATTGCATTTGTAGTCGTCATATTTTTTTTTTACTATTATTCCAACTAATCCTTCTATTATAAAATTATCATCATAACTTTTGTAACTTATTTGAAACCAGTCATAAACACCTTTTCCTGACACTAGTGTATGTGCATATTCTTTGTAGCTGTAATTAAACCAATCTAGCTCACCATCTTCTAGTTTAGATTCAGTAAAATAATCCAACGCACTATCTCCAATTTTCATACTTTCTATCTCTATATCTTTAATATTATCTGCATAAGCGCTTATGCTTACCAATAAACTTAGAATCACGATCCATAAAGATTTTTTCATTTTATTTATTTGTTTATTTTTTTTCAGTGCTTGAAAGATCTACGCCAGTTTCAGGGTCAAGCTCAATTCCTGCTGGGGTGATGTTTCTTGGAAGAGGAGTAAATGTATTATCTGGGTTTTCAGCAACTTGTCTTACCGCCATTCTGTATACACCAAATAAAGCAATGATAATATGAAAAGCAAGTAAATAAACAAAATAACCGTTAGGTCCTAGTCCATCCATCACAATAGAACAAAATAAAGGACCTCCCATTGCACCTAATCCAAAAACAAATTGTAAACCTCCACCTGCTGCAACAAATTTTTCTCTCGGGACAAAATCATTTGTATGAGCGAGATTTAGTGAAAAAATACAAAGTGTTACACCTGCATAAATTGTTATAATAACAAAGAAGTATAACTTACTTTTTCCAGCATAAGTAAGTAATTTAAGATTTTGAAATACATTTATATCTAAAAGCATATGTAGAGCATTTAAATTAAAAAGGTTATCTCCTGATATAAAAATTAATATCAAACAAAAAACAGCGCTAAATACATTACATAAGATAATTACAACTCTTCTATTATATATATCTGAAAAATATCCAACTGGACCTTGAAAGAAAGCTCCTGCTATTGTTGTTAAAAAAAGCAATATTGAAACTTCAAAAAGAGAAAAATTAATCTTAGTGGCATACACCGCAAACATTGCAAATAATGCGGAATAAATCGCGCCTGTACAAAATGAACTTACTGTGCCTAATGGAGAAATTTTATAAAGCTCAATTAAATTTAAAGTGCCAATTTTTTTAAATTTTGGAGCTGGACGCTTTGTAAGCAGAATTGGCACTAAAGCTATAGACAATAAAACAGAAACTAAAATAAATGGTTTAAAACTTGTAGGATCATCAAAGTTTAGTAAAAGTGCTCCACAAGCTAAAGCGAAGTAGTTTATAATCATGTATACAGAGAGTAATTTTCCTCTGGTTCTATTATTAGCTCTATCATTAAGCCAGCTTTCAGCCACAACATAACAACTTACTAAACTTAGTCCTGTTAAGAAACGTCCCAATGTCCAAACAATTGGATTTACATATGCAGCAATGATTAAAATACTTAATGAAGCTGTTGATGCAAAAGCTGCAAAAACTCTGATATGACCTACTCTTGAAACTAAATTAGGAGTTAGATTAGAACCAACAAAGTATCCTACAAAATAACCGGACATTATTATTCCAGTGGATAGAGAACTGAAGTTTTCTATCACAGATCTTACACCCATTAAATTTCCCTGAAGTCCATTAGCTAATAGAATTACTCCTATTCCAGTAAATAAAGCCCAGGTATTTTTTAATATTCTTCCCATTTTTTTTGAGTGAGTATGCCTTTTGTATAAAAAAGCAAGTAGTTAATTTTAATTTGTGTTGTTTTTAAGGCTCATGTAGGAGTGGATAGCTATTGATATAATTATAACTAAACCTCCTTGGATGGTTTCCAAACTAGGTTGCTCTTTTATAACTAACCACACCCAAATAGGTCCAAGTATAGTTTCTAAAAGAAAAAAAAGATTAACTTCAGCTGCTGTAATAAATCTAGGTGCAATTGTTACTAGTACAAAAGGTATAGCCACACACATGATGCACATAAGTGGCACTATATATATGTCAGTTTTAACTAGCTCAAAACTTTCAACAAAAAATAATGCAAATATTGCCACTAAAAGCTTACCTATTGCAGCTGAAGGAACAAGATTTCTGTCTTTAGCTGATCTTATAAGTACTGCCCCTACTGCCAAACCTAAAGCAGTAATAAATCCAAAGATATCACCAAAAAAGTTACCCAATTGTATAGAGTCGTAAAAGATATAAATTGCTGCTAGAAACGTTATAAAAATTGTTGTCCAGGTTTTTTTATCTGGATTTTCTTTCAAAAAAAGAGCTCCTAAAACAGCTGACAACATGGGAGCCGTTGCTATCATTATCAACGTATTAGCAACGTTGGTGTTTTGAATAGAAATTATAAAAGTGATGTTTGTGACCGAGAAGGTAATCGTATAAAAAATTCCTGCATACCCCATGGAAAATAAAAGTTTAAAAAAATTTGTTTTATAAATTATCAACAAACCTAGCGAAACAACTAAAAAAGGTATGGCACCTCTATAAAAAAGTAGACCCCAGGTGTCAATGTGTGAAAGTCTTATAAACAATGAATCTGGAGTAATAAACATCACAGCTATAAAAGCTAATAAAGACCCTTTTTGTTGATTTGTAAGCTTCATTTAAGATTTCTTGTTAATTTATATATATATTTTTTATCATTGTTTTACTGCTTTATTTATAATATCTTTCAATCAGCGCTGATTTATATCAACTTGCGGGGCGCTAAAAAATCCTGCTAAAAAGATGCTTCTAATGAACCACCTCTTTAGCAGGTGGTTTTTTTTTGAATCATTTCTCATTTAAAAACCGGGTATTTGAACCTTATTGTGCACCCAGCATAAGCTAAAGCACTAAAAAGGAGAAAAGAAGAGCTCCATTTATTTTCCTTTAAATAATGAGCTCCTTTTCTCCATTAATATTGGAGAAAAAAATGACAAAAAAAAGTTTAAAAGAGAGACTTGATGCTGGTCCTCTTATTTGTGCAGAAGGTTTTCTTTTTGAAATTGAAAAAAGGGGATACATGTCCTCAGGAGAATTTGTTCCGATGGTTTCTTTAGATCATCCAGAAGCATTAGAAAATCTGCATAAGGATTTTCAACACGCAGGGTCTGATATTGTTCAGGCATTTACTTATAATGGACATAGAGAAAAAATGCGTGTGATTGGAAAAGAAGATCTTTTAGAACCATTAAATAGATCAGCTTTAAAAATTGCTAAAAAAGTTGCTGTCAATACACCAAAAGGAACTGAACCTAATTTAATGGCTGGCAATATATCTAACTCAAATATTTGGAACCATAAAGACACTAGTCAAAATAAAGAAGTTGAAAAAATGTTTTCTGAAATGGTTGGATGGGCAATAGATGAGGGGGCAGATATTTTAATTGGTGAAACTTTTTATTATGCAGAAGAAGCATATACAGCTTTAAAAATAATGAAACAATCAGGACTTCCCGCTGTTATAACGATTGCGCCTATGGGAGAAAATATTATGAGAGACGGTGTCTCAATAGTAGACACTTGTAAAGAGTTAGAGCAACGAGGTGGAGATGTAGTAGGTATGAATTGTTTTAGAGGTCCTAATACAATGATGCCTTATATTAAAGAAATTAGAAAAGCTTTAAAATGCCATGTTGCTGCTTTACCGATCAATTATAGAACAACAAAAGCAAATCCTACCTTTTTTAATTTGCCAGATAATAATGGATGTACTTGTCACACAAAACACAAGACTCCTTTTCCTACAGCATTGGACCCAATGCAATGTAATAGGTATGAGATAGGTAAATTTGCAAAAGAATCATTTGATCTTGGAGTAAACTATCTGGGTGTCTGTTGTGGTGCAAACCCAATGTTAATCAGGGAAGTCGCAGAAGCAGTTGGATTGAAAGTACCAGCGAGCAAATATAGAGAAAACATGGCTAATCACTTTTTATTTGGAACACATGAAAGAATTCCAGAACATCAAAAAGAATATAAGAGCAAGGCTTAAACTGAATATGGCTTCCTAGAAAATATTTTTTTTACAAAGGGCTCAAATTCTTTTAAAGGCAAAGATTTAAAATTAGGGTCAAAAGATTTTTGATCCCAATTTTCACAAAAATCAACAGTATCCTTATAGTATTTATGTCCTTTATATTTATCTCTTTGATTTTTATTTCCATCTAAATGATGTGCATAGTAATACATTTGAAACTCACCGTGTTTTTCTACAATCCATAATGTTTTTTCGTTAACATAAGGTTTAAGAACTGCAGCAGCATATTCTGAATGATTTAATGGAGCTAACTCATCTCCTATATCGTGTAATAAAGCAGCTACAATCATTTCTTCATCAGCTTTATCATTTAAAGCTCGTGTTGCAGTTTGTAAAGAATGTTCCAATCTATTTATTCTGTAGCCTTCTAAAGTTTTAGTTAAGCCACTCATAAATTTTATTATACGATCTGCAGTACTTTCAATAAATTTTTTTTCGTGCTTGTTTAACAAAAGATAATCTTCTTTTGTTCCATCTTTCATTTGTATGAAACTTACTTCTTTCATAAAATTTAATTGTTTGATGCTGTGCTTAATAAAGATAATTGAGTCACTTTGTTATCTCCGAGATTATCAATTGGTTTAACAGGATAATCTCCAGTAAAATAATGATCTGTAAGCTGAGGGTAAGTGTTATTTCTTTTTTCAAATCCCATAGCTTTATACATACCATTTATAGATAAAAATTTTAATGATTTTGCATTTATATATTTACAAATTTCGTCATTGTTTTTATTAGCCGCTAATAGCTCTTTTGTTGTAGGTGTATCGATGCCATAAAAATCAGGAAATTTTATTTCTGGAGAAGCAATTCTAACATGAATTTCTTTAGCTCCAGCATCATAAAGCATTTTAACTATTTTATGACATGTGGTTCCCCTAACAAGAGAGTCATCTATTAGAACTATTTTTTTATTTTTTATAGTTGATTTATTAGCATTCAACTTTAATTTAACACCAAGGCTTCTAATTTTTTGGACTGGTTCAATAAAAGTTCTGCCAACGTAATGGTTTCTTATTATGCCTAAGTCAAAATTTCTTCCTACATGCTGACTATAGCCTATCGCGGCAGCATTTCCAGAATCTGGAACTGGAACTACTAAATCTGCATCTATATCAGATTCTTTAGCTAATTCTTTACCAAAATCCTTTCTATATTCGTAAGCACATTTGTTATTTAATAAACTGTCTGGTCTAGCAAAATAAATATATTCAAAAACACAGGGTCTTTGTTTTTTTTCTGGAAAAGGTTTAATACTTTTTAATTCATTGTCTTCAATACAAACAATTTCACCATTTTCAACTTCTCTTACAAATTTTGCACCAATAATGTCTAGAGCACAAGTTTCAGAAGCAAATATATATGATTTGTTTAATTTACCAATAACTAAAGGTCTTATTCCAAAAGGATCTCTTACACCAATAAGAGTATTTTGAGTCAAAAAAACAAGAGCATAAGCACCTTGAATTTGAAAAAGAGCATCAATAATTTTGTCAACTTTTTTTTCTCTAGTTGATTTAGCGATAAGTTGAATAATAGTTTCAGTATCAGACGTGCTATAAAAAATTGCTCCATCTTCAACTAATTTTTTTCTTAAAGTTATAGCGTTAGTTAGGTTACCATTATGAGCGATGGCTATTCCTCCCGCATTAGTATCAGCAAAAAATGGTTGAACGTTTCTTAAAGTTGTACCGCCAGTGGTGCTATACCTATTATGACCAATAGCAAATTCACCAGGTAATTTTTTCAATACTTTTTCTTTGTTAAAATTATCACCAACAAGACCAAATCTTTTCTCGGAGTGATAATTTTTACCGTCGTAAGAAACAATACCACATCCTTCCTGACCTCTATGTTGTAATGCGTGCAAACCTAAAGCAGCAAAGGTAGAAGCATCTGCATTATTACTTATGCCAAAAATTCCACATTCTTCTTTTAATTTTGGATTATATATCTTCAATTTTTTCTTTTGATTCTTTGTACTTTTTTTCATTTGGAAATTCTTTAATTAAGTAATTACTACCTTTTTCAACATATGAAAAGGCCCATGATGATTTAGTGTTAATTGGCCAATTATTGTAATTATAAAATATATTAACAGTTGAAAAAATACAGACACAAATAATATATCCTCTTAAAAATCCAAAAAAGAATCCAAACACAGTATCTAATTTTCCAAGTCCTGAATATTTAATGGCTCTACTTATTCCTTTATTAATCATAAGTATCAAAAATATAACCACAACAAATATTCCAACACCTAAAACAATATCTAAAATATATTCATTATCAACAATATCACCCACGTAAGGTTTTATTCTTGGAAATAAGATCAATGTAATAACATATGCTAGAAGCCATTTTGCAGCAGCAAGTAAACTTAATACAAATCCTTGTCTTGAACATTTAATTAAAGATAGCAATGTAATTATTAAATATATTAGATCAAAAATTACTATACTTTCATATAGATCTTTAAAATATTCAATCATTGTTAGTTATTTTCTGAACCAAATGGTTTTATAATTAGTATTAGTCTCGGAAGTAATGTTAGAACCGAAATCATTGCTAACAACATTGCAATTCCTGTAAAAATACCAAAATAAATAGTAGGTATAAAGTTTGAAAAAACTAAAATAGAAAACCCAAAAACAATCGTTATAGAGGTATTTAGTATTGCTGTCCCAACTGTTGAGTGACATAGTTTAAGTGTCTCATGATATTTTTTATTTAAAGAAAATTCTTCTTTGAATCTATAAATGTAGTGAATGCTATTATCTACCGCTATACCAATAGTAATCGCGGCTATAGTTATTGTCATCATATCGAGAGGTATTCCAAGCAACCCTATAATTCCCAAAATAAAAAAAGCTGCAATAAAGTTAGGTACTACACCAATTAAAGATAGGGTTAAATTTCTAAACAATATTAAAAACATTATAAAAATACCCGCCATGACAAAGCCAAGTGTTAAAATTTGAGATTTAAACAAGCTTTGTAATAAGTTATTAAACAATATTAAGACTCCAGCTAATTTAAATTCATCTTTTTCTAAATTGAGTTTGTTTTCAAGGTCATAATTTATTTTCTTAATTAAATTGTTTCTCCTAAGTTCTTTTTTTGAATCAATAATTCTTAAATTAATTCGCGCCTCATTATCTTTAATAGATATATAAGGATCTATAATTTCTTTTTTAATAGATTCAGGTATTTTGCTATACAAAACACCCATTTCTAAAGTGCCTAATTCTTTATTATTATTTAATTTTTTTGCTACTCGCAAAATAGAAGAAAACGACAGAACCTTTCCTACACTGTCTAAACCATCAAGATAGTCATGAACTCTTTGAATTTTATCTACTTTATCTTTTGTAAACCAGTATTTTTCACTATTTGAATCTTCATCTTCGTCCCAATCATCGAAATCATCATCTTCTTCGGTTTCTTTATTTTGTTCTGGAAATTTTAGTATTACTTCTAATGGAGTAGTTCCTCCAAGTTTGTCATCTATTAATTTCATTCCTTTATATATTTCAGTATTTTTTTTGAAATAATTTATGAAGCTATTTTCTACTTCCAATTTATTTATTCCAAAAATACTTAATATTATTATTAAAAAAGTTGTTGAAAAAATAGTTTTGGAATTATTTATTGAAATGTTTGCTAAAGAGTTAGTAATTATAGATTTACTAGCATCTTTTATTTCAACTTTGTCTTTAGATAAAAAATTTAAAATTGTAGGCAACAAAGTGAAAGTAACTGTAAAAGATGTTATAAGACCCAAAGTCATCATCCATCCAAAATCAATAACTGGTTTTATTTCACTAAAAATTAATGATAAAAATGCACATATTGTTGTTAAGACTGTATAAAGTATTGGCCAAAACATTTTGCCTGATGTAATTAAAATTACTTCTTGGTTTGACAAATTAGGTTTTTCTTTTCTAATTTGAATATATCTAACACTCATATGTATGTTCATGGCCATTGTTAAAATTAACATTAAAGCAATGAAGTTAGATGAGATTACTGTTACTTTCCAGCCAAGCAATCCAAGTAGACCAGTCATAATTACAACAGCAAAAAAACAACTACTTAACGGAACTATTATCCAGAGCAACTTTCGAAAGACAAACCAAAGAGTTCCAACTATAAATAAAAAAACTCCAGCTCCAAAAACAGTTATATCATTTTTGATAAATGACATCATGTCATCAGCAATCATGGGAATTCCACCTAAATGAATTTTTCCAGCTTCATTATAATTTTGAATTAATTTTCTGATTTCTACTATGTTTTTGTGATTTTTTTTTTTAGCTTGATTTTTATATTTTTCAAATTCTATAGAAAAATGATTATAATTTAAAACTTTTTCATTGTTATTTATTTTTTCTTTAAACTCATTATTTTTTTTAATTAAATCTTTTAATTTTTTATCTTCTTTAATGTTAACAATTATCCCAGTTGTTGTACCATCTTCACTAATGACAAAATTTCTAAATACAGGACTATTTAGAATTTCATTAAAACCTCTATTTTTATCAACACCTTCATTTTTTAATGTTACAAAATTTCCAAGCCTTTCTGACAAAGGTTTATCGGAGTTTTCTAATAAAGGAATATCCAATATTGTAATAACACTATGAACCCAATTAAGATTTTGAATCTCTTTCTTAAGATTTAATAAATTATTTATTGAATTGTCAGAAATTATACTTTCTTTGGGTGTAAAAGTTAGTACCAAAAATTCTTTAGCACCATATCTTTCAGTTACTTCTCTTAAATATTTGAGATCTGGGTCGTTTTCTATAAGCAAAGTATCTGCAGAAGCATCTAATTTAAAATCTTTTGTATAATAACCAAAAAACAACAGGCAAAATATTAATAAAGTTAATATAGTTTTTGGTTTTTGGATAACTGAATTTTGATATAAACGTGCAAACATTTAATAACAAAATATATATTTTAATTTAGCTATTTTGGATATCTTTAAATTTGGTAAACATTTCTTCAAATTCTAACATTATATTGCCTGTTGGACCGTGTCTTTGTTTTCCAATAATAAGCTCTGCCAAATGAGAAACATCATTCATTTTTGCTTGCCAGTCAGCATGCTCAACTGTCGCTGGTCTTGGTTCTTTAGCTTTTAGGTAATATGCTTCTCGATATACAAACATCACAACGTCAGCATCTTGCTCAATTGAACCTGATTCTCTTAAGTCAGAAAGTTGAGGTTTTTTATCATCTCTTTGTTCAACAGCTCTTGAAAGTTGAGATAAGGCTAAAACAGGGACAGCTAGTTCTTTAGCAATAGCTTTTAAGCCTTGGGTAATTTCTGAAATTTCTTGAACTCTACCATCTTTATTACTAATTGAAGCCCTCATTAACTGGATATAATCAACTACAATCATATCTAAACCAAATAATCTTTTAATTCTTCTTGCTCTATTGCTTAATGCAGCAATACTAATTGCAGGAGTTTCATCAATAAACAAAGGTAGTTCAGAAATATTTTTTGAAGTTTCAATAAATTTATCAAACTGTTCATCTGAAATTCTACCTCTTCTTATGTCGTTTGATTTAATTCTGCATTGTTCAGCTAATATCCTAGTGGACAATTGTTCTGAAGACATTTCAAGTGAAAAAAATGCAATAGAAGTTTTTTTTCCACTTTCTTGAATTTTTCTAGCAGCATTAAAAGCTATGTTTGTTGCTAAAGCAGTCTTTCCCATTGATGGTCTTCCTGCGATGATTATTAAATCTGACTTATGTAATCCCCCAAGTCTATCATCGAGATCAGTTAAGCCGGTAGGAACGCCAACTATACCTTCTTCATTTTTATATGCATTGGAAGCCATTTCAATTGTAAATTTCAAAGCTTCATCAAATTTTACTAAAGAAGAATTAAAAGAACCTTTTTCTGCTAGATCAAATAATAATTTTTCAGAATTTTCTATTATATTTTGTCCACTTACATTTAAATCTTTTAACTTTGCAGAATCTATAGTGTTTTCAGATATTTTAATCAATTCTCTTCTTACAAACATGTCATAAATTATTTTTGAATATTCAACAGCTTGTCTTGTGGATGTAGAAAATTTTGTAATTTTTACCAAATAATCAGGCACATTAAGATCGTCTTTTTCATTTTCAAAATAGTTTTTTAACGTTATCGGGTTTGCTAACATTCCTTTAAAAATAAGATTTTCAATTGCACTAAAAATTTTTTGGTGCATAGGGTCAAAAAAATTATTACTTGAAATAATTGTACTAATATCATCAAATATTTCATTTGAAACTAAAATAGTACCGATTACAGATTGTTCAGCTTCAATATTGTTTGGAAGTTCTTCAAAATTGTTTTTAACTATGTTTAACTTTTTGTTAATCATAGTAAAAAATTATATCATGGCCACATTAATACAATAAATAATATTTATTGGGGAAAAAATTGTATAAGTTTAATTATTATGTATTTTCGAGTTGTTCTACTTTTAAGTTTATTTCTGCTTGAACATCAGAATGTAAATTAACTTTAACTTTAAAATTTCCGATTGATTTGATTTCTGTCACAAGTTGTATCATTGAAGGTTTTACTTCGAGATTATCTAGTTTTAATATTAATTTCGAAATTTCTGTTGGTTTTACTGAGCCATATAACTCGTTGTTTTCTGTGCTTAATTTTTTAACCAGATATTCTTTTTTGTTTATTTTTTCATAAATATTTTTTGCATTTTTTTTTCTCTCTTGATCTTTTTTGTTTAGTTCTTTTTTAATTTTTTCAACTTCTGCAATATTTTCTTTCGAAGCGTATAATGCTTTCTTTGAGGATATTAAATAATTTCTAGCAAATCCTCTTTTCACATCAATGATATCTCCAATTGATCCAATTTTTATAAGATTTTCTAATAAAATTACTTTCATTAAATTAGTGCAAGGCTTCTAGCTCTTTTGATTGACAAAGATAATTGTTTTTGTTTTTTCTGACTTACTGATGTAATTCTTGAAGGTAATATTTTTCCATTGTCTGAAGTATATTTTTTTAATAATTTTATATTTTTGTAATCAATTACAGGAGCACCTTTTCCAGAAAGTGGACAATTTTTTTTAAATTTATATTTTTGAGGCTGAAAGATGCTTAATTTAGCAAAGTTGCTTTGTTTGTATTTTTTATTGCTATTTCTTTTTTTTTTTACCATTATTTTTTATTCTTTATTTCTTGCTTTTTTTCTTTATTAAAAAAATAGTTTGTATCTAGATCAAATTTTTTTACTCTTATAGTCAAATATTTTAATAGGTTTTTATCAATTTTTTCATTTTTTTCTAATTCTGAAATAATTTCACCTTTGCCCTTTATTTTGAAATGAATATAATTCCCTTTTTTATTTTGGCTAATAATATATGACAAATCTAGCAAACCCCAGTTTTCAGTTTTAACTAACTCTCCTTCTAGTTTTTGAACTATCTTTGAATATTTTTCTATAATTTGTTTTATCTGAGCAGGACTTACATCCTGTCTAGCTATTATAGTATGCTCGTATAAATTCATTATTATTATTCTTTTATAAAATGTGAGGATATACTATTATAATTATTTAATTACAACACAAAAAACTACGTTTAGATTATAATTTTTAATGTTTTCAGTCATCTTTCCAGGCCAAGGTTCACAATCAGTTGGAATGGCAAAAGATTTATATGACAAATTTAGTACAGTAAAAGAATTATTTCTTAGAGCTGACCAAACGTTAAAATTTCCTATTAGCAAATTGATTCTGGATGGACCAAGCGAAAAATTAAATGAAACCGAAAATACTCAACCAGCAATTTTCTTAGTTGGTTTTTCTATTTTTCAATTAATAAAAAAAGATTTTGGAATTGATTTAAATAAAGCAGGTTATTTTGCGGGACACTCACTAGGGGAATATACTGCCCTAGCTTGCGCTGAAGTACTAAGTTTTCAAGAAACTTTAAATTTACTTAGAAAGAGAGGCAAATCTATGCAGGAGGCTGTTCCAATAGGAAAAGGAGGGATGGCAGCAATTCTTGGAAGCACACCCGACCAAATTGAAAAAATTATAAATGAAAATGAAAAAAAATATGAATGTTATATAGCAAATGATAATTCAAATGGTCAGCAAGTTGTTAGTGGAAAATTGGCTGATATTGATTTATTAATGACGGACTTGAAGAAAAATAATATTAAAAGCATAAAACTACCCGTAAGCGCACCATTTCATTGTAAACTTATGAACAACGCAACAAAAATTATGGAAAATGAAATTCAAAAATCTGATTTTAAAAATCCTATAAATACATTAATATCCAACGTAACAAACGAGGAAGTAAAGGATTCTTCATTGCTAAAAGGTTTGTTGATACAACAAATAGAAAGTAGAGTTAGATGGAGAGAGAATGTTAATTTAATGATAGACAAGGGTACAAAAAAATTTATAGAAATTGGTCCTGGAAAAGTATTATCTGGTTTAATTAAGAGAATAGATAAAAATGTTATTACAAATTCTATTAATTCAGAAGAAGATATAAAGAAAGTAAATATTAATGATTAATTTTAAAGGAAAAAAAATTTTAATTACTGGAGCGACAGGAGCAATAGGTGGAGCTTTAGTAAAAAAATTTGTTTCTTTGGAAGGTAGTGTTTTGGCTACCGGAACAAATACGGAAAAATTAGATGCTTTAAAAAAAGAGTTTCCAAATATAAACATCTTAAAATTTGATATTTCAGAACATGAAAAAATTGAAGAATTTATAGAAAATACTTCATCACAATTAACAGGTTTGGACATATTGATTAACAATGCAGGAATAAACAAAGACAACCTATCTTTAAGAATGAATGAATCAGAGTGGAAAAAAGTAATTGATATAAACTTGGGATCAACATTTTTGATGTGCAAGTATGCAATAAAAAAAATGTTAAAAAATAAATATGGAAGAGTTGTAAATATTACATCGGTTGTAGGTCACACAGGAAATTTGGGTCAAGTAAACTATGCGGCTTCTAAGGCTGGTATAATTGGAATGTCAAAAAGTTTAGCAATTGAATATGCAAAAAAAAATATTACTATTAATTGTGTTTCTCCAGGTTTTATTAAATCTAAAATGACTGATAACATTCTTGAAAGTGTTAAAGCAGTTTTAACTTCAAGAATTCCTATGGCTAAACTCGGTACAGGGGACGATGTATCAAATACGGTAGCTTTTTTGTCTTCTGATGCCGCATCTTATATTACTGGAGAAACAATACATGTTAATGGTGGCATGTATATGGGTTGACAAAACTGAGTATTAATCTATTAACGGATTAAAACAAAGGAACAAAATGTCAGATGATATTTCAAACAAGGTAAGAAAAATAGTTGCAGACCACTTAGGTATAGAAGAAGCAAAAGTCACAGAAGAATCTAGTTTTATAGATGATTTAGGTGCAGACAGTCTAGATACAGTAGAGTTAGTTATGGCATTCGAAGAAGAGTTTGGATCAGAAATTTCCGACAATGAAGCTGAGAAAATTCTAACTGTTGGTGATGCAATTAAGTTTATAGAGAATAAAAAAAACTAGTTTTTATTTAATGTCTTCAAAAGAAGATGGGGTAATGATCGTCTTATCATCTCCTTCAGGGGCTGGGAAAACTACACTTACAAAATTGCTTTCAAAAAGTAATTATTATTTAATATCAGTATCACATACAACTCGCAAACCAAGGATAAACGAAGTAGATGGAGAAGATTATTTTTTTGTAAAAGAAGATCAATTTAAATTTTTAATTCAAAAAGATGAATTTTTAGAACATGCTAAAGTTTTTAATCATTTTTATGGTACCAGTAAATCTTTTGTAATTAATAATCTAAAAAAGGGAAACAGCGTAATTTTTGACATTGACTGGCAAGGAACAAAGCAAATAAAAGAAAAAAAATTAAAATATAAGCTAATAACTTTTTTCATATTACCTCCTAGCAAAAAAGTTTTATTTGAGAGACTATCCAATAGAGATATGAAAGATAAACTTATTGTTGAAGAAAGAATGAGACAGTTTAGTCAAGATGTATTACATTGGAAAGATTATGATTATGTAGTTATAAATGACGACTTAAATAATTGTTATAATGAAGTGAATAATCTAATTAAGTCTGAAATTGATAAAGTTAGAAATTCTTATGATGTTGACTTGATAAAAAAACATATTAATAAATTAATTAGTTAAATTTTCATATTCTTTTGTAATTTCGAAATAATTTAAAGGACTTAAATTTTGAGGTCTTAAATTTAAATCTAATTTAAGCTTTTTCAGAATTTTATCTGGTTTTTTAAAAATTTGTTTTAATGGATTTTTAATCATTTTTCTTCTTTGATTAAAAAAAACTTTAGTTATTTTTTCAAGGTTATATGGTTTGTCAATATAAAAATACTTATTTTTAGGTTCAAAGGTTAACAGTGTACTATCTATTTTTGGTTTTGGAAAAAAACAATTAGGACTTATATTAAATTCCTTTTTAATATCCATTCTCCAATTAGAAATAATTGATAATCTTCCATAGTTTTTAGAATTTGTTTTTGCTAATATTCTTTCAGCTACTTCTTTTTGGAACATCAAAATAAGTTTTTTACACGATTCAAATTTTTTGTTATCTGTAATCCATTTAATTAAAATTTCTGTTGAGATATTGTATGGCAAATTTCCGTATACAATAATTTTTTCTTTTGAGATATCTTTTAATTCAAAACTGAGGATATCTTTATTGATAATATTTATTTTGTTATTAAATTTCTCGTGTAATACTTTTGCTAAATTATGATCTTTTTCAATTACAAAAAAATTTTTTGGTTTTTTTTTTAAAATAAATTTAGTTAAATTTCCTGTTCCTGGACCAATCTCAAGGACTGTACTGTTATTTTTGATATTTCCAATTTCAACTATAGATTTTATTATGTTTTTATCTGATAGAAAATTTTGTCCTAAACTTTTTTTTGGCCTAATTTTCATTTAATTTTTTTTAAAAAAATCAAAGCCTCTTTAAGACTTGATGGGTTAGATTTTTTTTTACCCAACATTTGATTATTTGTTCCATGATCTGGTGAAATTCTAATAAAAGGCAAACCCAAAGTAATGTTTATTGCATTGAAATTATATAGAGTTTTTAAAGGTGTTATTACTTGATCATGATACATTCCTATAACAACATCAAATTTTTTTAAATTATTTTTGATAAATAAAGTATCCGCTGAAAATGGGCCTTCAACTTTCAAATTTTTTTTTTGAGCTTTTGCAATGGCTGGTTTAATTATTTTATCTTCTTCACTATTTTTAAAATTTGACTCACAATGAGGGTTTAAACCAGTGACGGCAAATTTTGGAACTTTTTTTAAGTTGTTTTTATAAAATTTGTCAATTTTAATTATTTTTTTTAATATTTTATTTGACGAAATTTGTTTAGAAACATTTTTTAAAGGAATATGCGTTGTGATTGGACAAACCGAAAGCAATTTGTTGTAAATTAGCATTACTTCTTCATTTTTTTTGCAAGTTTTATTAGATAAATACTCAGTAATTCCATTATATTTACCTTGAAGAAAATGTTTTTTGGAGATCGGTCCATTTATTAGGGCAAATCCTACTTTTTTTTTCATTATATTTATACCAATATTGAAGCATTCATTAATATATTTAAATGATTTATTGGTAATTTTACCGAATGGTTTTTTAAAATTTAATTTAACGTCAATTAAATTAATTTTATTATTTTTTAATTTAATTTTTTTTATTTCATCTTCTTTTATTAAATTGATTTTACAAGAGTATTTCATTTTTTTCATTTGCATCTCAATTATATTTTTTGAACCAATTAATATTATTGGAATTTTATAATTTTTATAAAAAGTTGAATTAAAAATTTTATAAAAAATTTCTAAAAATGTACTATAGGGCTCCCCAGAAACAATTATTATAGGTTTATATTTCACTTATTGTAGAATTTTTTTTTATTTTTTTAAAATATATTTCAGAGAAATTTTTAAGTTGAGAATTTTTTTCGTTTTCTATTCTTTTTTTCAATTCTTCATCATAGTTTAAATTTATCATTTCTGTTTTTTTATCATTTAATTTTATAATTAAAAAACCACCCGGAATAGTGATTGCTTTAGTATGATCACCAATTTTTAGATTTTTTATCTCTTTTTTGATTGTTTCATTTAATTGTGATTCACTTATCCAACCTGCTTTTCCACCCAATTTGGCAGTTTCAGATACGCTATGTATATTTGCAGTGTTGCTAAATCCTATTTCTAATATACTTTTTTCAATTTTTTTATATTTTGCTTGAAGTTTATTATAATCGTCTGCTGTAAATAAAATTTCAGAAATAAGATATGAATTTTGCTCTTTACGATCTAAAATGGTTTTTTTTATTCTTTTTTTTAGTTCTAACTCATTAATTTCAACACTAGATGCAAATTTTTTATATATCAAATCGTTCCAAGCAGCTTCTATGCTAATTTTCATTTCTATATCTTCATAATTTAAATTATATTTTGATAAATAATTTTTGAATTCATTTATATTATTCATTCCCATGTTTTTATAAAAATTAGAAACAATTCTATCAACGAATTTATTTTTTATACTTAAATCATAAAAATTATTTAATTCATTTTGTTTAATTTTTTCTCTTATTATTGAATCTTTAGCTAACTTCAACACAGTTTTTTTATCAACGTCTTGTAAACTTGGGCTTAAAGCAATAAGGTAACGATACTCATTGTCAATATCAACATTGGTTATTACATTATTGTTAACTTTCAAGACTACATAGATTTCATTAGAATACGCAGGATAATTAATAAAAAAATTGAAAAGAATAAGTAATGAAAAAATTTTTTTCATTTATTTTGGAAGTATATTTTTTGTTTCATAAGAACCAAGTGGAATAATTGTCAAAGAAAAGAAAAGTTGTTCTGTTGGTTTTAGATCGTTGTCAGCATAATATTCTTTATTATATGATATGGCTGCAGTTAAACAGTCATTTTGGTAACGATAAATTAAATCATAATATTCAGTTAAATCAATTTTTTTATTTTCTCTGGTCGCAAAAGAAATGGAATTGTTTTCATTAAATTTATATGAAGTTGTATTTTGCAAATAATTCTCATTTCCTATGCTATCTTTTTCTTCAATATACTTAAAAGATGTTATAAAATTATTTACTTTAAAACTGGCCGTTATATCATGATATTTAAATTGATCTATATTGTTATCTACTGTGAAGTTGTAGTCTGAGCTAAAAAAATTATTTGGCTCGACACCAATGTGTCCAAATATATCTGAGCTTCTTTTCCCAAGGGAGCTGGTAGTTGGAATATCTTCATTAATCTCATCTCTAAATACAGTAGCCAAACTTAATTCCAAAACATCCTTCGGTGTACTATCTTTTTTTTCTTTTCTAGATTTTTTATACTCAGTACCGATTGTTAAAGATTGTCCGCTTTCTATCGTATCAGCAAAACCAATTCTATCTAAAGAAAAAATATTATTTATATTAATTCTTCTGTCTTCATTCTTTAAATTTTTCATTTTAGTAGGACTGTATCTCAATGATATTTTAGGCGTTAAGTAATTATTAAAATTTATACCTTCTCTAAACAAAGGATAAGATGAATCAAAAATAAATGTTGATAGTAGTTCAGCTTTTGGATCGTTTGAAATCTTTGCCGAATTTCTTCCATCAGAGTTTACGTTTTTTAACAAGATATTGTAATTATTTTTTATTCCACTCCTTAAATATTTATCTTGCGAACTGTACAATAAATCATTAATTACTTGGGCTTCAAATATATTAGTATCATAAATGTGTTGAGAACCAGAAGAACTGAATGTTAGAGTTCCATCTAATTTATCGTATTTTTTTATATTTTTATTTAAGTTATAACTGGGTAGAATAAACTCGTACCTGTCACTATTTGATTCATCGAGTTTTTCATAAACTTCTACTGAAGCATCTAAATCTAAATCTTCCTTATTTGCTGTTAAATTTATAAATGAATTTAATGTAGAAACTCCTCCTGAACTACCGTCATTTCCAAAAAGAGGAGATTCTAAGTTAAATAATTTTAAATAAGTGTTATTTGAAGTTTTTTGTAGTTGAATTTCAAGATTACTTAAATCAAAAGAAGGCATATCAAGATCAATAATTGAATTAGAAAAAAAATGACTTCTTGCATCATTCTGGTCATTTTCTGAAGAATCGTGACCTTGAGTTAAACTAACGTCAAAAATATGATTCATTTTTTTGCTTGCTTTTCTGTATTCAGTTTGAATTGAAAATTTATTATCAGTAAAAACTCTAGGTTTAAGCGTTAAATCCTGTTTATCAGAAATTACATAAAAATATGGAATGTAGGCTGAGGATCCTAAAGTTTGTGATTCTCCAATTTGAGGTGTTAAAAAACCAGACTGACGCTTAACCGTGGGATCTGGGTGAAAAAAATATGGGTAATATAATACAGGAACATTATAAATTTTTAACCAAGCATTTTTATAATAGATTGTTTTTTTGCTTTTATCATGTATTGCTTCTTTTGCTTCTATTATCCAAGGAGGACACTTTTCGTCCGGTTTTTTTTTACAAGTGGTAAAAGCTCCTTTAGAAACAGTAGTTATGTTTCTGTCAGAATATGCTTTGTTACCCCTTAATCTTGGATCATTATCTATATTTCCAAAAGTGTTTTTCCTAAAACTTACATGAAGATCTTTACCATGCATTTCATGTGTTTCAACATTTACAAAAACATCTTCGAAAAAATATTTATCCTCATTGTAAGATTCTAAAGTAACTTTATTACCTCTTAGTAATTTTTTATCAGACAAATATCTAAATTTTTCAGCTGTGTAAAAGTTATTTTCTGTGTCTTGAAATGTAGTAAATTTTTCAGAAGAAAATTTTTTTTCATTTCTCAACCAAACAACATCTTTAGAATTTATTGTGTATATTTTTTCAATAAGTATTCTAGTTTTTCCTTCAGTAAAAATTTTTTCTTCATTTTTTATATAAATCATTTTTTCAGTTTCAGTAATAACATTGTTCAAATTGTCATCTACTTTTACATTTTTGTTAGCTGTATATTTTGAGTCTTTTTTATTGTATTCAAGTTCTTCTGCCTCAATTGAAATTCTTTTTATTTTATCAACGACTTTTGAATTTCCTTTAGCATTGTAAACAAAAGATATTTTATTAAAAAAAAGTTCATCAGCATTAATAGTGACTTTATTTAGGAGATCAATACCTTTAGCATTTCCTTCAGCTATAAGAGTTTTAGTTGTTTTGTTATATTCAAACTTATCAGCAATAATTTCTGTACTATTATCTATTATAGCCTTACCACCTTTAGAAGCTTTTAAAATATTTCCATTTTCAAAAGCTTCGATTTCTGGGGTTTCAAAAATTATTTCTTCACCAAAAACTATTTTTATTGGTAACAAACAAAAAATAGCAAAAAAAAATATTAAAATTTTTTTATTTTTCATTTAGTCTGACCAATCCAATTGAGCTAATTAAAATTAAAATAATCAAAGGCAACCATACTGATAGA
Source organism: uncultured Pelagibacteraceae bacterium (assembly GCA_902566775.1). Lineage (GTDB taxonomy): Bacteria > Pseudomonadota > Alphaproteobacteria > Pelagibacterales > Pelagibacteraceae > Pelagibacter. The sequence goes on along the minus strand of CACFKF010000001.1, from coordinate 20,329 downwards.
ACTATAGGTATTTTTCCAGTTTCACCAAGAAGGCCCGAAAAATAATTAACATAATATATTATAACTGATAATGAGATGCCCAAAATAACATTAAAAATTTTGCTTTTTTTGTATTTTGAGTTAAACATAATTATCCCCGATAAAAGAGTCATTATTGCTAGATAAATAGGTACAGAATAAATTTTATTCTCATATACTTTGATACCCACTATCGAATAACCTAGCTTATTATAATCTTTTTTTAGCTTTCTTAATTGCAGCAAAGACATTGATGAAAGATTAGAAAACAAATTGTTAATTATTTCTATATCAAAGTTGCTATTCAAATTAATAGTCTTCAATTTATTTGTAGTATTTTTTTTAGTTATAAAAGGTTCATTAATTTTCCAATTTTTTGATTTAATATTTACCTCATTACTTTCAATCACTTGCAATAACTTAAAATTTTTATCAAATTGAACTATGGATACATTTATCAATAGATTGTTGTTTATTTTATCGGCATTTGTTATGTTTATTGTTCCATTTACTTCATCTCTTATCCATAAACCATTTTCAGTTATGACAGCTAAATATTTATCATCAGATGTAAATTTATTTTTTTTTAAAAGATATTGACTTTTTAGTTTTGAAGAAAAAGTATAATAACCAAATATTAGAAACAATCCTACGATAAAAGAAAACATTACCATGATACTTAATATTTGATTATTGGTTATTCCAGTGTACTTAAAGATAGATAGTTCACTTTTGTTTATTAGTTTAATAAAAAATAACAAAGTAGAAATCAAAAAGATAAATGGCATTATATCAAAAATAATAGATGGAGAATTAAGCAAAGCTAAAAATATCGGATAATAACCACTAACGTTTTCATCTCTTAAAAAATTTATTTCTTCAAATAAATTTATTATAAGTATTAAAGAAAAAAAAACTAAAATTACTTCTATCAAAGTCTTTGCAAACAGGCCTAAAATATATTTTTTGTAAGTATTAAAAATCATTGATTAATTAAATTAGGTTTTTTTAATTTAAATTTTATATAAAAATATATGATTATTAAAAATAAAACAGGTAAAGAAAATATGTAAATGTTTTGTAAGGTATTTGTTGAAGAATATTTTATTGAAATTTCAGAGATAATAATTGTAATCACTCCCAAAACGAACAAAACAAATTTATGTTTTAAAAATTCATAATCATCTTTAGATTTGATGATAATTACGCAAGCTATTGAGCATAGTGTTAGTAAGTAGAAAGGAGATATCAATCTTTTAAAAATTTCTTGGAAAGTATCTTTTAAATTCTTTTCTATACAGTTATTTAATTTTTTATTAGTTGCAAAAAAATTAGAAATATAACCATTGTTAAAATTTTTTAATCTAACAATGCATGACAAAACATCATATGTTCTAATTTCTTGGATTTTAGGATGCATGGTGGTTTTAGTTGTAAATTTTGAAAGATTGATTTCAGTTTTTGAAAATTCAAAAGAATTTATTTTTCTATTATTAATATTAATTATTTTTCCATCAAAAAGTAATAAAGTGTTATTGTTATTAAATTTTTGTATTTTACCACTTTTAGCAATTATAGTTTGAGATTCATTTTTTCCAATTTTTTCTTTTAAAAAAATATTTTTTAAATCTCCATTACTATTTTTTTTTTCAACAAAAATTGTTAAATTTTTTACTGTATCTATAAATTTTTTTTCTTGTATTATTGAAGAAAATAGATCAACATTAGATCCTCTAATATAGGATCTGGCTTTATCTAATGTTGTTGGGACTATATATGTTGTAAATAACAGTTGTAATATTAGATAAAATATTGAAAATTTTAACAATACATTTACAAATTCTATTTTTTTTATTCCTATAGACCAGAAAATAATTAGTTCATTTTCATTTTCATATTTTAAAATAATATAAAACAAGCTAATAAAATAAATGAATGGAAGGATTTTGCTAAATATTTTTGGAAGACTTAATAAAGTGTATAGAAAGTATACTTTAAATCCATGCCCATCTTCTGTGACAAAATCTAAAAAATTTACTGCTTGAATTACCCATACAATTAAAGAAATACTAATAGAAACTAGCAAGAAAAATTGAAAAACATCCTTTGCAAATTTTTTAAAAATCAATTTTTTCATTGAAATATGACAATTTTGAACATATACAACATTTCAACCTAAAGTATATATGTAATCTATGAGTGTTCAAGTTGTCTATAAAAATAAAGCTAAATCAAGCAATCTAGGTGTAATTGCTTTATTTACTGAAGATAAATTTCAAATAAAAAATATAAGAAATTTCTTATTAAAAGATGAAACCTCTTATGTTGAAAAAATTATAAAAAATAAAAGAGATACAAAACAAAAGATTATTTCATTTAACATAAATACAAAAAAAACTCTTATATTAATATCAGTAAAAAATAATTTAAAAGGTTCTGATGTAGAAAGCTTAGGGGCAGAATTTTATAATTATATTAAAAATAATTCATTTAAAGATCTATCATTAATTACTGAAAGTGTAAAAAGTAAACCCGGTAAAGATTTTGTAGGTCGTTTTATGCACGGTCTTAAATTAAAATCATATGAGTTTAATTTATATAAATCAAAAAAAACAAAAAATAATTTAAAAATTAATTTAATTGGAAAACAAAATACATTTTCACTAAAAAATAAATTAAAGTTCAAAGCTCTTGAAGAAGGAACTTTTTTTACAAGAGATCTTGTTTCTGAACCTGGAAACATTTTGCATCCAGATGAATATGCAAAAAGGTTAATTAAATTAAAAAAGTATGGCTTGAAAGTTACAATTTATGACAAAAGAAAATTAAAAAAATTAGGATTAAATGCTTTATTAGGAGTTGGTCAAGGAAGTATAAGGGGATCTTATCTTGTAACTATTGAATGGAAAGGTTCTAAATCAAAATCAAAACCTTTAGGCTTTATTGGTAAAGGTGTGTGTTTTGATACTGGCGGGATATCTTTAAAGCCAGCTAGATTTATGGAAGATATGACATACGATATGGCAGGATCAGCAGTAGTAGTTGGATTAATGAAAAATTTTGCAATAAGAAAAGCAAAAATAAATGCTGTTGGTGTTGTAGGTCTTGTTGAAAATATGCCAGGTGGCAATGCACAAAGACCTGGAGATATAGTCAAATCATACAGCGGTAAAACAATAGAAGTTTTAAATACTGATGCAGAAGGAAGATTGGTTCTAGCTGACGCATTAACTTTTACAGAGAAAAAATTTAAACCTCAACTTATGATCGATTTAGCAACTTTGACAGGAGCCATCATAGTTTGTTTGGGATCTGAATACGCAGGCCTTTTTTCAAATAATGATAAACTTTCAAAACAAATTTTTGATGCAGGTGAAAAAGTTGAAGAAAAAGTGTGGAGGTTACCGCTACATAAAAACTATGATAAGTTAATGGAGTCAAAAATTGCTGATATGCAAAATATTAATTATGTTGGAGGAGCAGGCTCAACAACAGCAGCACAATTTTTACAAAGATTTATAATTAATAAAACACCTTGGGCACATCTTGACATTGCTGGTATGGCATTTTCAAAATATGGAGGTGCGGTAAATCCAAAAGGTGCCACAGGTTACGGTGTGAGACTGTTAAATCAATTTGTAGAGGATAATTATGAGTAATTTAGAACAAACACTTTCAATAATAAAACCAGATGCTGTTGAAAGAAATTTAGAAAACGAAATAAAAAAAGAATTTATCAGTAAAGGTTTTAAAATAGTAAAAGAAAAAAAAATTCAAATAACAAAATCTGAAGCAGAACAATTCTATAAAGTTCATGAAACTAAACCTTTTTATAATGATTTATGTAGTTATTTGTCTTCAGGGCCAATTGTAGTTATGGTTCTAGAAAAAGAAGATGCAGTAATGGCAAATAGAGATCTTATGGGTGCTACAGATCCAAAAAAAGCAGAAGAGGGAACACTTAGGAAGAAATATGGTGTTTCTATTGACAAAAACTCAGTTCATGGCTCTGACAGCGTAGAGAACGCTAAAATAGAAATTAATTTTTTCTTTGATAATTAAATAAAAATTTTATTAATAGCTCTAGGATAAAGTTTATGTTCTTCAATGAGAATTTTTTTTCTTAAAGTGTTCTCATTATCAGTTTTGCTTATTTTAATTTTTTTTTGTAATATTATTTTTCCAGAGTCTAGTTTAGAAGTAACATAATGTACGGTACAACCTGAAAAATTATCATTATTTTTAAGGGCTCTTTTATGTGTATACAAACCTTTATATTTTGGAAGTAAAGAGGGATGTATATTAACTACTTTGCCATTAAATTTTTTTAGAAAATTATTTGATAAAATTTTCATGAATCCAGCAAGACAGATAAATTTAATTTTTCTTTTTTTTAGTAGATTTATGATTATTTTTTCTGCTTTTTTCTGCTCTTTAAAGGTAACTATTTTTTTTTCAATTTTTTTTTGATTTGCATATTTTAATCCCTTTGCCTTTTTTTTATTAGAAATAACTAAATTAATAGAAATTGGTGAATTTCTTTTGGAAGAAAATTTAATTAAGTTTTTTAAATTTGAACCTGTTCCTGATATAAATATAGCTGTTCTAATTTTATCAGGACCAATTGATTTTTTCATTTAATTTTATTTTACTTTTTCCAGAAATAATTTTACCGATAATATAAGGTTCGTAATTTTTAGTAAAAAATCTTTTTATTTTATTTAAATTTTTAGATTTAATTATTAGACAAAAACCAACTCCACAATTGAAAGTTTTTAACATTTCATTGTCATTAATTTTATTTTTTTTCAGCCACTTAAATATTTTTTTTGTTTTTATTTTATCGAGGTTTATTTCTGCAGTTAATCCTTCTGGCATAACTCTTTTTAAGTTATCAGGCAAACCACCCCCAGTAATATTTGCACATCCATTAATTAAGTTATATTTTATTAAACTTAAAATTTCTTTAACATAAATTTTGGTTGGTCTTAACAATTCTTTATTTAAGAATCTATTTTTTTTAATATTTATTTTTTTTTTATTTATAATATGTCTTACCAAAGAATAACCATTTGAATGAATTCCACTAGAAGGTATTGCTAAAATTAAATTATTTTTTTTAATTTTTTTATGAAGTATTTTTTTTTGATCAACTATTCCAACAGAAAAACCAGCTATATCAAATTTATTACTTTCATAGGTACCTGGCATTTCAGCTGTCTCACCTCCAACCAATTCGCAACCTGATATATTACAGCCTTTAATAATTCCTTTTAGTATTGATTTAAGTTTAGACAGGTTTATTTTGTTAATTGATATGTAATCAAGAAAGAGAAGTGGTTTGGCACCCTGAACTATCAAATCGTTCACACACATAGCAACAAGATCTATTCCAATTGTGTCATATTTGCTTAAAATATTTGCTATCTCAATTTTTGTACCAACACCATCCGTACTCGCAACTATTTTTGGATTTTTAATATTTTTTGGAATGTTAGATATAGATCCAAAACCACCAATATTTTCGAAACTTTTATTTTTTTTATTTTTTTTTGAAATTTTAGATATAATTTTAACAAATTTATCTGCAGCTGCAATATTGACGCCACTTTTTTCGTATGTAAATTTATGTTTATTCATTATTATTAAGTTTAAATATGACTTTTAAAAGTAAATTAGAAATTATAAAAAAATTTTGCAAATTCATTTTCTTTTTTACCATTTTTTTAAACTCTATATTAATTTCAAAACTACATGCTAATTCATTTAAAATAAACGAAATAGAGATTTCTGAAGATTTTAATTTAGATTTTAATAAAAAAAGGGTCTTTGATAAAGCATTTGAATCAGCTTTTTTTCAATTAATTTCAACAGTAATTGTTTCAAAAGATATTAAAAAAATAAAAAAAACAAATTTATCAACAATAAAAAGTTTAATTGATTCTTTCAATGTAAGTGACGAAAAATTTTATGAAAATAAATATTATGCAAAATTTAATGTTAATTTTAATAAAAAAAACACATACAAGTACTTTGAGTCAAAAAACATTTTTCCTTCTATGCCAAAAAAATTGAACCTTTTGTTTATACCATTGTTAATTAATAACAAAGAAAACGGATTAGTTTATTTTGAAAAAAATCCAATTTACAATAATTGGAATAATTATAAAAAAAATTATCACTTATTAAATTATATTCTTCCAAATGAAGATATTGAAGATGCGCAAACTTTTAATAACAATATTGGGTTAATAGAAGAATATAATTTTGAGGAGATTTCTAAAAAATATAATTTAGAGAATTATATAGTATCAATTATTTATCAAGACCAAAATCAAATTAATGTTTTGTCCAAGCTAGAATTAAATAATAATTATAAAATTTTTTCTATTAATTATAATGACCTAGACCTTAATTATGATACATCTATATCAAGATTAATACTTGATTTAAAAAATATCTACGAAGATGAATGGAAAAAATTAAATATAATAAATACTTCAATTCAATTACCTATAACTTTTTCTTTATCTTCCAAAGATTATCATACAATAGAATTGTTTGAAAAAACTTTGGAAGATTTAGATTTAGTTTCAAATTTTATGATACTATCTTTTAATAACAAAGATATTTTTTATAAAGTTATTTATAATGGATCGCCTGATAAATTTTTTAAAGAGATTAAAACTATAGGATTAAATCTTGAGAAAAATAATCAAATTTGGAAAATTAAATGAATGATTTAAATCAATTATTACTACAATTTGATTTGAAACAAAATTATATGAATGAAGACTTTTATGTAAATAAAAGTAATTTTTTTGCTTTTAGTTTAGTAGAAAAATGGCCCAAGTGGGAAAAAAACATATTAAATGTGCATGGTGAAAAATATTGCGGCAAAACACACTTATCAAATATATTTAAAAAAAAGTACAAAGCTTTTAAAATACAAGCAAATGAGTTTAGTCAAGAAAGTTTAAAAGAATTTAAAATTTTTGAAAACCTAATATTAGACGATTTTGACGAAAATGTTGATGAAAAGCTAATGTATACTTTGTTTAATGTAGCAGACCAAGATAACAAATTTATTTTAATAAACTCATTGATACCAATTAATCAGTTCAAATTTAGACTTAAGGATTTTGTATCTAGATCAAGGAATTGTGTTTTCGCTAAAATTGAAAATCCTGATGATGAATTAATTTTTGCGATTTTATTAAAAAATTTTTCTGATAGACAAATCAAGGTTGATAAAAAACTTATAGATTTTATCATTAAACACATTGATAGATCTTATGGAAAGATATATGAATTTGTATATAAACTTGATGAGATCAGTTTGAAAAGAAAGAAATCTATTGATTTTAAAATTATTAAAGAAGCACTGAAGGTTTAAATTGCATAAATATAGAACACATAACTGTAATGAGTTAAATATAAAAAACAAAAGCCAAAAAATCATTTTATCCGGTTGGGTTAATAAAAAAAGAGATCATGGGAATTTACTATTTATTGATTTAAGAGATAATTACGGTCTGACTCAATGTGTTATTGATAAAAGCAATAGTTTTTTTAAAAGTTTAGAAAAATTACAATTAGAAAGCGTTATTAAAGTAGAAGGAATTGTTATAGCACGTTCTGCAGACACTATTAACTCTGAATTAAAAACTGGAGAGATTGAAGTTAAAATAGAATCATTTGAAATTCTAGGTCACTGCAAAGAATTACCCATGCCTATTTTTACTGATCAAGAATATGCTGAAGAAATTAGATTAAAATATAGATTTTTAGATTTAAGAAGAAAAAAAATTCATGAAAATATTATTTTAAGATCAAAAGTGATTGAATTCATAAGATCTGAAATGACTAAATTTGGATTTTTGGAATTTCAAACTCCAATTTTAACATCTTCAAGTCCTGAAGGAGCGCGAGATTTTTTAGTTCCGAGCAGATTAAATCCAGGAAAATTTTATGCTCTTCCACAAGCTCCTCAGCAATTTAAACAATTAATTATGGTAGCTGGTTTTGATAAATATTTCCAAATAGCTCCTTGTTTTAGAGATGAAGATGCACGTGCTGACCGAAGCCCTGGGGAATTTTATCAATTAGATTTGGAGATGTCTTTTGTAGAACAAGAAGATGTCTTTGAAGTTGTAGAAAAATTAATGGTCAATATTTTTAAAAAGTTCTCAAATAAAAAACTTAAGTATGAAAAATTTCCTAAAATAAAATTTGAAGAAACAATGTTAAAATATGGGACAGACAAGCCTGATTTGAGAAATCCATTAATTATACACGACTTGACAAAGATTTTTTCTAGAGAAGATGTCAAATTTGAAATTTTTAAAAAACTTGTTAAATCAGGATCTTTTGTAAGAGCAATAGTTGCCAAAAAAACAAAAGATAGACCAAGAAGTTTTTTTGATGGTATAGACAAATGGGCAAAAGAAGAAGGTGCTTCAGGTCTTGCATATTTCATACTCGAAAAAAATAATAATATTTCTGCCAAAGGTCCTGTAGGGAAATTTTTTTCAGAGGAATCATTAAAAGAAATCATGAATATAACTTCTGCAGAAATAGGAGATAGTATTTTTTTGGCCTGTGCAAAAACTGGTGATTTGGAAAAAATTACTTCATTAGCTAGAGATAAGATAGCTAGTTCATTAGGAATAATTAATGAAAACGAATTTGCTTTTTGCTGGATAGTTGACTACCCAATGTTTGAAAAAGATCAAATAACTAATAAAATTAAATTTAGTCACAATCCTTTTTCAATGCCACAAGGAGAAGTAAAAAAAATTGATTTTAAAAACCCATTAAATATTAAAGCTTATCAGTACGACATTGTTTGTAATGGAGTTGAACTATCTTCAGGTGCAATTAGAAACCATATACCAGAACTTATGTACAAGTTGTTTTCCATTGCTGGATATGACAAGGATAAAGTAGATGAAAAATTTAGCGGAATGATTAATGCTTTGAGTTATGGTGCTCCACCGCATGGTGGTATAGCTCCTGGGATTGATAGAATTATTATGTTATTAGCAGAAGAAAAGAATATTAGAGAAGTAACCATGTTTCCAATGAATCAAAATGCTCAAGATCTTATGATGAGCGCTCCATCAGAAGCGAGTTCTGACCAATTAAAAGAACTAAATTTGTCTATAAATAAAAATAAATAATATTATTTCTTACCTTTGAGATTAATTTTTATATCAGAAAGATCTACTAAATTTTTCTTATAATTGTTTCTTACAAATCCTTTACTTGTAATATCTTTTACAATTTTTAAAAATTTGTTTTGACCTTCAATATCTTCATCATCTCTTTGATTAACATCTTTTCCACCAATAGAAGGTGTATGAGCTAAATCTTCTCTATTTAAGTATGATATAGCAAGCTCTCTAAATATATAATCTAAAATTGACGAAGCACTCAGAATACGATCATTGCCTGCAACTTTGCCAGAGGGTTCAAATTTTGTATCAACATAAGCATTTACAAATTCATCAAGAGGCACTCCATATTGAAGTCCAAGAGATATTGCTATAGCAAAATTATTCATTAATGCTTTTACCAATTCACCCTCTTTACTGGTGTCTATGAAAATTTCTCCTATTTTTCCATCTTCATATTCTCCAGTATGCAAGTATACTTTATGATTCCCAATAGAAGCTTTTTGTATATAACCTTTTCTTCTATCGGGCATACTAAAACGCTTTCCAATGCCTTCATTTATTTTTTTTACGAGTTTCTGGTTAATATCATTTGAAACAACTTTTGGTTTAGATGTTTCGTTGATAACATCTTTATTTATTATCTTTTTTTCAACATCAACTAAATTTCTGTTAAGATTCTTAGTTTTTCTATTATCAAGTTTTACATCTAAAACTTCAAATTTTCCGTCATCTCTTTTTTCAAGACTTGCCAACTCTTTTTCATTAACATTTTCCAAGTAATGGGAGACTTTAAAACTACATGTATAATATGTTTCTACTAGGTATTTGGCCATTGTTATTCTATTAATTAAATTTTTACGTCTACAGATAATTAATATATATACATTTAATAATTTTAGTCTAATTTATTTTTTACAATTTTAAATTGTAAAAAAATATAAAAAAATATGTTGACATTTTTTAAACAAATATTTGTTTGGTGGAATCAGCAAACACTTGGAACAAGAATTCAAACAATTCTGTTTGGAAAATTTGTTGGAAAAGATTCGTTAGGCAACAAATATTACGAAAATAAAAATGGAAAAAGATGGGTAATTTATAACAGCGAGATTGAAGCTACAAAAATTCCTGATGATTGGTATTCTTGGATACATCATACAAAAAATAAAATTGAAAATTTACACAATTTAAAAAGATATGAGTGGCAAAAACAACATTTATCTAATCAAACCGGAACAGATCAATCATACCATCCAAACAAAAAAAATAATGAAATTGGAAAAAAATATAAGTCTTGGAAAAAATAATTTTGTATATATATTATTATGCTTAAGTTTATTTTTATCAATTGCAAAATCTGAAACCAATATAAAGAATCAAAATGAAGAAAAATTTGTCGAAATAAAAATATTAGACAAAGTAAGTTCAAAAAATAGTAAATTAGAAATTCGAATGGGTGAAGAAAAAGAGTTTGAAAATTTGTTAATTAAAGCATTGAAATGCCAAAATTCGGAGTTTGATGATAATCCAGAAATAACTGCTTACTTACAAGTCAAAGATATTAGCAAAAAAAGTAATGATGAAGTATTTGTGTTTAATGGATGGACTTTTTCTTCCAGCCCATCAATTAGGCCTTTTGACCATCCTGTTTATGATATTTGGTTAACCAAATGTTATTAAAAGTTAAATAATTTTTTCGTTATCTAGCCAACTCACATTGAAATCAGAGTTTATAAATTTTTTATGAGTTAATAATTTTTTATGTAGATCTATTGTCGTTGTAATTCCTTCAATTACAAACTCATCCAAAGAACGCAACATTCTTTGTATAGCTTCATTTCTATTTCTTCCATGGCAAATTAGTTTACATACCATGCTATCGTAATAAGGAGTTATTTTATATCCTTGAAAAATAGATCCGTCTACTCTAGTTCTAAAACCTGATGGTTGATGACATATTCCAATTGTACCAGGACAAGGTTGAAAATTTTTACTTGGATCTTCGGCATTTATTCTACACTCGATAGCATGTCCTCTAGGTTTTATATCTTTTTGTGTTAATGCAGTTTCGCCAGTGAATGCAATGTGAATTTGTTCTTTTATAATATCTATTCCAGTTACAACTTCTGTTACAGGATGTTCTACTTGGACTCTTGTATTCATTTCTAGAAAAAAAAATTTTCCATCTTCGTATATAAATTCCACAGTACCGGCACCCTCATAACCAATTTGGCTTACCATATTTACTGTTTTTTCAAACAGATCTTTTCTTATTTCTTCAGTTAAAAGTGGACTAGGAGTTTCTTCTATAAGTTTTTGATGTCTTCTTTGCACAGAGCAATCTCTTTCATGCAAGTGAACAGTTCTATTTTTTCCAGATAATACTTGAACCTCTATATGTCTAGGGTTTTGAAAAAATTTTTCTATATAAACTTCATCATTGCCAAAATATTTTAATGCTTCAGTTTTTGCAGAAGAAAACGATATATCAAAATTCTTTTCTTCATGTACTATTTTCATTCCTTTGCCACCACCACCTCCTGCTGCTTTAATGAGAACAGGGAAACCTATTTTTTTTGATATTTTTTTTGCTTCATTTAAGTTTGAAACTCCACCTTCAGAACCTTCAATAACTGGCAAACCGTATTTTTTGGCAATCTTTTTTGCTTCTATTTTATCACCCATCATACTTATTAATTTTGATGAAGGACCAATAAACTTTATTTTGTTTTCTTCAAGAATTTTTGCAAAACTTGCGTTTTCTGACAAAAAACCATAGCCTGGATGAACTGCTTCAGTGTTGGTTAATTCTATTGCTGACATTATGGCTGGAATATTTAAGTAACTGTTTACTGGTTGGTGAGAACCAATACAAACACTTTCATCAGCTAACCTGACATGCATACTATCTTTATCAACATTAGAATGAACAGCAACTGTTTGAATGCCCCATTCTTTACAAGCTCTAATTACTCTGACAGCAATTTCACCTCGGTTTGCGACTAATATTTTTTTAAACATTACTCAAGAACAATAAGCGTTTGATCAAATTCAACTGGCTGACCATCTTCAACACAAATTTTTTTGACGATACCATCTAAAGAAGACGGAACATGATTCATAGTTTTCATTGCTTCAACTATCATTATAGTTTCACCTTTCTTAATTTTTTTTCCAATTGAAACAAAAGGCTTGGCCCCAGGTTCAGGAGCGAGATATGCAGTTCCAACTATTGGACTTTTTACAACAGATTTTGAAATCTCAACCTCTTCTTCAACAGTTGAATCGGAAATTGTAAGGTTTTCACCTTTCAAAGATTTTTTTAATTCATCTAAGGCTTCAACTAATTTTTTGATTATTTTTTTATCAATTTCCATTTTTTAGCAATTCATGCATTGCATTTATGGCCAAAATATAACCGTTTGCTCCTAATCCGCAAATTACCCCAGTTACAACAGCACTTATCATAGATTTTTGCCTAAACTCTTCTCTTTTATATATATTCGATATGTGAAGTTCTATACTGGGTTTTTTAAAAATAGCTAAAGCATCGCGGATTGATACTGAAGTATGAGTAAATCCAGCTGCATTAATTATCAAACCATCATATTTTTTTCTAGCTTCTTGTATTAGCGTTACTATTTCGCCCTCAATATTTGATTGAGTAAAATCTACATTAATTTCTATATCTTTAGAATATTTTAAGCATTTATTTTTTAAATCTTGATAATTAATTGATCCATATTCTGATTGTTCTCTTTCTCCTAATAGATTAAGATTTGGACCATTAATAACAATAATATTATTTTTCATTGAACTCTTATATATTATGAAAAAAGTAAATAAAATAAAAATTAAAATAAACGGAAAATATATTAAAATACAAGATAAAATTACTTTGCTTAATTTAATCAAAAAATTAAAAGTGCCATTAAAAAAGGTAGCTATTGAGTTAAATCAGTCAATAATAAACAAGAATTCATTGAGCAAAATTAAAATAAAACAAAATGATAAAATAGAAATAGTTCACTTTATCGGTGGAGGTTAATGACAAATATAGACAACTTAATAATTGCAAAAAAAAAATTCAAATCACGTTTAATTGTAGGGACTGGCAAATATAAAAACATGCGAGAATGCGCAAAGTCTGTAAAGTTATCTGGCGCAGAAATTGTTACAGTTGCAGTAAGAAGAGTTAATATAATTGATAAAAAAAAACCATTATTGATGGATTATATAGATCCAAAAAAAATAACCTACTTGCCAAATACAGCTGGATGCTTCACTTCTGAAGAAGCTCTTAGAACACTTAGATTAGCAAGAGAAATAGGTGGCTGGAAATTGGTAAAGCTTGAAGTTTTAGGAGATAAAAAAACACTTTTTCCTGACATGATAGAAACTTTAAAATCAACAGAAGTTTTATCTAAAGAAGGTTTTAAAGTTATGGTTTATTGCACTGATGATCCACTTATGGCTAAGAGGTTAGAAAATTGTGGAGCTTCTGCTATTATGCCATTAGCAGCTCCAATTGGATCTGGTCTTGGAATTCAAAATCAAACGAATATTAAAATAATTAGAAGTCAGACAAATCTTCCATTAATTATAGATGCTGGCTTAGGACAAGCTTCCGATGCTACAGTAGCAATGGAATTAGGTTGCGACGGTGTTTTAGTTAATACGGCTATAGCCAAAGCCAAAGATCCTTTCAAAATGGCTGTAGCTATGAAATTTGCTGTCTTAGCTGGAAGACAATCTTATTTATCTGGTAGAATAAATAAATCTATATATGGCAGTGCGTCTTCACCTGAAAAAGGAAGAATTTAATTTTTTTTTTTGTAAAATTTCTTTTTGTAAAATTTTTTTTTTTTGAATTTTTTAAATTTTTTGATTTCTTTAACGTTTATATTTTTATCATCTGGTAATTCTAATTTTTTTAATGTTGATAAAGATTCTATTTTTTCTATAATTTTTCTAGATTTATTTTGAAATTCAATAATATAATCAGGAACAATCAATGAATTATCATTAACAATTTCAATTTTTATTTTATTTTTTTTTTGAAAATATTTTATATCTTCTAAAAAGTTGTTATTTATAAAGTTACTAATTTTTTCGCATACTGTTATTTTAACATTTTTTGATTTGTTGCTAATTGATTTCAGTTCAACAGTTTTTAATAATTTTAAAGCAAAAGATTCGTTTGTTAGTGTAATATTCCATTTTACCGCACTTTCTCTTAAGCGTTGTCTTGACATTTCAAGCAATCCAAAGGTACTAATTCTTCCAATTTGAATTCTTGCTCTGTCAGATCTGCATTTTTCCTTGAGTTTTCTTTCGATTAATCTTCTATTTCCAAAATTGTGCATGTCAATAAAATCAATAATTATTAACCCAGATAAATCTCTAATTTTTATTTGTCTCGATATTTCTTCAGCTGCTTCTAAATTTGTGTTTAAGGCAGTGCTTTCAATATTTTTTTGTTTTATAGATTTCCCTGAGTTTACGTCTATAGAAACCAAAGCTTCCGTGGGGTTTATTACTAAATAACCTCCTGAGGTTAGCTTAACTTGTGTTTCAAAAATTTCATTTAGTTTATTTTCTATATTTTCTTTTACAAATAAGGGAATTTTGTCTCTATATTTTTTTACTTTTTTAACAAGTTTTGGCATTAAAAGTTTCATGAAGTTTTTTGCTTTTTGGTAACCTTCATTGCCTTCAACTATTACATTTTTTGTGTTTTCATCGAACATATCTCTTAAAGTTCTTTTAATTATTTCACTTTCATGATGAATGAGTGATGGAGCCATTGAATTCATTGCAGTCTCCTTAATTGAATTCCAAACTATCAATAAATTTTCAAGATCATGGTTAATTTCATTTTTTGTTTTGTTTGAGCCCGCGGTTCTAACTATAATTCCCATTTCTTTAGGAATTTCAATTTGATTTAAAATAGTTCTGATTTTTTTTCTATCAGAAGGATTAAAAATTTTTCTTGATATACCACCTCCTTTTGGAGTATTTGGCATAAGCACAATATATTTACCAGCTATAGAAATAAAAGTACTAAGAGCTGCTCCTTTCAAGCCTCTTTCATCTTTTAGTACTTGCACAAGTATTACTTGATTAGGTTTAATAACTTCTTGAATTTTATATCTTTTATTTGGATGTTTTTTTTTCAACATTAACATTTTCACCATTTTCATAACTTTCTACTTTTTTTTCCACAGGATCGGTTGATGCAAAATTACCTTCACTTAAATTTTTTTCTTCTAGCTGTTCACTTTCTTTCAATAATTTTTCTCTAGCAAATTCTTCTTCTTTTTTAATTTTTTCGAGATCACTTTGTGGTATTTGATAATAATCTGATTGAATATCGTTAAAAGATAAGAATCCATGTCTTTCTCTGCCGAAATCTACAAATGCTGCCTGCAAAGAAGGTTCCACACGGCTTACTTTTCCTAAATAAATATTATTTTTTATTAAGTTGGTTTTTATGCCTTCGTACTCATAATCTTCAATGTTACCATTTGATTTAAGCACAACTCTAGTTTCGTTAGGATGCGAAGCATCAATATATAAATTTTTTTCCATATTTTTTTGATTATTGTTTTCATTATAAATTCTGTTTTATTTTGATGCCTTAACTTTAACAAATTCATAAGTTAAATAAAACTAAAATGAATAGTTTTTTCAAAAAAATAGTAATATTATTTTCAGTGGGAACATTGTTAATGTTCATAACATTAATTGCTATTTTATGGGCATTTTCAAACAAACTTCCAGATTACAAATTTTTAAAGAACTACAAACCTCCAGTTTCAAGTAAAGTTTATGCTGGAGAAGGTCAATTAGTTAGCGATTTTTCCAAAGAAAAAAGGATTTTTGTCCCTTATAATGCAATTCCACCAAAAGTAATAAATTCATTTCTGTCTGCTGAGGATAAAAATTTTTTTTCACACCCTGGAGTTGATGCAAAAGGCGTTATTAGAGCCACTATAAATAATATTTCGAATATTTTGTATTCAAAAAGGCTTGAAGGAGCTTCAACAATTACCCAGCAAGTCGCAAAAAATTTTTTACTAAGCAACGAAGTTAGTATTAATAGAAAAATTAAAGAAGCTATTTTAGCTTTTAGAATAGAAAGGGCCCTTTCAAAGAAAAGAATTTTAGAACTCTATTTAAATCAAATTTATTTAGGACAAGGAGCGTACGGAATAGCTTCAGCAAGTTTAGAATATTTTAACAAGCCTATCAGTGAACTAAATTACTCAGAAGCAGCATTGCTTGCGGCACTTCCCAAAGCCCCTAGCAAATACAATCCTTATAAAAATCTTGAACTTGCAAAATTTAGAAGAAATCTAGTATTAAAAAATTTATTGGATAATAATTATTTAAATCAAGATGACTATATAAAATTAGTTAATAAAAAGATTGAATTAAAAAAAAGAAAAAAAATCTTTCTAGAAGACACTAGATATTATGTTGAAGATATAAGAAAACATGTAGTAGATAAATTTGGATTTGAAAAAGTATATAAGCAAGGTTTAAATATTAAAACACCTTTAAATTTAGAATTACAAAATATAGCAACCATTTCTCTTAGAAAAGGTCTAGAAAGATATGACAGGAGAAAAGGATGGAGAGGACCTTTAACTAATAAAAAAAAGTTGGATAATTGGAAAAATGATCTAGAAAAATATAAATTAGAAAAATCTATCGGGTGGCGGCTTGCTATTGTTAACAAAGTAAATAAGTTTAATGTACATATTAAAACTACTGAAGATTTTAATGGAGTAATTGATTATGAGAATATTTCTTGGACAAAAAAGGAATTTGAAGAATTACTTAAAGTTGGCGATGTAATTTATGTTAAAAAAATCCGGAATAACAAGTATGAATTAAAGCAACTACCCAAAGTTAATGGAGGAATAGTTGTCATGGACCCATTTACCGGCAGAGTTTATGCTTTATCGGGAGGTTTTAGTTTTAAAAAAAGTGAATTTAATAGAGCTTCACAAGCTTTAAGACAACCTGGTTCGGCATTTAAACCATTTATTTACGCTTTAGCATTAGAAAATAATTTTTCTCCAAACACATTAATACTAGACGCTCCATTGGTATTAGAGCAAGGTTCAGATTTAAAAATGTGGAAACCGGAAAATTATGGAAAAAAGTTCTATGGACCTTCAACACTCAGAATGGGTTTGGAAAAATCAAGAAATTTAATGACAGTAAGAATTGCACAAGAAATTGGCGTAGATAAAATAGCTAATTTTTCAAAAAAGCTTGGCATATATGAGAGCCCCCAAGAACTATTATCAATCGCTCTTGGTTCTGCTGAAACAACACTATTAAAATTAACTTCAGCATATTGTTCATTTGTTAATGGAGGAAAAAAAATTAATCCTATTTTAATAGATAGAATACAAGACTCTGAAGGAGTAACTTTTTTTAATTCTGAAACTAGATCTTGTAAAGAGTGTGAGCATATTTCATATTCTGGTGAATCTATCCCAAAGATTACTGATAATTTTAATCAAGTTATTTCACCTCAGTCGGCTTATCAGGTCACTTCTATGTTGGAAGGAGTAATCAAGAGAGGTACTGGAAAACGCCTTAGAGATCTTAATCTAGATTTAGCTGGAAAAACAGGAACAACAAACAAGAATACCGACACTTGGTTTATTGGATACACTTCAAAGCTTGTTATAGGAGCATATGTAGGCATGGATGAACCAAAACCCTTAGGCCGTTATGAGACAGGAGCCAAAACAGCTATGCCAATTTTTAAAGACTTTGTTAAATTGGCTATTAAAAAAAAAGACGCAAGACCATTTAAAGTTCCCCCAGGTATTTCTATGATGGTAGTTGAATCTGTAACAGGTAAAAAAGCCAACTTTGGATCTAAAAAAACAATTATTGAAGTTTTTAAAAAAGAAAAAATTGATAATGAAGACGCATCATTTGGAAATATTAATGATAGATTAAATAACAATAATATATTAAAGTTTTATTAATGGATAAAGATTTTACAAATATTAAATTAGAAATAGAAAAAATTAACTTGAGAATTAAGGAGTATCTTTGAAAAAAATAATATCTATTCAAAATTAGAAAAAAATAATTCAAAGATGCTAGAATCTAATTTCTGGCAAGATAAGAATAAAGCTCAAAAAATAATTAAAGAAAAGAAATTTCAAGAAGATCTAATTAATTCTTATCATTATTTAGCTAATCAATGTAAAGAAATTTCTGAACTATTTAACTTAGCAGTTGAAGAAAACAATGCTGCAGTAATTAATGATTCATTAAACAGCATTGAAAATTTAAAAATAAAAGCAAAAAAAAACGAAACAAAGTGTTTTCTCTCAAAAGAATCCGATAGTTTTGACTGTTATGTAGAAATTCACGCTGGTGCAGGAGGTACAGAAAGTCAAGATTGGGCCGAAATGCTAAGAAGAATGTATATGAAATGGTCTTCAAATAAAGAATTTAAGTTTCAAATAATTAGCGAACACAAGGGAGATGAAGCTGGTATAAAATCGTCTACAATTAAAATTGTAGGAGATTATGCTTTTGGACTGCTGAAGTTAGAGTCAGGAATACATAGGCTTGTGAGAATTTCGCCATTTGATTCTGGTGCAAGAAGACATACTAGTTTTGCCAGTGTGTGGATTTACCCAGTTGTTGATGAAAATATTGACATAGAAGTTTTGGAAAAAGATTTAAGAGTTGATACTTATCGTTCTAGTGGCGCAGGAGGACAACATGTAAATACCACTGATAGTGCTGTTAGAATTACACATATTCCAACAAAAATTGTTGTACAATGTCAAAATGAAAGGTCACAACATAAAAATAAAGAAACTTGCATGAAAATGCTCAAAGCAAGACTGTACAACTATGAACTAAAGAAAAAAGAAGACCAAACAAAAAATATAGAAAGTTCAAAGCAAGATATTGGATGGGGTCATCAAATAAGATCATATGTTTTGCATCCATATAGAATGGTTAAAGATAATAGAACAAATTATGAGAGCTCAAATCCAGATAAAGTATTAGATGGAGATTTAGATGAGTTTTTAGAAAGCAATCTATATAATTTAAATGATTAGACTTATTAAATTTTTTATTTATTCAATTTTAATTTTAATTGTTGTTTTATTTTTTTCGATAATTTTTCTTTCAAATGTTGGGTTAGAAACTAAAAAATTTAATCCTTTGATTATTTCACAAGT
Source organism: uncultured Pelagibacteraceae bacterium (assembly GCA_902566775.1). Taxonomy (GTDB): domain Bacteria; phylum Pseudomonadota; class Alphaproteobacteria; order Pelagibacterales; family Pelagibacteraceae; genus Pelagibacter. The sequence goes on along the minus strand of CACFKF010000001.1, from coordinate 894 downwards.
AAAAAAATATAATGAAAATCTTAATTTAAATATTAAAAAAGTAAAAATTTATCTTTCTATAAAAAGTTTAACAAATCCAAAAATAAGGATTAGCACTAAAGATCCAACATTAATTTCAGGTCAGAGTAAAATAGAACTTAAATCTATTGATACTAGAATTGATATTTTATCATACTTTAAAGATAATTTTATCATAGAAGAGTTTGAAATAAGAACTAAAGACAACAAAATTAAAGATCTAATTTCGATTGCATCATTAGAACAACCTTCGGCAATAATTTACAATATATTTATAAAAGGTGGATATGCCAACCTAAGGGGATATATAAAGTTTGATGGGAACGGAAAAATAATTGATCATAAATTTGATGGTCAAGTTAAAAAAGCAAAAGTAAAGTTCAGTGATAAATATTCTTTTGGAAATATTAATTTTAATTTCACCAATCAAAAGGACAAAATTTCAATCAATAATGCAAATTTCCATCATAAAAAAATAAAACTTCTGTCAGACAAAATAAATATAACTACAGACACTGATGGAAAAAAAATAGTAACAGGAGATGTTAGAACTAAAAAAAATACGATCAATATAACATTATTAAAAGATATATTCAAAAATGATTTAAACTTCATTCATGATCAAGAAATTATTTTTGAAATAAAAAATAAATTTTCTTTCAATATAAAAAAAGGGAAAGTTAAAGCACTGAAATATTCATCAAAAATAGATTTAGATAGCTTAATTTTGAAACAAAAAAATAATTTAATAAAAAATTATTTTAACAATTATGAAGATTCTGTTTTGTTAAAAAATAATTCAATAAGACTGAAATATGAAAATAAGAATTTAAATATTGAAGGCGAAAGTGAATATTCTTTTAGTGAATCTTTTGA